>JBBSFW010000009.1:0-87725 GCA_038254805.1 Terriglobales bacterium
GGTGCTGAACAGCGTCTTCATGCATGAAGCGGTGAACCATGGGCTGGACATGGCCATTGTGAATTACACCAAAATCTACCCGTTGTACAAGATCCCTCAAGAAGAAGTTGAGCTTGCACGGAAGCTGATTTATCGGGACGCGTCGGCCGGCGATCCCCTACAGGTTTACATGCAGCATTTTGCCGGGACCAAGGGCAAGACTGAGGCCGAAACCACGGCGCACGTTGAAACTTTCTCGGTGGAGGACAAGCTGAAGTTTGCGATCATCAACGGCGAAAAATCCGTTGGCCAAGGCACGAGCAAGAAGTCCCTTGAAGTTTTGCTCGAAGAAGCTCTGCAGCAGTATTCCGCGCTCGACCTCATCAATACCGTGCTGCTCGATGGGATGAAAACGGTCGGGGACTTGTTCGGCGCGCGCAAGATGCAACTGCCTTCGGTGCTCGATGCCGCGGGCGTGATGAAGCAGGCGGTGGCTTACCTTGAGCCCAAGATGGAGAAGAAGTCCGGCTCCGGACAGAAAGGCACGATTGTGCTCGCCACGGTGAAGGGCGACGTACATGATATCGGCAAGAACCTGGTGGACATCATTCTTTCTAACAATGGCTATCGCGTGGTGAATCTCGGCATCAAGCAGGCGGGCGCTGCCATTATCAAAGCCGCGCAGGAACATCATGCCGATGCGATCGGGCTGAGTGGACTGTTGGTGAAGTCCACGCTCGAGATGAAATACGTGATCCAGGACCTGGAGCGGCAACAGTTGGAGTTTCCCGTGATCTGCGGCGGGGCGGCGCTGACGCGCAAGTATGTGGAAGACGATCTGCGCCGCGAATACTCCAACGCCGTCTTCTACGCTGACGATGCATTCGGCGGGCTGCACATCATGGAAGACCTCATCTCTCGCAACGGCAAGCGGGATGCGCGCGTCAAGGAAGGCCGAACCGTAAAGGAGTACGCGAAGGCGGTCGCCGTAGACGACGAAACCGGACCGGTTTTCGCCGAACGCAGCCCAGTTGTTAGCGATGCGCCAAATATTCCGGCGCCGCCGTTCTGGGGTGTGCGCGTAAAGAAAGACTATGACCTGCACGAGCTCTTCCCGTATATCAACGACACGGCGCTATTCAAGAACCAGTGGCAGTTGAAGACCGCGTCGCAGGAGGATTACGCGCGCCTGGTGGAGCAGAAGTTTCGTCCCATCAAGAAAGAGTTGGAAGAGGAAATCATCGCCCGCGGACTGTTCGAACCCAAAGTTGTCTGGGGATATTTTCCGGCGCAGGGCGACGGGAATGATGTGGTCGTGTACGAGCCAGAGGGCGAAGTAAGGCCTAGCACCGTTTTCGCAGGTGATCTGGTCGCAGACGAGCTAGAACTAGCCATGGCATTGGAAGAAGCTTTGGATCTCCACAATCCCGAGGCCGAATCGAGAACGCAGCAAATCATGCAGCGGAGATCCGGGTCTTCGAAGGCCCGGGAACTTCTTCGCTTTACTTTCCCTCGCCAGCGCGAAGGCCGACGACTCTGCATTTCTGATTTTTTTGCCTCGAAGGTCTCCGGCAAGATGGATGTGATCGGCCTTTCTCTGGTTACGATTGGCGCGAGAGCGTCGGTCGAGACGCAAAAGTTATTCGAAACCGGAGAGTACACAAAGTATCTCTACCTGCACGGGCTAAGCGTTGAAACCGCCGAAGCGCTGGCCGAATATCATCACAAGCTCATGCGGGAAGAGCTGGGAATCTCAGGAGACGACTCGCCGCACGTCCGCGATTTGTTTCACCAGAAGTATCGCGGCTCGCGCTTCAGCTTCGGCTATCCTGCTTGCCCGAACCTGGAAGATCAAACCAAGCTGTTCGCATTGCTGCATCCGGAAGAAAACGTGGGAGTCCGGCTGACCAGCGGATTTCTGCTGGAACCTGAACAGAGCACGTCGGCGATTGTGGTGCATCATCCTGCAGCGAAGTATTTTGTGGCGTAAGTCCTGCCAACCCTGCGCCTTTCGATCTGCATCTTCTGGCTCATGATTCGTAAATTGAAGTCCGGAGAATACCGGCTCTACTCACGCAAGAAAGATGCGAAGACCGGAAAACGGAAGAATGTGGGAACGTTCAGTTCGTTAGCGGCGGCGCAGAAGCACGAGAGGGCGGTTCAGTTCTTCAAGAAACACTGAGCGAAAGCAGGTTTCTCGACTGCGCCCGCTCATTCGCTCTCGCGCATGATCTGGCTTCGCTCGAAATGACATTTACCCGGACTGCCAAGAGAATCGATCTTTGTCCCGCCACCGCCGTCGTAGACCCCTCTATCAATTTCTCTCCTCTTGCCGATTTGGGTGGCCACGACCAGACATCATTAAGAATCTCTTCCGCCGTCCCGCAGCCTCCTGGTTTGACCAAACAGTATGTGTTCAGTCCAAATAGCTTCTTTCGTTCAGCATCAGAGAGGGTTGAGGGGAAGTCGATGGTCGCCTGCAACGGTTCATTTTTCTTATCCACGTGCAAGTCTTTCGGTAACTCGGACCCAAACCATTCTTGAATCCAGACCCCTGATGTCCTGTTCTGCTCCCATCCCGAGTACATCACTAAAAAGACAGTCCGCAGTTCGTCATTCTTGATCACAACAGTCATTCCCACCATCGTCGGAGGCACGATGTGCAGGTGATATAACCATGAGTTGTCAACACGAAAATCGTAACTGTGCTCTCCAAACGAATTTTTCTTCTCATCGTGAAATTTCCAGTCTCGATGACTTCGCCACGCCAAAACTAGACGGTTGGCATCCGCCGTCGAGCGAATCTCGCTCGCTGAGTACACAAGCGCCTGGGCGGATGCACGCACCTGAGCAGCGTAGATTACGAACCCCATTACAAGCAGGAGAAACCCGGCAGCGGACGCTATCAGTATTCGGCGCAAAGTCATTTGGGACCGAATGATCGTACTACTACTTCCGGGAATAGGTGATCTTCACCGTAGCTCCGAGAGAAGCCAGGTTTCTCGGCTGCGCCAGATCATCTGCTTCGCGCAGATCTGGCTTCGCTCGAAATAACATTTACTCACGGGGAAGGCCAGAAGAGAATACGGATCTTTATCCCAAGGCTAACTCTTTGGCCCTCTGCGCGGCTTTTACCACAGCTTTAATCAGCGTAACGCGCAGCTTGCCTTCTTCGAGCTCCATGATGCCGTCAATGGTGCAGCCGGCCGGAGTTGTCACCGCGTCTTTGAGCAGCGCGGGATGGTCTCCGGTTTCAAGCACTACGGTAGCCGCGCCCAGCGTGGTTTGGGCTGCAAGCAAGGTTGCCACATCGCGTGGGAGGCCAACCTTTACGCCCGCTTCCGCCAGTGATTCCAGAATGATGTAAATGTAGGCCGGACCGCTGGCGGAAAGCCCGGTGACCGCGTCCATATGTTTTTCGTCAACTACCACGGTTCTGCCGACCGCGTTGAACAGAGCGGAAGCAGCGTCCACATGTTGAGGCAGGGCAAACTTGCCTTTACATAGCGCGGTAATGCCTTGTCCTAGAGCGCATGGAGTATTGGGCATAGCGCGCACTACGGGAATGTTTCTCCCCAGCGCCTTTTCAATCTGGCCGGTGGAAACCGAGGCGGCGACCGAAATCACGAGTTGGCTGGGTGACACTGTGGACGCAATCTGCGCTGCCAGTTCCTGGACCACCTGCGGTTTCACGCAGATCAGAATGACATCAGCTCCGTCGACGGCAGCCAGGTTGTCAATGCCCACGGCCACGCCCAGTTTCCGGGACAACTCCCCGGCGCCGGACTCGTGGCCCACGGTAGCGCGCACCCGCTCCGGCGACAGCTGGTGTTTTTCAATGAGCGCTTTTACCAGGATGCCTCCCATTTTTCCGGCTCCCAGCACGGCAATGCGACTCTTCGAGAAATCCGCCTGCATCTTTATTGTTCCTCCAACATTCCTCTAACCGCAGTTGCTCCGATCGCGGTTCGCGCACCGCGATCGTCCACCGCGGCCTATCCGCCGGGACTTCGGCATCGCCGGCGCCGGGCAGTCAACACCTTTAGACTGTCGAATGAAGCTTGAAGATATCACACAGCTTTAGGGCGTGACGGTAAGAGCCAGCTGCGCGCTGTGCGCCACGGAAACTGCGTTTGCGGTCACTTTAACGTTATAAGCTCCGGGCTGGGTGCCCGGGTTCACATTTCCGCCCACTGCGTTGCCCTGAAGCCCGCCTCCGCAGGATACGCAGGCTATGACCAGAAACAATGCGGGAATGACCTGGCAGAGCCGGCGCCGGCGCAAAGAAAACTTTGGGCCCGCACACCACAGCAAAGCTGCGAACGGGAATGCAGAGACCGAGAAGGCGGCGAAAGCGGCGTGGGTGGCCGCGGTGGTGGAAATTGTAAGAGCTACGGTCGAGTTCCCAGTGCCGACTGCGACCTGAGTTGGATTAAAGTTGCAGGCCGTCAATGGAGGAAGGTTGGAGCAGGAAAAGCAGACGGGGTTGGGAAATGTTCCGCTCGTTGGGGCCACGGTCAGGCTGAAGCTGGTGGATTGTCCAACGGCTACCGAGCTGCTGGTGGGCATAAGTCCCATGGTGAAGTCAAAGCTCTGAAGCGGGAGTGCGCTGAAGCTGACGGAAGAGGAGTGTGCAATCGCGACGGGATCACCGCCAACGCCTTGAATTTTTAAATTGAAGGCCTGCGACACGCTGCTGGAGACGGCGACGGTGAATGCAGCCCCCGAAGCTACCGGAGAAACAGCGGCAGGACTGACAACACAATTCGGCGGCGCTCCGGCCCCGCACGTCAGGGTGACTTGACTGCTGTATCCGTTCAGCGCGGTGAGGGCGCCGTTGAATACCGCCGTGGAATTTACCTGAGCCGTGAGCGAAGGATTTGCAATTGCCAGCGCATAGTCAGGAGCAGAGCTGACATTGACCATGAGAGTCTGCGTTTTCGAAGCAGCGCCGGTGGTTGAAGCATTAATCGTGACTTGCGAGGCACCCAGGGGAGTATTTCCCGCGGTGCGCACGGTCAAAAATACGTCGATGGGACTTCCGCTTGTGGGATCCACCACGGCGGCGGGCTGGGATTGGCAGCTTGCACCTTGAGGCAGCCCTGCGCAGGAGAGCGTCACCGACCCGGCGAATGCTCCTGAGGCGGAAACCAGCAACGAAACCGGAGTGCTTACCTTCCCCGGCACAATGCTGACACTGCTCGAGGAAGGCGCGCCCAGGCTGAAGTCAATCACGTGCAGAGTAAGCGGAAAATCATGGGTCACCGCAGCCGAATCGGTTCCCACCGCGTGAAGATTGAAAACGTAATCTCCGGCGCCGTCGCTTGCAGCAAGCGAAAAGGTCATGCCGGGCGTAACTGACGGCGGGGTTGCCGAACAATTTCGGGGAGGGTTGGTGCCGGCCGGAGTGCAACTCAGATTCACGCTACTGCTGTAGCCGTTCAAGGCAGACATTGTGCCGTTGTAGCCAGCGCTATGACCGGCGAAGACGGTGAGAGGATTATTGGAAACGGCCAGTTGAAAGTCAGGCGTGGTGATTAGGTCCCATTTCCAAATGCCGCGACCGTAGGTGGCTGCGCGCAAACTCTTCAGTCCGCTAAAGTTGAAAATTGCGAGGCTGGTGACGGCCACGTTCGGAAGAAAACCGGTTTGGCCGGATGCGGGGCCGACGTCGCTCCAGCTAGGGGAGCCGGTGCTGCTGGCGAAGGCGCCTACGTCGGTGCCCGCATAAACCGTACCGCTACCCAGGGAGGCGCCTGGGTCAACGATAATGGAGTTCAGTGGCGCATCGGGCAAATTGGCGGTGAAGTCTGACCACGAAAGCCCGGCATTGCCGGTCTTCCAGACATGGGGCGTGTGGAATCCCATAATGGCGACGTATGCCGTCAGCCCGGCCGGGTCGGCGGTGTCGAGCGCGATAGCGGAAATGGGAAATCCCTGCGGGTTGATAGACGCGGTGCGGTCGGCCCAACTCGCCAATCCTGCGCCCGCGCTGGTCGAGACCCATACCCGGCCACCTTGCGGGGTGGCGGAGTTGACCGGACCGTCGCCATTCGTACCGGCATAGATTACTTGCGAGTAGCCGTTCGAATCAGGTGGGCCCCGGCGGCAAGCGAGCGCACCATATTCACTTCGCTTCTTCGACACGGCCCGCCTCCGCCGGTCTCGAAATCAGGGCTCAGCAAGGTAAAGCTTCCGCCGTTGCTCGGACCTCGGAATACACGGCAGGTCCCCAGAATCAGGGTGCGCGAGTCCTGCGGATCAAGGATGAAGGGTAGATTCATGGGACCGGTGTCGCCACCCAATGAATTGCTGTCGGCGATTTGACCATTTTGGAAATCCTGGCTGTGGCAGCTCGCCCCGTTGGGGCAGCGGAAAAGGTTGACCCCGGAAGTTGAATCCGGCGGAGTGGTTAGGAACCATTCGTTATCGTTCGCAGGATTCACGGCGGTCGAGCCGTTATCTCCGGTATTTACATTTTTCCAAGGCCCGCCGCTTTGCGCGAAGGCAGTGGCCGGAGCTCCGTTACCCTGGCTGCCGCCGAAGATCAAGTTTGGATCGGTCGCAGATTGCGAAAGCGAGATGAACTGCGTCATCGGGCCCAGAGTCTTATTCAGGCTGTCGAATTGATTTGTTTGGCCGCAAGTTCCATTCCTCAGTCCGAGGTAACCATCCAGTGCGCGGTAGATTCCACCATCATTCGCGAAGTAGAGTAGCGAGGCGCCGTTCGATACCAAAAAATCAATGGAGTGAAGGCGGGGATGAACTTTGGCGATATCGCTGCACCCATAAACGTGGGTCAGATTCAGGAAGCTGTTGACGCGAGTGCCGCCGCAGTTGGGGATAGCATTGATGATTGTGCACTTATAGAGGTTGATTGCGCCGGCGTAAATGTCGGTCGCCGTCCCGTCGGGGACCGCGGCGAGCGCGAGATTGTAGCTTCCTTGTGCTGTGCCACAACCGGATGCGTCGCCACAGTTAGTGATACCCGAGTTGCTAATTGGTTTCCACGACCCGCCACCATCTAAGCTCTGCCAGATGCCCTGGTCGCTGTTATTTGCATTTACATACCAGACGTACATTTCCCCCGCTCCGGCTGGACCCGGCCGATTCGGTACCACTGCGATCTGGCCGCGATAGAGGGCGCAGCTGCTGGGGAGAACTGCCTGAGAAGGGCAGGAGGGGGCGTTCAGTCCTGCACCGGGCTGGACCGCAAGTCGCGTCCAATTGACGCCATCGGCAGAGGAATAGAACCCATGAAAACGGACGACTGCGTAGAAGGTTGAGGCGGCAGCGTTGTATGCGATCGAGGTAACAGACGAAGGGTTTATGCTCACACCGGCATCATCGATGTTTGCGATCTGCCACGATGCGCCGGCATCGGTCGAGTAATAGATCCCACGATTGACGGCCGTGGGATTTTCAAGGTCTTCCACAATCCCCTGTGCAGTTGATCCCGCTGCAGCTACTACCAGATTGGGATCGGCAGTGCTGAAGGCGATCTGGCTGAAGCCGAGTCCGGCAAAAGAATGACTGCCGGTCGCATCCCTGGAGATCAAATTCCAGCTCTGCCCTCCGTCCGGCGACCGCAGAATGCCGAAACCGTAGTACGAGTCATTGGAGTTGTTAGTTTCGCCGGTCCCGGCCAGCACCACGCTATTGTTGGGATCGGGATTCGACAGTTGTGGTTGAATGGCAATTGATCCAATTGCAAGCGTGAGTTGATTTTCCGTGAGCGGATGCCAGGTGACGGCACCGGGAGAGGGGCTTTTGGGTCCAGCATTTCTTGACTTCCAAACGCCGGCGTAGGCCCCTCCGGCGTAAACCGTGTTGCCCGTAGGATCATTCGGATCGATAGCTACGGCCGTAGCCCGCCCTGATACCCAGCTGTAATCATGCACGCCGCTTCCACTGGCATCGGAGGGCAGCGGCAAGGGTCCAAGCGAAACCCAGGAGCCGCCGCTTCCTGAAGCCCTTGAGATGGGGGTCGCAGTTTCCCTCATTCGGGTTTTGCGCTGCAGAGCACGATTGCGCAGGGCGGCGGAGTTGAAGCCGGGAATGGTTCGCCCGTTGTTAAACCACCTCTCCTGAGGATTGACGTAGGTTGGGGAAGTAACCGTCGCGGGTCCTTGTGCCATTAACAATGGGGCGATTGCCAGGAGCGCTGCACCAGCCAGCATGACGGCATGAATGTGTTTCCGAGCCATGTCCGCCGTCAGGCAATCCTGCGAGTCTGAGCTCCGGCAGAAATTTTTCCTAGCCGGACCAGGCGGGAAATAATCGACCCATTGGTACGATGATGGCTCCCGGCAATTTCCTCAAAGCTCAACCCGCGACGCAGATCGTCGCAGAGCACAGCATCTTCTTCGTCGGACCAGGGCTTACCGGCATTGGCCGGAAGAAACTTTCTGGCGCGTTCGCGCTCCTCCTGAAATTCAAGCGCGCCGATGGCGCGAGCGAGGGCGCGTGCCGACTGGGGATGCTGGTACAAGCAATCCATCTGAAGAACTTCTCCCGACACCGGGTGTACGCCATCCGCAAGTTTGCGAATGATGCCAATCGCTTCCTGGATTTCCATGGCCGTGCCTCCGATTGCGCGAAATCCTACGCGACCGCACCGACAACGTTTTGTGATCTGTGAACATTTCTGCAGTGACATGTCCCGAAATGGGCAGTGCGATTACACTGTGTTTGCTTATGGACTGGCAGGCGTTCTGGCTGACTATTCGCTTGGCATTCGTGGTTACCGGACTTCTGTTGGTGATTGGGCTGCCGCTCGCCTACTGGATGGCTTTCTCCCGCTGGCGGTGGAAGTTCCTGGTAGAGGCCGTGGTGGCCCTTCCTATCGTGCTGCCGCCCACGGTGCTTGGTTTCTACCTTTTAATCGTGCTCGGCCAGCGCAGCCCGGTGGGAAGATGGTGGCAATCTTTCACTGGGCATACCCTGGCATTCACCTTCGAAGGCTTGGTCATAGGGTCAGTGCTCTATAGCCTTCCATTTGCGGTGCAGCCATTCGCGAGCTCATTCTCCACAGTGGAGTCAAGCTTGCTCACGGCTTCGGAGGTGCTCGGAGTCTCTAAATTCCGGACTTTCTGGCGGATCATTCTGCCACTTTCCACTTCGGGAGTGGTGACCGGAATCGCCTTGACCTTCGCCCACACCATGGGAGAGTTCGGGGTGGTGCTCATGGTGGGGGGGAATATTCCCGGCGTAACCCGCACTCTCTCCATCAACATTTACGATCAGGTACAGGACCTCAATTTTATGGCTGCGAACACCACCGCGCTTTCCCTTGTGGCGATTGCATTCGTCCTGCTTTCACTGGTGTATTCATTTAACCGGAGATTCTGGAAGGTATGGTCACGGTCCTAAAGACTACGACTGGGCTTCACATCAATATCCGACACAGGCGCCTCATCCCAGGCGGGCTCTTCGATCTCGATGCATCATTTCTGGTGGAGAATGGGATCACGATTCTCTTCGGACCGTCTGGAGCAGGAAAGACGACGCTGCTCGAATGCGTGGCTGGACTTGCGAAGCCAGAGTCGGGAGAGATCAGGTTGGGCGAGCGCGTACTGTTCGCCTCCGGCCGCGATATCAATGTGCCCACGCGCCAGCGAAATATTGGCTATGTTTTCCAGGATCTTGCGCTGTTTCCCCATTTGAGTGTTGAAGCCAACGTTGCCTATGGCCTGCACGTCATGCCTGCGCCGGTGCGCAAACAACGGGTCTTGGCCATGCTGGAATCGCTGGGAATTGCCGCATTAGGCGGCCGCGCCCCAGCCCAGCTTTCCGGGGGAGAGAGGCAGCGGGTAGCGCTGGCTCGCGCTCTGGTGACGCAGCCTTCGATCCTGCTGCTGGATGAGCCACTGGCGGCGCTGGATCTGCCAGTGAGAATGAAGATCGCCGACGACCTGCGTCGTTCCATTCAGGATCTTCCTATCCCCGTACTTTACGTCACTCATAATCGCGACGAAGTATTCATGCTCGGCGAAAGGTTGATCGTGCTCGATCATGGGAGAGTAATCGCCGCGGGCACACCGCACCAGGTCATGTCGGCCCCGCGCAGTGAAACCATGGCTCAACTTGCGGGTTTTGAAAACGTCTTTGACGCGACGGTGGCCTCCATTCATGAGGATAGAGGCACCATGACCTGCCACATCGGACCGTCAGGCCTTGAGCTGGAAACGCCGCTGGTTGGGGCGAGAGCCGGATCGCGATTGCGGGTGGGAATCAGCGCCGGCGACATACTGCTGGCGACGTCAGTACCCACGGGACTTAGCGCGCGCAATATCTTACCCGGACGTTTACTCTCTCTTTCTCAGAGAGATGTGATGGTAGTAGCCAGGGTGGATTGCGGAGTCGAATTCTATGTGCATCTCACGCTCAGCGCGCGCGATGCGCTCCGGCTCGCAGGCGGAGCGCAGGTCTGGTTGATCGTGAAGACCCACTCTTGTCATTTGCTCGCCGGCTGAGTCATACCGGCTTCCTCGATCTTCTGTAATTCGATAATCGCAACCCATTGCCCTCGCCGGCGATCGAGGAAAACCAGGTTTCCGCCCAGCAGCGAGGCAGCCGTTTCCGGTGTCACGTCGCGATGGTAGCCGAAATATTCCGCCTTCCACTTCTGCCACAGCCGCCAGCGATCAAATATCGAATGCGGCTCGTACTTGGTCGAAAACACCAAAGCGACATCGAAGCGCGAGCGAGCGTCGGCGGCGGAAAGCAACTGTTCAGCAGTGAAGTCTTCGATCCGGACCACCTGCATTGGACTCTCAACGTATCCTACGTCGGGACGGGAGAGTTCATCGCTGGCCGGCCAGGCGGTGAGCACGCGCGGAATGGGATAACGACGCTTGAGGACGGCGGCGGCCGCCTGGTGCAAGCGGATGTAGTCGCGATATGCAAGATTATCCTCCAGCGAGAAGCCGTACGGGGGATTCACAAACAGGCCCGCGATGAAAGCCGCAGCCACAATGGCGATGACCCGCTTCCAAAATTTGAGACGCCGCCAAATGGTCGAAACACAAACCAGAATTACCAGCGGGACCACGGGAAGCATGTAGCGGGCGAGCACCGCGCCGCCGAGAACTGCGAGGGCGCACAAGTACAGAATGGCGATTGCCAGAAAACTCAGTTGATGCACGGGGGCAATTCTTTTGCGCAGTCCGGTTTGATCCTCGATCGGTGGGTGCCGCAGGGCGAGGATGCATGCCAGCGGGAGCAGATATAAGCTCAAGTACCCGAAAGTCTGTCCCAACCGCAATAGGAGGGCGAGAAATATTCGCAGCGGGTGCAATGTGTTCTGCACGTTGTAGCGAAAGAATTCCGGATTTCCAAACACGAACCCGGTGCGAAAGTAGTGGTAGCCGTACCAGATCGCGAGGGGCAGAGCAGGAAACATGAGCAGCATGGCCTGACGTCTGGACAATTTCTCACCGCCCCAAACCCGTGTTTGCCGAACCCGAGGAGCCAGCAGTCCCCATAACAGCAAAGCGGTGGGAACCAATACCGCGGTTTCCTTGGCCAAGGCCGCCAGGGCGAACCAGGCAGCAGAACCAAGATGGCGTCCGCGCACGTACGATTCCAGGCCCCAGAAGATAAGTCCCGCGGCTGGCAAGTCCACCTGGGCCAGCGAACTCTGCGTGAAGAAGACCGGATAAATTGCAGTCAGCAGCGTACTCGCCACGGCAACGGTAGGGTTGCTGACCGCCCGCGCCAAGCGAAAAAATCCAGCCAGAGAGAACGCTGCCAGGAAGAGCATTGCACATCGGGTGGCAAGCGACCGGAAGCCGAATAATTTCCAGCTCAGTGCGAGCCAAGCCATGACCAGGGGAGGATGCGCATTGGACGGCGTGGAATAGGGAATGAGCGATCCGGAAAGCAGATCGCGAGCGGCCGGAATGTAATAGCCGGCTTCGTCCCAAAAATAGGGAAGCCGCAGAAGGGGCGCATGCGAAGCGATCAGCAGCGCGGAAAATATCCCGAACAGCGCCGCGGTTCGAAGCGGCCCGAATTGTTCATTGCTAGCCAGGGTTTCAGTGTATGGGGCCGGCCGCCGCGCCTCTGGGATCGAGCTTGATCTCGCCGAAGGTGCTTTCGTAATTGGAAATATTCTGATGCAAGATCGCCGCCAGCGCCTTCGCCTGTTGCGGACTCAAGTAAATGCCCTGAAAATTCCGCACTTCCACCTGGGTTTCCGACTGCTGTTGCATGGTCCCGAAAACCAGGAAAAAGTCCCAGACATTGACGCGCACCTGCACGCTGTTGGCATAGGTTTCGCGATATTCGGCGGTATTCACCACGGAAAAATTGGGCTGGGTTGGATTAGTCATGACCGAGAGTTTATCGGGAACGGCGGTGGAGGGAAAGGTTTCTACGCTGATTTAGAATGATGGGCAGGCCGGGATGGCGGAATTGGCAGACGCGCTGGACTTAGGATCCAGTGCCCTAAAGGCGTGCAGGTTCAAGTCCTGTTCCCGGCACCAACCCAGCGATCCTGGCCATTGCCTGCGATCTGTGCCCC
Source organism: Terriglobales bacterium (assembly GCA_038254805.1). GTDB lineage: Bacteria > Acidobacteriota > Terriglobia > Terriglobales > Acidobacteriaceae > Gp1-AA145. Next base: position 12,506 of record JBBSFW010000009.1, read on the forward strand.
ACCGTCGCAAATTGAGGCGGCAAGAGCTTCCCCGGCGATGGCCGGAAGGCTGCGGTAAAGGCGCTGCCGCAAGTCTGAATATTCCTGGGCGCCTGAGACCAAATCCCGCATCAGATGGCGAAAGTGCTCGCTGCGCGCGGTGAGTTGTACTATCTGTTCGGTAACGTTCTTTCCCATCCAATCGCCGGCATAGAAGCGGTCTGCAATTCGAGAGGCGAGCCCCAGCTCCGGAAGAAAATCGTGTTTTACCGTGGTGGGATAGCTTTGCGGCGATTCTGCCAGCAGCGCCTGCGAGAGCAGTTCAGCGGAACGAAGAGCATAAAAAATCCCTTCGCCGGTAACCGCGTCCACGAAGCCCGCGGTATCGCCGATCATGGCCCAGCCATCGCCGCAAAACGGCGCGCATCGCAATGACTCCGAGGTGAGTGACGGAATAAGATGGGCATAAAACTGTGCGCCGCTTAAGCCGATGCCCAGCTGTCGCAGCCAATCCTCCAGCAGCTTTCGCATGCCGGCCGTGCTTCTACCCAGCATACGGCCGCAAATCCCGGCTGAACAATGGTGAGCGCGGGGGAAGATCCAGAGATATCCGTGCAGGCCTTGCACGAACTTGATTTGAATGGCGGAGCGAACTCCGGGAACGTAATAGCCGGCTGCGACCATGAAATTTTCGGGGCCGAGCGGCCGCGAAAAATATGAGCGCAGAGAGTTACGCGCGCCGGTGGCGAGCACCACGAAACCGGCGTCGTAACTTTCAGATGCGGAGCTCAGGGTCCAACCATTTGCGGAGCGTTCGGCTTGGACAATGCGTTGGTTGAGGATAACGGCTCCGGCCTGGCGCGCGCGTTCGAGAAGCAATCCATTCAGCGTTTTTCGCGAAAAGATAGCGACCGGATGCTCAAGTTGGAAAAAGGCTTTACGGCCGGAAGGCGCAATCAGCTCACAGTGATGGATCCATTTGCGCTCTACTTGCGCATCCCCGAGAAACGGCCAGCGAAGGATGGCTTTGTGGGTCAAACCGCCGCCGCAGGGCTTCTCCCATGCGAGCTTTTCATCGAAGAGGAAAACGTTTCGTCCCGCGCGCGCCAGTTCGGCGGCCGCGAATGCCCCGGCCGGGCCTCCGCCGACGATCGCTATTGTTTTCAGGCAAGGCATAGCAGCATCGTTTGAGAGGCAGGAAGTTCTCCAGGTTTCTCGTTCGATGCTGGCCGTCCGAGCATCAAACACGCAAAACTCCCTTGGCCGGCAGAGGCTGGGTTTACGGTCCCCAAGCTACTGCGGCACCCGAGTCATGCCCTGGTAGATCGCGATGCCGGCAATGGCTAAGATCAGCAGCGCGGAAGCGGTTCCCAGCACCTTGACAAAAGGACCGAGTTTAGTCACCCGCGCCATGATCTCTACTTGTTCCCTGGCTAAGTGCGACTCTGATTCACCCAGGAATAGCTGGTCATCCTCGTGCATGGTCAGCGTTCCGCGGTAGATCAGAAGGACGATTAGGGCAGCTGTAAGCACTCCCCATGCGATCAGAAGCTCGAACAGAGTTGACATAAAACCACCTCGTAGAGGCAAGCTGTTCTGGCGTTCCGTCTGGGGCCGCGGGAACGGCCCCGGGCAGAGTCTTACCGCGAATTATAGTCCCGCGATCCATCCGCGAAGAAGGATTTTTAAGCGGTAGCAGCAACTCTGGACCGACCTCGGGCCGGTTCCCGGGTGATGATTATCTCAATGAATCAGGGGTGCAGTGCTCGCGACCAGAAGGCCCACTACGGTGAGCACAACTCCCGCATGCCAAAAGATTCGCCTTCCCGAAAGGAGAGTGATGGAAGTCACCACCAGCGCGACCTCCAGAAGGACCTCGCCCAAGTCGTAGCGATCGGCGCGCCGGCGCTCGTGGGTGGCTTCCTGCTCCAGTTTTTTAGCTTCGGCGTCGATATCTTTTTGCTCGTCCCGGTAGCGATTGGCTTCCTTCTGATATTTCTCCCGCAGTTGGGCAGCCTTTTGCGTGTCGGTCGAAACCATGATTGAGGCGAAGTCGGCAAACAGTTCATCCGAGTGCCGGCGGATGTTCTTGGCCTGGTAGTAAGCCCATTGATCGCTGACTTTGTTCTGCATGACCACTTCTTCGGTATGCGCGCGATGTCCGAGCAGAGAAACCACGGCCACCAGCACGGCCAGAATGGCCATGGTCAGGGACACGGGAGCCAAGGACGGATCATGGGCGGCGCGCTTAGCATGTTCATTTAATTCCTGTAGTTCGTCAGCGGTCATGGGTTTTTAGAATCCGGAAATGTGCAGAAATGTTAGCGGATGTAGCGCGGTTTTGTCATTTTTACTCAGCGTGCGGCTTGAGGTGCCCCGATTGCTCTGGCCTAAGCAGCCACCTTCACTCTCCCATGACCTTCACGATCACCCGCTTATCTCGCTGGCCGTCGAATTCCGCGTAGAAGATTCGCTGCCAGGTGCCGAAGTCCAACTTTCCCGCGGTGATGGGGACGATAACTTCGTGATGAATGAGCAGTGCCTTCAGGTGCGAGTCGCCATTGTCCTCGCCTGTGTGGTGATGCTTGTAGCCTTTGCGAAAGGGCGCAAGCTGTTCCAGCCACTGGTCGATGTCCTCGATCAGCCCCGATTCATTGTCATTCACGTAAATGCCCGCAGTGATGTGCATGGCCGAAACCAGCACCATGCCTTCCTTGATGCCGGCGTTCTTCAGAATGGCCTCGACCTGAGGCGTGATGTGCACATACTCGCGGTGCTTGCGCGTGTGAAATTTCAGATACTCGGTGTGGACTTTCATGGTCAGTGCTATTAGGAATTTCCTCCGTGTGCTTCTATATCCGACTTCTTTTCCGGCCGCAACAGTGGAAATAGAATCACATCACGAATGGATTGCGAGCCGGTCAGCAGCATGGCCAAACGATCGATGCCCACGCCCACCCCGCCGGCGGGCGGCATCCCGTAGGCGAGCGCGCGAATGTAGTCTTCATCCATCTGGTGGGCTTCGTCATCGCCGCGCTGGCGTTCACTGAGCTGCTGCTCAAAGCGGCGGCGCTGATCTTCGGGATCGTTGAGCTCGCTAAACCCGTTGGAGATTTCCATTTGCCCGATAAAGATTTCCCAGCGTTCCGTCCAGTCAGGTTCATCCGCCTTTTGTTTGGAGAGAGGCGAAACCGCGGTAGGGAACTCATAAATGATGGCCGGCTGGGTCAGGTGCTCTTCGGCGACCGCTTCGAAAAGGCCGGCAATAGTCTTTCCAGCAGGCTCATTGGGATCGTATGGCATATGCGAGTGGCTCGAGTTGAAGCGCTGCACCAGGGTTTTAACCGCATCGTGGGAGGCAAAATCCGGCATCGCCGGTTTCGCTCCGGCCGCTTCCGGCCAATGTTCAATAATGGCCTCACGCATGGTCATGCGCCGCCAATTTGTCTTTGACCAGTCAATTTCCTTGTCTCCCCACCTGGTGGTTGTCCCGCCAGACACCTCTTGGGCGGCTTGGATGATCAATTCCTGCGTCAGATCCATTACGCCCCGGTAATCCGTGTAGGCCTGGTAGAACTCGAGCATAGTGAACTCGGGATTGTGACGAGTGGAGATACCCTCGTTGCGAAAGTTGCGATTGATCTCGTACACGCGGTCCATGCCGCCGACCACCAGTCGTTTCAGGTAAAGCTCGGGAGCGATGCGGAGGTATAGCTTCATGTCCAGCGTGTTGTGGTGGGTGATGAACGGCTTGGCCACGGCGCCGCCGGCGATGGGCTGCATCATTGGAGTCTCGACTTCCACGAAGCCGTGGCCGTCGAGAAAATTGCGCATGGATTTCACCAGCTTGCCGCGTTTTAAGAAAACTTCCCGCACCTCGGGATTCATTACCAGATCAACATAGCGTTGCCGGTAACGAAGTTCGACGCCGGTCAATCCATGCCACTTTTCCGGGAGAGGCAGCAAATCCTTGGAAAGAAATGTGATCTCTTCCACATGCACGCTTAGCTCCCCAGTCCGGGTGCGAAAGAGATAGCCACTGACGCCGATCTGGTCGCCAAGATCGAGCAGTTTGTAGAGTTCGAACCCTTTTTCCCCGACCGCGTCTTTCTTCACGTAAATCTGTAAGCGCTGACCGCCTTGTTGCAAGTGAGCAAACCCGGCCTTTCCCATGAGCCGGATGGCCATGATGCGTCCGGCAATGCGAACGTTGACCCGCGAGGCCTCCAATTGCCCGGCGGCCTGCGACGAATGCGCGGCCAGAATCTGTGAGATTGTATGGGTGAAGTGGTATTTTGTGGGATACCTCTGGTGGCCAAGCGCTTCGATTTGCTTAAGCTTCTCAAGCCGGAGCTTGTATATTTCTTCGTCCAGTGCCAAGAGCTTGCCTTTGTGGGTTAAAGTAAGCTGCGATCCTAGATACAGTATCATTCTTGACGTGGAGAACCGGGCATGAGTACTGGAAGCCAGGCAGCCGCCATCGCCGCCGGCGAGACTTTTATTGCCAGCCGCTGGACGCGTGGCAATCATTTGTTTCCCACCCGCATTGTGGTCAATTCACTTCACGTCAGCCGGGTGAAGGCGCGGCTGTTTGGCAACACTGAAGAGAGCATTGCCGTCTCGCAGGTGGCGTCGGTGCAGATCTCGACCGGAATATTCTGGTCTGAAATTCGCATTGAATCGACCGGCGGGTCGGATCCTATTGTCAGCCACGGCCATCGCAAGAGCGATGCGCTGCGCATCCGCGAACTAATTGAAAGCTTTCAAGCCGGCCGTGCTGTGAGGACCTGATGCCCCAGCCGCAGCCATCTTCAAATCAGCAGGGGGGCGGCGCTCAGGAGGGGCCCGGAAAGAAGAATCCCTGGGTGCAGATGGGAGATTATGCCCAACTCGCGTTCGTCTTTCCCGCGGCCACGGTGATCGGATGGCTCATTGGCGCCGCCCTGGATCACTGGCTGCATACTACCTGGATTTACCTCGCGGGCTTGATTCTGGGGATCGTCGCGGGATTTGTCCAGCTGTTCCGGACGGCGATCAAAGACAGTAAGAACCTCTAACCGTGTGGGGCCGGACGTCCCCGTCTGGCGTGGGCGGGCGGGGCACGCCCCTACGTGGCTTGTGCATCTGCGTTTAAAATCTCCAAGTGATTCAGAACGCAGTGCCGGCCGCCGATGAGTTTTACGCGCGGGCGATTGAACGAATGCAGCGGACCATGGTCGCGATGGGAATCGCGGCTTGCGGGACCGCCTGGGCATATTTTGGATGGCGCATTGGCATAGGATTCGCTTTAGGGGGCGTCATCGCTTATCTGAATTTCCACTGGTTGAAAAAAGTTGTGACGCAACTGGCTGAGCTCACGATCCAATCCGGCACTCCCGCCTCGAGCAGAGGGATTGTGCATCGCTTTCTGCTGCGCTATTTTTTGATGGCGGTAGCGGCGTTTGCTATACTTACGTTTTCCCGCGAAAGCCTGTACGGACTGTTTGCGGGGCTGTTTTTGCCTGTGGCGGCTATGTTTTGTGAAGCTGCGTATGAGGCATATGCAGCTCTGGTTCGCGGAAGTTAAGACCGAAGACAGCCTCAAGCTTCCGGCTCCAAGCCTCCAGCAAAAAGCGGAATGGCCTTAGGTGGGAGCCAACAGCCGAATTGCATGCCTGAACAACTCTTCTTCACCAGAATCCTGAACGGAGCGTTCGCGGGGCCAGTCAGCTCGCTTCTGGGTGCGCTGCACATAGAGCCGCAGTACCCCCAGGCCCCAGTCACAAATGCGGTGGCGATGGAAACACTCGTATTCGGCTTCTTACTGTTGGTGTTCGTCCTGGTCCGTTCTCGCCTTTCGGTGGAAAGGCCGGGCGGCCTGCAGCACATGTTCGAGGGGATCAACGGCTTCGTTGAAGGACAGAGCCGGGATGTAATCGGACACCATAGTGAACGCTTCACGCCTTTTTTGGTTTCGCTGGGACTTTTCATTCTGATTTCGAATTTGTTTGGGGTGGTGCCGGGTCTCGAATCTCCGACCGCGTCACCTGTGGTTCCCCTTGGATGCGCGATCTGCGCCTTTGTCTATTACCAGTCCCAGGGGTTCAGAAGCAGTGGGATTGCGTACTTGAAGCATTTCCTCGGGCCGATGTGGTGGCTGTCGCCGCTGATGCTGCCGCTTGAAATGGTCAGCCATCTAGCACGATTGATGTCTCTCACCATTCGCCTTTACGCCAATATGTTTGCGGGAGACATGGTCACGCTGGTCTTTTTTTCCTTGATTCCGATCGGCGTTCCGATCATATTTCTTGGGTTGCATATCGGCGTGGCACTTTTACAGGCGTATATTTTTGTTCTACTCACGACGGTGTACCTGGCAGGGGCAGTCGCGACCGAGCACTGAGCTTCAGGGGTCAAGTTTCCAGTTTCGGGTGAACACTCGAAACTGGAAATTTGAAACTCGAAAGCGAGTTTCTTAGCTACTCAGCGTGAGGGCGTTTGTACGGTAACGTCAACCACCCACTGACGGCATTCATCAGGAGAGAAAAACAAATGCGTACTATGAGGCGTACTCTGAGCAATCTATTCATGGCACTCTCAGCCCTCTGTTTCGCTGTTCCGGCTTTCGCGCAAGGGGGCGAATCGAGCGCGGTCAATTGGGTGGCTATCTCGGCCGGATTTTCAATGGCGATTGCTTCCGCGGGATGCGGCATTGGCCAGGGACGGGCCACCGCCTCTGCGACCGAGGCCCTGGCACGAAATCCCGCGGCGCGCGCGGGTATTCAGTTTGCACTGATTCTTGGCCTGGCGCTGATCGAGTCCCTGGCTCTGTATACGCTGGTGATTATCTTTGCGAAAGTGAAGTAGCGCGAAAGAATTGTCTTTCCGCACTTTCAGCCTCCGGAGGCCCACTGTGTCGATTGGGGGTCGCCGGAGCATTGAGATCTCTGCAAGACCACTTGATTGGGATTCCGGTTCAGCGTTTGCGGTCGTAATTCCAGTTTTTGCTGCGCCCTTCGGGGGCGTGTTCCAGCGAGTTAATCAGCACATGACGCACGCGGTTCCGGCCTTCCAGGTCGGTATTCACGAATTCAAATCCCACTTCGTTCACGCGGGTGCGGCGCAATAACACCTGGGCGCGGATGTGACGCATCCCCACCTGAATATCCAGGTCGGCTTCCGATCCAAGGCGCAGAGAGTCCCCTTTTGTTCCCATCCCGCCGCCTAGACTTAGCTCGCGCACGCTGAGGGAAGATTTCCCCCAGGAACTGCTGATCGTGGCAGGGATGGACCGCTTCAACACGATTCGCTCGTACCGGCGCTGCCGAACCCATGGACAAGCCGGGGCGCAATCGAGTGGGCCGATAGCCAGTTCACCCGGCTCCAATCCACTCTCGACCATGATCTGGGTGGCGAATCGAGGGTCAATTTTGGCCAGCGCTTGCGCGGAGGCAATACGCAGCTCGCGGTGATGCTGCCACTTGAACATCCTTTTGGCTTCAAACAGGTTTCGCAGCACAGGCACAGCATCCGGCTCCCGCAATCTGCCCAACGCCTCGATGGCCTTAAGCTGAAGAAGAGGAGAGCGTCCCTGGGCCTCGCCCACTTGCGCCATGATGATGAGGGGCGGGGCGGCAGAGCGGTCGCCGCTCATTCCAATTTCATCCAGCGCCTGCGGAACGACCGCCGGATGAAGTATTTCAAGTATCTCCAGCAGTGTGCGTCCGCGGTCGGGAGCCGCGCCATAGGCGATCTGACGGACGATGACGTCATGATGGAAGCGGGTCCACTGCGGCAGCCGGGATGGCAGCAGATCCAGCAATGCGGGAACATCCAGACGGCTCAGCAGCCCCACGGACGAAACTGCCAGCCGATGTTGCCCATTGCGCAATAGTTCACGCAAACAGTCGTTCCCCCCGATCCCAAGCTCGTGGGTCAGTTCGACGATCCGGTCGCACTCCTCACGCCGCATGCAGCGGAAGAAACGCTCGGCTAAGTGCTCGGACGCAGCCTGGGAGTTCTTGCGCAACACTGCGACTAAATCGGGGTGGACCGGCCTCTGACTTAATGCGTCTTGAACGAACTCCGGCAAGCGACTTTCGATACCGATGCGCGAGCGCAATTCCTTGCCATTTGCCGGGCGCCGGCTGGCGACATGTTCCATGGCCTCGCATCCCTGCGCCACAGCGCGATATTGCTTCCTTTGGCTGGCCTCAGAACTGAGGCGCACAAATGCCGCGCTCAACAAAGCTTCGATTTCCGGGTCCGATTCTTTTGCCAGGGCGTCAGCCAATTTCTGCAGGGTTTCACCCAGCAGTGTGCCTCCCACCGCGGAGAATAAGTCGGCCAACTGGGCGAGTCCGGTGGCCACGCGCGCGCGGTAATCTGATTCTTTGGATAGGGCCGCCCCGGCGTAGGAGGCGAGAATCGCGGAGCCGGTTTCGTGGTCGCCTCGCTCGAGCAGCAACTCGACGTATTGCCGCAGGTTGCGCGGCGGCACACAGGCGGCGTCCTCGGACAACAAGGTATTTTTTTTGCTGCTTTCCGGCAGTTCAGCCCAGAACATGCGGTCGAGAATGTCGACGTGGGATTCCACCAGAATTCCAGCTTTACTCAATTTTTGTTCATGCACGCGCAGAATCTGACGCAGATTCGTCATCTGCTGACTCATGTCATCCAGCAACTGGTGCACGGCATTCACCTTCACATCTCCGCGCTCAAAACGTTCCAGCGCATACCGGATCGCCATCTGTTCCGCCGCTTTCACCAGGAGCGGCTGATCCAGCTTTCCCTGGGAAGCGGGCACCGAGAGTTGTTCCAGGAGAGCGATTACGTTGGCCTTAATATTTCCCTGCGAGGGAGGCAGCTCGAGGTCAGGCTGCGGAGTGGCGTTCGCACCCAATTCTCCGAACTTTGTCAGCAGCCGCAATGCTTGCGTAATTTCTTTATCATCCAGAGCAGTAATCTCGCCACCCGCTGCGTGCTTTTCGCCGTCTGCAGGAAGAACCATTTGACCGGCGCCTGAGGCGGAGCTTTTGGCGCCTTCGGCCGCCGCAATCAATTGAATGAGTTTGTTGGGATCGTTTAGCCAATCTTTGAATTCGGGGCCGAGAGACTGGGCCGCGATTTGCGCGGCCACCGTGACGTTTGCCGTCGAGGGATCGGAGGCGACGAATTTAACCTCATTGACGCGAATGCTTCCTTTTTTTCCAGCAAATGCGGCTTTGATCTGCTCCGCGAAGTCTTTTGCGCTGCAGCCGTACACGCAGAAGGCGCGAACCAGAGCCTCGAATTCTTCCAACGACACTTCTTTGGAGAACTGAATGCTGGCCAATCCTGCGGCGGTCAGGAGTTGAGCGAAACTGCGCTCCGCCTGTCCGGTGTCAATGGGGATACCATCCAGCAGAAGGCGGTTTTCCGAAACTCCCAGGACCAGCGCGCCCTTGTGCTCCCTGACCGCATCCTGCAATTCCTGCCAGGCCACATCGAACTGGGTTTGAGTTCTCCGGTGGTCAAAGCCATAAAGACGAACGTACTTTACGAGAATGTTGAGGCTGTGAATGAAGGGACGGGCGGATGCCCCGTCCACGGCCCTGCTTGTGCCTGCGTTAGAGATAGGAAGCTCCCAGAAATATGTCACGGGTAGCGTAAGCTGGAACCGGAGACTACGCACATTACCGAGGTCACAGAACGCGGGAATTCGGTGCGTAAGCTTTGAAATAGTGCGGTGGTAGGGGCTGCGCCGCTACTTCTCGGAAATAATGAAATCGACGGTAATTATCCCCTTTGGGCCCACATTGACTTTCTTTTCCCAGGTGCGTGCAGGAGAGAACACGGGTCGCTCCACTCGCCGCTCGGTCAAGACATCGAACGATGCTTCCTGCCGGGCTACTGCCCATCCCTCATGCCAGGCGACGATCTCGTAGTCCCCGGGCGGCACGTCAGACAGCTCGAATTTTCCGCTTTCATCAGTCACCGCGTAATACGGATGTGGGACCACGAACATCTCCGCATTCATCCAGACGTGCCCGCCGTTACATTTCAAGTTCACCAGGCCAGGGGTATGCATGTCGCGGGAAATTACCTGGTTGGGAAAGGGAAAAGGCAGGTTGTAAGTGGCGGCGCCATCCATGTGTACGGTGTGAAGGGTGGCGTCTGAGCTTCTCATCTGCAGCGGGCCGTCGGCCGGGACCATCAGAATATGAGGCTCATAGCGGCAGTTCTTCTGGTCCAGAAAACGGCGTTGCCGGGGTATGTCCATGGTTTTGCCCCTGGAAATGTTTTTCAGGAACACGACCGTGTTTGCGACCCCACCTTGTTGTCCGATTAACAGGCGCTCCAAATCGCGCGTCTTGTGAGATTCAGGGTCGCAGATTTGCGGATCTTTAGTTATCGCCAGGCGTGCGAGGCGGGGGGTTGGGCCCGACCATTTCACCGTGCCACTGATGGCGCCGCCGTCCTTCACGGTGACAACCTGGTAGGTCTGCCCGTGTACGACAGCCGGAATTAGGAACACAACGGCGGTTAGGGCAAGCACGCGGAAGCACTTCATAAAAAACTCCACTTCTTCGCCAAGACGGTTTGCGGCTGAGTAGATGGTAACCTTCGTATTCTGCCCGGCAAGTGACCGCCGTAACGTTTAAAGAGGAAGCTTTACCTCTTTAGTCCCCATGGCTGGGGGCGGGCGAAGCTTGTGGCCTGAAGGCGTGGCGCTTGTGGCTGGCCCACAGGCTCAAGCGGTCAAGATAAAGATATACCACCGGCGTGGTGAAGAGGGTTAGGGCCTGACTGAGAATCAGACCTCCAACGATGGTGATTCCCAGAGGCTCACGCAGCTCCGCCCCAGTGCCCCTGCCGAGAGCCAGGGGCAGAGCGCCCAAGAGCGCGGCCATGGTAGTCATCAGGATTGGACGGAAGCGCAATACGCAGGCCTCGAAAATTGCGTCCTGTGGCGACTTGCCCTCGCGCCGCTCGGCATCCAAGGCAAAATCAATCATCAGAATCGCATTCTTTTTTACAAGGCCGATCAGAAGAATGATTCCTATCAGCCCCATAACGTTCAGTTCGTTGTGCGTGATGAGCAGTGCGAGCAATGCTCCCACTCCGGCAGAAGGCAGGGTGGAAAGGATGGTGATGGGATGGATGTAGCTCTCGTACAAAATTCCCAACACGATGTAAACGGTCAGTAACGCGGTGAGAATCAGAACCGGTTCGTTGTTCAGCGATTGCTGGAAGGCCGCCGCCGTCCCTTGAAAGCTGGCGTGAAGGGTGCCGGGAACGCCGATTTCGCGCTCGGCTGCATCAATCAGCTGGGTCGCCTCTCCCAGCGAGACACCGGAGGCAAGATTAAACGACAGGGTCACTGCGGGGAACTGCCCCTGATGATTTACGGCCAAGGCGGTATTGGAAGGCCGAAAGCGGGCAATGGCGGCCAGAGGGACCATTTGCCCGTTGGATGAATGCACGTAAACAGATTGCAGCGCTTCCGGACCAGATTGATATTGCGGGGCGACTTCCATTACTACGTGATACTGATTCAGCTGCCGGTAGATAGTCGAAACCTGGCGCTGCCCGAATGCGTCATACAGTGCATTATCTGTATCCTGTAGCGAAACTCCCAGCCGCGACGCGGTGTCGCGGTCAATCTCCACCTGCGATTCCAGTCCGCGGTTCTGCTGATCGGTATTTAGATCGCGAAGTTCTTTGATGGTCCTCAGTTTTTGCAACAGCCGTGGCGCCCAATCGGTCAACTCTTTTAGATTTTCGTCTTCGAGCGTGTACTGGTATTGCGCCTGGCTCTGCCGCCCGCCAATGGCCAAATCCTGGGCGGACTGCATGAAAAGGGTGGCACCGGGTACGGCGCTCAATTTTTGCCGCATTTCCCCGATTACCTGGTCGGCGGTCAGTTGCCGCTCCCGCCCCCGGGGCTTCAGGGTAATGAACATGCGGCCCTGATTCTTGGCGGTGTTTCCTCCGGCGAACCCGACGACGGTTTGCACGTTCGCATCCCGGGCAACAATATTCACGAACTGCTCCATCTTTTCCTTCATAGCGGCGAAAGAGATGTCCTGGTCAGCTTGTACCGATCCCATAACCCGTCCCGTATCTTGCTGGGGAAAAAAGCCCTTGGGAACCTGCCAGTAAAGGAGCACGCTTAAAGCGGCCGTAAGTATAGTGACGCATAAGGTCGCGAACTGATGCCGCAGCACAAAACGCAGGCTCACGGCGTAGATCTTTCTCATCCTGTCGAAGGCGGCTTGCGAGGAGCGGTAAATCCGCCCATGTTTTTCTTCCCCCCGGGACTGTAGTATCTGGGCGCACATCATGGGGGTGGTGCTGAGCGAAACCAGCAATGAAACTATAATAGCCACGCTTAGCGTAGCCGCGAATTCCCGGAACAAGCGGCCGACGATCCCTCCCATCATCAGGATCGGAATAAAGACCGCCACCAGGGACGTGCTCATGGAGAGCACCGTAAACCCTATCTCGCGTGCGCCGCGGAAGGCCGCAGCGGCTGTCGTCATGCCCTGTTCCAGATATCGGGTGATGTTTTCCAGAACGACGATGGCATCGTCAACAACGAATCCGGTGGAGATCGCCAGCGCCATCAGCGAGAGATTGTCGAGGCTGTAGTCCAGCAGGTACATCACCGCAAAAGTGCCCACCAAAGAGACCGGCACCGCGATGCTGGGGACAATTGTGGCGCGCACTGTCCCCAGGAAAGCAAAAACTACCAGGATGACCAGGACCACGGAGAGCAGAAGAGTGATTTCGATGTCATGCACGGAAGCACGAATGGTGGTGGTGCGGTCCATCACCACGTTGAGCTTGATGGCGGGGGAGACGGACATAGCCAACTGCGGCAGCAATGCCCGGACATTATCTACAGCTTGAATAATGTTCGCGCCGGGCTGACGGAAAATAATGATCAATACGGCGGGCTTGGCCTGCGCCGAGGGATCGGAGGAGTGCTCGGCCTCCAGTCCGATGACGCGGGTGTCTTCAACGGAGTCCTGTACCTCGGCAATGTCGCCGAGTCGCACCGGTGCGCCATTTTGGTAGGTCACAATCAGCGGGCGGTACTGATCAGCGGCTTTGACCTGGTCGTTAGCCAAAATCGCCCAGCTATTGCTGAGATTGGAGAGGCCGCCCTTTGGCCGGTTGGCATTCGCCGCTGCGAGCGCGGTGCGAACTGCGTCCAACCCGAGGCCCAGTTTATTGAGCTGGTTAGGATTTACTTCGGCGCGCACTGCGGGACGGGCGGCGCCTCCGACCGACACCTGTCCGACTCCCTCCACCTGAGCCAGCTTCTGGGACAAAATGGAATCCGCAGCGTCATACATCTGCGGCAGTGTGATTATGTCTGAAGTCAGCGAAAGAATCAGAATGGGGGCGTCCGCGGGGTTCACCTTGCGGTAGGTGGGATTCCCGGGCATGTATGAGGGCAACTGACTGCGGGCTGAATTGATGGCTGCCTGTACGTCGCGGCCGGCGGCGTCGATGTTGCGGTTGAGCTCGAATTGCAGAACAATGCCGGTCGAGCCGATCTGGCTTGTGGAGGTCATTTGATTGACGCCGGCGATGCGCCCAAACTGTCTTTCCAGGGGAGTGGCCACCGCAGAGGCCATGGTCTCGGGGCTGGCGCCGGGCAAACCCGCCTGCACTTGAATGACGGGAAATTCAACTTGCGGCAACGGCGCTACGGGAAGGAAGCGGAATGCCAGGATGCCGGCGAGCAGCACTCCCACCGTCAGCAAGGAGGTTCCGACCGGCCGCTGAATGAATGGGGTTGAGATGCTCAAGCTAATCTCCCGCGGCAGGCTGTTCAGCAGGATGCCGGAATCCGAAGCGCGCGAAGCGTTTTGACAGGCGGTCGAACCACAAATACACCACGGGGGTGGTATAGAGCGTCAGCAACTGGCTCAACAACAGTCCGCCGACAATGGTGATCCCCAGGGGGTGCCGCAACTCCGAACCCGTGCCCCGGCCCAGAGCCAGTGGCAATCCGGCAAACAGGGCCGCCATGGTGGTCATCATGATCGGCCGGAAGCGCAGCAAGCACGCCTGATAGATAGCTTCCTCGGGCGCTTTGTGCTGGTCCCGCTCTGCTTCAAGCGCGAAGTCGATCATCATGATGGCATTCTTCTTGACGATACCGATCAGCAAAATAATTCCAATCAAACTGACCACGCCCAGGTCGTTGCCAGTGATTATTAACGCCAGCAGCGCGCCCACCCCGGCCGAAGGCAGGGTCGAGAGAATGGTGATGGGATGGATATAACTCTCGTACAGGACCCCGAGCACGATATACACCGTAATAATTGCAGCGAGAATCAGCAGTGGTTCACTGGACAAAGAATTACGAAACGCCGCCGCGGTCCCCTGAAAACTAGTGTGAATGCTGGCCGGCATATGGATGTTCTGCTCAGCCGCATCAATGGCCTTGGTTGCTTCTCCCAAGGAAGTGCCGGGAGCGAGGTTGAAAGACAACGTTACGACCGGAAACTGCCCCTGATGGTTGATCGCAAGCGAGGCGTTTGTCTTCTCCACATGACTGAAGGCAGTCAACGGAACCTGCGGCCCCATGCTGGATTTCACGTACAAGCTGTTCAGCGAATCCGGATTCTGCTGGAATTGCGGATCGACTTCCAGCACCACGTGATACTGATTCAACTGGGTAAAAATAGTTGAGACCTGCCGCTGCCCGAAGGCGTCATAGAGGGTGTTGTCGATGGCCGCCGGAAGGATTCCCAGGCGCGAGGCGGTGTCGCGGTCGATTACCACGGCGGCTTGCAATCCGCCGTTTTGCTGGTCGCCGGCAACGTCACGCAGCTGAGGCGCAGCGCGAAGTTGTTCGAGCAGGCGCTGCGACCAGGTTCCGAGTTCCTCTGCGTCGGTATCCTCCATCGAATACTGGAACTGGGTCCGGCTCACACGGTCCTCTACGGTCAGATCCTGAATGGGCTGCATATAGAGCGTAATGCCTTTGACTTGTTGCGCGAGTTGCGGCTGCAGACGGCGGATGATCGCGGAAGCGGTCGCGCCGCGAGCATTTCGAGGTTTGAGATTGATTTGAATGCGTCCGCTGTTGATGGTCGGATTGGCGCCATCCACTCCGATAAACGAAGACAGGCTGGCCACATCAGGATCTTGCAGAATGATTCTTGCCAATGCCTGCTGGCGCTCGGCCATGGCTGGAAATGAAATATTCTGCGGCGCATCGGAGACGCCCAGGATGGCGCCCGTGTCTTGAACGGGAAAAAAGCCCTTGGGCACGAGTACGTAAAGCAACAGCGTAAGCACCAGGGTTCCGGCAGTGATGATGAGGGTGGCAGGCTGGTGCTTCAGCACCCACTTCAAGGTGCTGCCGTAAAATGCGATGACGCGGGTGTACTGGCGCTCAGACCAACGGTAGAAGCGGCTTTCTTTCGAATCCTTTTTTGATTTAAGCAGCTTGGCGGCCATCATGGGTGTCAGGGTCAGGGAAACCACCGCCGAAACCAGAATGGTCACTGCGAGGGTCACCGCGAATTCGCGGAACAAGCGGCCCACGATATCGCCCATGAACAACAATGGGATGAGAACCGCTATCAGGGAAACGGTCAAAGAAACGATGGTGAACCCGATTTGCCCCGCGCCTTTCAGGGCGGCATCTAGAGGCGCGTCGCCTGCTTCCAGATAACGGTCGATGTTCTCGATCATGACGATAGCGTCGTCCACCACGAAGCCGGTTGAGATGGTCAGCGCCATCAAGGTCAGATTGTTCAGGCTGTAACCCAGCAGATACATCACTGCGAACGTGCCCACCAATGAAAGCGGAACTGCGATGCTGGGTATGACGGTCGCTCGAATATTCCTGAGAAAAAGGAAGATCACCATCACCACCAGGCCAATGGTAAGCATCAACTCAAACTGAACATCTTTTACCGATGCTCGAATGGTCTCGGTGCGGTCGGTAAGTACGGAGACCTTGACTGCGGCCGGCAGGGAAGCCTGGAGCTGGGGCAGCAGGAGCTTGATGCGGTCAACCACGCTGATGATGTTGGCGCCCGGCTGCCGCTGAATGTTCATGATCACGGCTGGCGAGAGGTTCATCCACGCGGCCTGGTTAACGTTCTCTACACCGTCCGTCACGCGGGCAATATCAGCCAGCCGGACCGGCGCACCATTACGGTATGCAATCACAATAGGCTTGTATTGCGGGCCAGAGTTCAGCTGATCATTAACGCCAATGGTGAATGATTGCCGCGGTCCGTCGATCGTTCCTTTGGCTTGATCAACGTTGGCGGCGCCCAGCGCTGTACGTACATCCTCCAGGCTGAGGCCGTAAGAAGCGAGTGAGGTAGGGTTCGCCTGAATCCGCACCGCAGGTTTCTGTCCGCCGCTGATAGAAACCAGGCCAACGCCCGTCACCTGCGAAATTTTCTGGGCGAGTTGGGTGTCCGCCAGATCTTCAACCTTGGATAAGGGCAATGTGCCGGAGGTGATTGCCAGAGTCAAGATGGGCGCGTCAGCGGGATTCACCTTGCTGTAGATCGGCGGATTGGGCAAATCCGTGGGAAGGTAGGTTCCCGAAGAATTAATTGCCGCTTGCACTTGCTGCTCAGCAATGTCGATGTTCTGGTCAAGGGTGAACTGCAGGGTGATGATTGAGCTGCCGAGGGAGCTCGTCGACGTCATCTGGCTCAGCCCGGGAACTTGCCCGACCTGCCGTTCCAATGGCGCGGTCACCGAGGATCCCATTACGGTCGGGTCAGCGCCGGGATAAAAAGTCATTACCTGAATTGTGGGATAGTCCACCTCCGGCAGGGCTGAGACAGGTAGCTGCCGGTAAGCCACGATGCCAACCAGCAGGATGCCAAACATCAATAGAGAGGTCGCAACCGGCCGCAGAATAAATAAACGCGAGGGATTCATTGAGGCGCGTTTCCAGACTTCGGGTTCCCGGCGGGCTGCGAGGGCTTATGATTTATTGAATGTTGATTTCCGGTATTTGAATCACTCGAATTGGAATCTCCGGAATTCGCTGATCGCGTGGCCATTGCAGAGGACCCGATTGGCGCGCCCGGTTGCGTGCGGGCCGGCGCTTGTTGATGAGGCTCCACATGACTGCCAGGCTGCAGTTTATCTTGCCCGTCGGTCACTACCGAGTCTCCCGGCGAAACCCCACTGGCGATCTGGGCGATATTCCCCTGCGTGATGGCGAGGTTCACAGGCCTTACATCCACCGTCTTATCGTTCTTGACCACGAACACGTAATTGCCTTGAGGTCCATGCTGCACCGCCGCCGTCGGCACAACGGTAACGCCCTTGCGGGTTTCGAGCAGAAGGTGGACATTGACGAACTGATTCGGCCAGAGTTCGCTGTTTTTGTTTTCAAATACTGCTTTCAGGCGGCCGGTGCCCGTGGTTTGATCGATTTGATTGTCAATGGTCAGCAGTTTGCCGCTGGCAAGCTTGGTCTGGTCATCCCGATTGTAGGCATCCACTTGCAGGGGAGCGTTCCGCATGCGCTGCGAAACTGTGACCAACTGGTCTGCAGGCAAGGTGAATATAGCGCTGATAGGTTGTAACTGTGTGATTACCAGCATTGGATTCGCGTCAGACGCGTGCACAATGTTGCCGGGATCCACCAGTCGGAGGCCGATACGGCCGCTTTCGGGCGCAGTGATATGGCAATACGAAAGGTTCAGCTTAGCATTTTGAACCAGCGCCTGGTCGTTACGCACCGTGCCCTCAAGCTGGTCGACCGTCGCGTTCTGCGTATCCACCTGCTGCTGGGAAACGGCGCCTGAGTCCTGCAACAGACTCTTGAAGCGCTGGTAGTTCAATCGTGCATCGCGCAGAGACGCCTGGTCTTTAAATAATGTGGCCTGCGACTGGTCCAACTGCACTTGATATTGCCTGTTATCAATTACTGCCAGAAGTTGCCCCTTTTTTACGAACTCGCCTTCTTTGAACCTCACATTCACCAGCTGGCCATCTACTCTGCTCTTGACGTTCACCGTGTAGTACGCCGTAACCGAGCCCAGGCCGGTGAGATAAACCGGCAGGTCATGTTGCTCTGCCGCAGCCACCGTGACCTGAATGGCTTGAGGGGTGTTTGCCCGCGCTTTGGAGGGATTGGGATTCGACCCGGCACATGCCGCAAAGAAGCCGATCAGCGGCAGCACCAACGCAAGCGTCACTGTTGACCGTACACCGGCGGCGGAGTCACGCGGTTTCTGTGGGGAAGATTCCATCAATCGACCTCGGAAGATGTTCTGGACACTCTTTTAATCCTACTCATCTAAATCTACTAATCTTACTGACTTGGCTGGCTGCTGTCTTCGCGCCCGACCTCCCCAGTCCCTCTTGGATGAAGGCGGAATTCACTTCCATTCAACGATTTACAAAACTTTACCCGCTCGGGCAGGATGGGATTAACTTCCCGGCGAACAGCGTAGCGAAAATAGCGGTGCTCGCGTATATTGGTCGCCCGAACGGCGATGGCGAAACCAGCTCCTGAAACACGAGTTGCGATCCGTGACCTGGACACGGTGCCGGATTTCGAAGCAATGCAGCGCCTGGAAAAGAGCGTCTGGGGCTTCGAAGAGATTGACCTAACGCCGCTGACTCTGGCAGTTGCTACTAAGGCAGTTGGAAGCATATGGGTTGGAGCGTTTGATGGCGGTGAACTCGTGGGTTTTGCCTTCGCCCTCCCCAGTCTGCACGAAGGCGGGATGGGCTTCCATTCGCACACATTGGCGGTGCGCCCTTCGCATCGGGGGCAGAGTCTGGGTTTCCGGCTGAAGCTGGCACAGCGGCAGCGGTCCCTGGCGCTCGGAATTAAAACCATGACGTGGACCTTTGATCCATTGCGGGCCCGTAACGCACATCTCAATTTCGCGAAGCTAGGGGTAGTTTCAGACAGCTACAGGGTCGATTTTTACGGGTCCCGAACCTCCAGCGTAATGCATTCGAATGGAACGGATCGCCTCTGGGTAGAGTGGCACATGGATGAACAAAGAGTGCATCGGCGGGTCAACGGAGAGGATCATGGGCCGGAGGTCGTGGACGCTCTGAAGCACCTGGAACCCCAAGTCCGTTTCAATGGAAACGGCTGGCCTGCGGAAGCAGAGCTTGCTTCGGCCCTGGCGCGGCAGCGCCTGGCAATAGAAATTCCGGGCGACATCGAGCGGATCGAACGTGAGGATACCGGACTTGCGCGGCAATGGCGGGAGGCAACCAGGAGAGCCTTTACCGCGGCGCTGCAAGCTGGATTTCGGGTGGAAGAATTCTGCCGCTCAATTCGCGGTAAGCAGGGTCCAGGGGCATATCTGCTGGTGCGGCGGTAGGCACAGCAACGCCGCCGTTCGCCAGAAGTAAGGCTGGTGTTGCCGCGCACCCATCCACGGTTCGCGAAGTAAGATTAGAATCTCTACTCTGAATCAGAGGACTGTAATGGCAGAAAAGGCGAGCACGCCCGCTTCCACCAACATCGACTCCACTCTTCAGGAGCAGCGCAAGTTTGAGTGTCCGGAAGAATTTCGCCGGGGCGCGCACATCCAGAGTGCGGAAGACTACGAGCGTATTTACCGGGAGTCAGTCGTGGACCCGGAGAAATTCTGGGCGGGGATCGCTGACGAGCTGCACTGGTTCAAAAAGTGGGACAAGGTGCTGGAATGGAACCATCCCTGGGCGAAGTGGTTTACCGGCGGAGAGATCAATCTTTCCTACAACTGCCTCGACCGCCACGTGCACGGGCCCCGCAAGAATAAAGCGGCGTTGATCTGGGAGAGTGAGGCCGGCGAAGTACGTACCCTGACTTATCAGCAGCTGCATGGTGAGGTGCAAAAGTTTGCCAACGTGCTCAAGTCACTCGGCGTTGCAAAAGGCGATCGGGTGGCAATCTACATGGGAATGACTCCGGAGCTGCCGATTGCGATGCTGGCCTGTGCGCGGATTGGAGCGCCGCACACGGTCGTCTTCGGCGGATTTTCATCGAATGCGCTGGTAGATCGCATTCACGATTCGCAGGCCACCGCGGTGGTGACGCAGGATGGGTCGTACCGGCGCGGCGCGGAGGTGAAATTGTTCCCCGCGGTCGAAGACGCGCTGAAGTCGTGCCCTTCGGTGAGAAGCGTGGTGGTGTACAAGCGCACCGGAACTGCGGTCAACATGCAGCCCGGACGAGACTGCTGGTGGCATGAGCTGATGGCTAATGCTTCGGATGAGTGCGCGGCCGAGCCTCTGGATGCCGAGCACCCGCTCTACATCCTTTACACCTCCGGCACCACCGGCAAGCCCAAGGGGGTGGTGCATACGACTGGTGGTTATTCCGTGGGCACGTACATCACCACCAAGTGGGTGTTTGATCTCCACGAGGAAGACACTTACTGGTGCACGGCCGATATCGGGTGGGTCACGGGCCACAGTTACATTGTCTATGGCCCGCTGCAGAACGGGGCTACCAGCCTGATGTATGAAGGGGCCCCGAACTTTCCCGAGCCTGACCGCTTCTGGAGAATCATCGATCGCCACAAAGTAAATACTTTCTACACGGCGCCGACGGCGATTCGCACCTTCATCCGCTGGGGAAGCGAGTGGCCCAAAAAATACAAGCTCGACAGCCTGCGACTTCTGGGCACGGTGGGCGAACCCATTAACCCCGAAGCCTGGATGTGGTATCGCGAAGTTATTGGCCACAATCGCTGTCCGATCGTGGACACCTGGTGGCAAACCGAAACCGGTCACATCATGATCGCGCCAGTCCCGGGTGCGGTAGCCACCAAGCCGGGCTCGGCCACCAAGCCCTTCCCGGGGATTGTTCCCGAGATTGTCAACATGGATGGCGGGCCCGTACCTGACGGTTCGGGTGGATTTCTCGTCCTGAAGCAGCCCTGGCCGGGCATGTTGCGCACGATTTACGGCGATCCTGATCGTTATGTGAAGCAGTACTGGTCGCAGATCGCGGGCACATATTTCACCGGGGACGGCGCCCGCAAAGACAAAGACGGCTATTACTGGGTCATGGGCCGGGTGGATGATGTGATCAATGTTTCCGGCCATCGGCTGAGCACCATGGAAGTAGAGTCGGCACTGGTGGCGCATGACTGGGTGGCAGAAGCGGCGGTGGTGGGACGTCCCGACGAAGTCAAAGGCCAGGCGATTTCCGCGTTCGTAACCCTGGAAGGTGGCCGCAAGCCCACTCCGGAACTGAAAGAAGAGTTGCGCAAGTGGGTGGCAAAGGAAATCGGGTCGCTGGCCAAGCCCGACGACATCCGCTTCAGCGATTCGCTGCCCAAAACCCGCAGCGGGAAGATCATGCGCCGCCTGTTGCGCGAACTAGCTACAAACGGGGAAGTGAAGGGCGACACAACCACGCTCGAAGATTTCAGCGTGATTGCGAAGCTAAAAGAGCAGGAAGAAGCCTAAACCGCCAGGCCGGCAAGGAGCGGTTGAGTTGGGCAAGTTGCGACCCGTAAAGGTACTTATCGCCTTCGCTAACCCCCGGCACCCATCATCAGGATCGGCAGGGTCGGAGTCTTCGATCCTTTTTCCGGCTCAATCGTAATGGCGAACGCCTTAGCGTCAACACCGGCTGGAAGTGGAGGATTTACGACCACGCCGCTACCACGCGCGTCCGGCTTGAACACACCCGCAGGAATTGGGTTTCCATGGGTTGGAATCAGCCATAACTCATAGACCTTACGCGCGGGTAGCGGGCGGAAATTGCTGGCCATGAAAATCAGGCCATTCCGCGCCCGGGAGTAAATGGCCTTGCCTTCCGGCGGAGGATTTTTCAGGCCTACTGGCAACACGCTCACGCGCATGGCGTCCCGTGCGGTTAAGGTTTCGACCACCTGCCGGGCGCGATCCAGTTCCGATCGTTGCTGCTCGGAGAGCGCTGCGGATTGCCGGGCGCGATCCAGCTCCGATCGTTGCCGCTCGGAGAGCGCGGCGGATTCTGCAACGTCTGATTTCAGGCGGGTATTCTGGCGCCACAGGATCGCCGAAGCCAGCATCAACGCGGCCGCAGTTGCCCAGCCAAGAGCGGGCCACCAACGCGCGCGCGGCTTCGCGGACCGAGTTCCAGGCTCCATTGCAATGGCGCCCACCAGCCGCGTTCTGGCGCGAGCAGGCGGCCGCGCGCCCGAAGCAGTAAGCGCCAACAAAGCAGCATCTCCGCGGAAGTACTCCAGTTCCCGGCGGCAGGAGGCACAGTCCTGCAAATGCGCTTCGAGTGTTGCTCTCTCGCCCGCTTCGAGGGACCCAAGCGCGTACAGCGCCAGGTCCTCCGCGAATTGTTCGTGGACGCTCATCGTGTCTCTACTGCCTTGCGAAGCAGGATCAATCCTGCACGTATGCGAGTCTTAATCGTGCCTAGCGGCTCGCCTGTCTTCTCTGAAATCTCCGAGTGGCTGTATCCCTCGAAGTAAGCCATTTCGAGTGCATTCCTCTGCGAGGCGGGCATTTCTTTGAGCACGGCCCGAACCTGCTCGACCGTGCGGCCCCGGTCGGCGTTGCCGGCCAGGTCATGTTCCACCGAAACTGCAGCTTCGCTGATGTCCGTTTGCGGCCGCCGTTTGCGCAGGACATCTACAGCGCGGTTGCGCGTGATCACCGCCAGCCAGGGCGCCACATTGCCCCGGCCTGCATCGAACGAGCCCGGATTACGCCACAACTGCATAAAAATTTCCTGCAACACATCTTCCGCCGCCGAAGTTTCGCTCAATACGCGCAACGCGACGGAATAGACCACGGACGAATAACGGTCATACAACTCCGCCATGGCATCCTGATTTCCGGAACGAATTGCGGAAATCAGGGCTGCGTCGTTCTGTTCCGATTTTCGCGCTACTGTGGACAATCGCTTCTCAATGGGAGTACGAGTTGAAACGCAGGCTGGATTTAGCGACCTTCCCGCGCCACGGAAGATAACAGCACTTCGGTCACCAGGGCAAGCGGGGCCGGCTTCCTAAACCATGACTTGCTTTAGTTGTACGCCGAAGAATCAGCTAGAATATCGAGCGATTCGGACCGAAGCATGAAACGACGTGAAGCTTTAAAACTGCTGGCGGGTACGGCCGCCTTCCCGCTGCTCTCGCAGGAAGCTTTTTCGCTGTTTCAGGCAGCGCAGGCGCATCTCTCCCCGGATGAGAAGATGCGCAGCCTTAATGCGCAACAGAACGCCACTGTCACTGCAATCAGCGAGATCCTGATTCCCGAAACAGAAACCCCCGGCGCCAAGGCAGTCCGCGTCAATGAGTTTATTGACCTCATCCTTACCGACTGGTATGACGACGGTCCGCGTTCACAGTTTCTTTCGGGGCTGGCAGAGGTTGAGGCGCGGAGCCGCGATCTTTTCGGCAAGAATTTCGCCGATTGCACGCCCAACCAGCAGGGCGAAATGGTGGCGGCACTGGATGACGAACTTTCCAAATTGCGCGATGCGGAGCTCCGCCGCTCGTCCCGGCGCGGCGCTTCCTCCCGACTGGAAGGCAATTTCTTTTACATGATGAAGCGGCTCACATTAGCCGGCTATTTCACTTCGCAAGCCGGATTCGAACAGCAGCTGCACCGGCAAATTATTCCGCGCGCTCATTCCGGGTGTACGACCATCAATGACGAGAACTCAGCTGCGAATTAAATCATGGCTCCCAAGGTTTACGACGCAATCATCGTAGGGTCAGGCATCACAGGCGGCTGGGCAGCAAAGGAACTCGGCGAAAAGGGATTGCAGACCCTGGTGCTGGAGGCTGGACGCCCCGTCAATCCCGAGACCGACTATGTAGAGCACGTCCCCATGTGGGAGAAGCGTTTTCGCGGCATGGGCGACCGGCATGCGGAGCTGGCCGATCAGCAAGTCCAGCGTACCTGCACCGGCATGGACGAGTGGAACAGTAAATTTTTCGTCAGCGACCGCGAAAATCCCTATACCACCCCGGCGGAGAAGCCGTTTCTCTGGATCCGCGGACGCCAGGTAGGGGGCAAGTCCATTATTTGGGGCCGGCAATCCTATCGCTGGAGCGACCTGGACTTTGAAGCCAATCTCCGCGAGGGGATTGCGAACGATTGGCCGATCCGCTATCAGGACCTCGCTCCCTGGTACGACTACGTGGAGGATTTCGCGGGAATCAGCGGGCAACCTGAAGGCCTGCCGCAGTTGCCGGACGGAAAATTTCTTCCGCCGATGGAGATGACCTGCGCCGAGGTGACTGTCAAAGACGCCATCGCGAAATACTTTGCCGGCGAGCGGGTAATGACCATCGGGCGCACTGCCATTGTTACGAAGCCCCATCGCGGGCGGTTGCCTTGTCATTATTGCGGTCCCTGCTCCCGCGGTTGCATCACCAAGTCGTACTTCAGCAGTTTGAATTCAACTTTGCCGGCGGCGCTCGCGACCGGCAAAGTGACGATTCGGCCTTTCAGCGTGGTGCACAGTCTTATCTTTGACTCGCAAACCCGAAAAGTAAGCGGCGTCCGGGTCATTGACGGTCAAACGCACCAGGCGCTGGAGTTCCGAGGGCGAATTCTTTT
Organism: Terriglobales bacterium; assembly: GCA_038254805.1. Lineage (GTDB taxonomy): Bacteria > Acidobacteriota > Terriglobia > Terriglobales > Acidobacteriaceae > Gp1-AA145. The sequence continues at coordinate 36,986 of JBBSFW010000009.1, forward strand.
TCTGTGTGCCTCTACGCTGGAGTCCACGCGAATTCTTCTGAACTCCGCGACCTCGGAATTTTCGGGCGGTCTGGCAAACTCCAGCGGCGAACTGGGCCACAACCTCATGGACCACTGCATGGGAGGCGGCGCCAGCGGCATTGTCCCCGGTCACGAAGACCGCATGCCGCTTGGAAACCGTCCCAATGGCATTTACGTGCCGCGTTTCCGCAACGTGAAGCAGAAGCATAGAGACTTTCTACGCGGTTACGGATTTCAGGGCGGCGGAACGCGGCAGAACTGGGCGCGCGGAGCGGACCTCGCTGGCTTCGGAGTGGATTTCAAGCGCATTATCAGCCGCCCGGGCCCCTGGACGATGGAGTTTTACGGCTTCGGAGAGTGCCTGCCGAGTCACGACAACTTTGCCGAGATCGACAAAGAAAAAGTGGACGCCTGGGGCATTCCTGTGCTGAAGATCCAGGCGGCATGGGGGCAGAACGAACGCTCGCTGCTCAAGGACATGTCCATTACCGCGGCGGAAATGCTTTCGGCGGCGGGGGCGCGCAATATCGAGCCCTTTGTGGAGGACAACGCTCCCGGGCTGACCATCCACGAAATGGGAACGGCGCGCATGGGCAACGATCCCAAGACCTCGGTATTGAATGCACACAACCAAGCCCACGACATTAAAAATCTTTTCGTCACCGACGGCGCCTGCATGGCGTCGTCTGCCTGTGTGAATCCCTCGCTCACCTATATGGCTTTGACTGCTCGGGCTTGCAACTACGCGGTGGATGAAATGAAGCGGGGTGAGCTGTGACTATCGGCGGTCGCTGCGGGTACCCTCGGTGCTGGGCGGTTAGAACTTTCACCTCTGGCTCCTAAAAGACTTTGACCGCAGAGAGCGCAAAGATCGCGCAGATCGCAGAGAAAACCGTTTTGGGATGCGATCAAGGCGGGAGATGGCAGGGAAGAATCGTTTTCGGAATTTTGTTTTCTCGGCGATCTCTGCGGATACTCAGCCCGCTCAGCGGTTAGAAGCTTGCCGCTGGCCTTAAAGTTTTAACCACAGAGAGCGCAAAGATAGCGGAGAAAACTGTCTTTGGAATTGCTTTCGAAGTGGAGATTCCGTGAAAGAGAGGTTGGCGGGAAACTACTGCCCGCTGGCGGTGGCCAGCTGTTTTTCCTGCGGCGACATTTGCCGCCACAGCACTTGCAGGTCGGCGGAGATGCGCGAATTCTGCGGCTCCTGATGTAATGCGCGGGCGAACCAGCGGTACGCCGCCGGCAGGTCGCGACCCACACAGTGCCCGGTAGCGTACATCGTCCCCAGCACCGTTTCGGCTTTGGTGTTTCCATGCGCGGCCGCCGTGCGCAGGCTGGATTCAGCCCGCGCGCAGTTCCGAGGCACTCCGGTTCCGTAAAGATATCGTTCGCCAGCCAGTTCAAGATCCGCGTCGGGCGAAGTTGCGGATGGCTTGGGGGGCTTGGAAGCGGGTATTTCGGACACAACCGTACGAGTGGAAGCCAACTTCCTTGCAGGTTTGGCCGCCGCGGGTTTCGCCGGCGCCGGGGTAGAACCCGCTTCGGCTTCTTCCGTCTCTGGTGGTGGCGTTGGCTTTTCCGGTCGAGTTACGCCATTGCTCGCCGGGGCCCCGGAACTTGAGGCTGCGGAAGATGCGGGGTTCTCCCCGGGCTGGGCGGGAAACTCTGTGGATTTACCGGTGGAATCGGGGTGGGTTTTCTGATCGGGCGTATTGGGCAGCACGTCTCCAACGCCGGTCATCGGCTTATCAATGTGAGTTTCCTGGTTCTGGCTCATTGCCGGCGCTACTTCAGAGGGCGAGGCCGACTGCTGCGATCCGCCGGAAGATGCAGTCTGCCGATTGAAGGGATATCCACCGTGCTGCCACTGCCAGCCGAGAAATCCGGCGGCGCCTAAAATTATTAGCATAAGCACAATAAAGCCCACACGGCTGGGCGGCGCCTCGTCTTCGTACAGGTAATGGAATTCACTCTTGGGATCTTCGGAGAGTCCAAGGAATGAAGGTCCGTTGACAGGAACTTGTTCGCTGGCCGCGGGGCCCGCGGGGACAACTTCCTTGGACGGCGGAGGTGGTTCTACCGGCGTACGCGACAGCGACGCGCCGCACATACCGCAGAAGCGGTATTCCGGGCTGTTGTCATATCCGCAATGTGTACAGCGGACGTACATATGTCTCCAGCATATCGCATTTTGGAGACGCATGAGTGGTGACTGTCGTGAGCCCGGCGCTCTGCCGGGTGTAGCCCGCTACGTATTCGTCTGGCTCGCCTTTACACTTTTGGCGCCAGCATGGTAGCCTTTACGTCAGACGACTAACGAGTTGAAAATTAGAAGGAGTGCATCAGGTTAGTGTTAGCCAGAGAGCAAAAGAAATCCCTCATTGATCAGTACGGGACGCACGGCACCGATACCGGCAGTCCAGAGGTTCAAGTCGCTCTGTTGAGCGAACGCATTGGTCAATTGACGGAGCACTTCAAAACGCACCTGAAAGATCATGGCTCACGCCGCGGTCTTCTCATGCTGGTCAGCAAGCGTCGCCGTTTGCTCGACTACCTCAAAAAATACGATTCCGAGCGCTACAAGACGGTTGTTCAGAGACTCGGCCTCCGCAAGTAGGAGGTCGTTTCTGTTGGGCTGTTTGTTCCTCTGTCATCGGAACCGGCCGCGCGGTGTGTCTGGCGGCTGAACGAGGCAAAAGCAGGTCGCGTTCTCCATCCTCACTGGAAAACAGCCTCTAGCTATTAGCTCCCAGCGACCAGCAATCCAAGCCGGTGCGAGGCTAGCTGGTAGTTAGTAGTTAGCAACTGACATCGAGTGCTCTCCTTAAAAGGAAAACAATCATGAAGCAAGAAATCTCTGTTGATCTAGCGGGCGGCAAAAGAATCTCGTTCGAAACCGGAAAGCTGGCCAAGCAAGCGCATGGCTCGGTGGTGGTGCGCATTGGCGATAACGTCGTGCTGGCCACCGCGACCGCCAACCCAGACCCGCGCGAGGGAATTGATTTCTTCCCCCTGACCGTCGACTACCGCGAGTATACCTACGCGGGTGGGCGTATTCCCGGCGGATTTATCAAACGCGAAGGCCGTCCCAGCGAGCGCGAGATTCTCACCAGCCGCCAGATCGACCGCCCGGTCCGCCCGCTCTTTGAAGATGGCTTTCGCTGTGAAACTCAGGTGATCGCGCTGGTGCTCTCCGCCGACACGGAGAATGACCCCGACGTCGCAGGCATTAATGGCGCGTCGGCGGCGCTTACCCTCTCAGACATTCCATTCCTTGGACCTATTGGCGCAGTGCGCGTGGGACTGGCGAATGGCCAGTTCGTCATCAATCCCACGTATGGCGAGATGCGCGAGAGCTTGCTGAACATCATGGTGGTGGGTACGTCTGACGGTATCGTGATGATCGAATCCGGCGCGAAGGAAGTGAAAGAAGAGACGGTCGTGGACGCCATCGAATTCGCCCACACCGAGATCAAGAAGATCTGCGCCGCCATTAACGCTCTTCGCTCCAAGGCGGGCAAGCCCAAGCGTGCGGTGACGCCGCCTGAATTTGATCAGGGCTACTACGACAAGCTGAAGTCGAAAATCGGCAGCGATCTAACCGACCGGCTGGATACGCAGAAACATCCCAAGGCGGAGAGCTACACCCTGGTCCGCGAACTCAAAAAACAGTTGCAGGCTGAGATTTCAGAGGACGACGAACAGGCGCAGGCTAAGCTCAAGAGCTACTACGAGACGCTGCGTGAGCGTATTTTCCGCGAGGCGGTGATCAAAGAGAAGCGTCGTCCTGATGGACGCTCCTTTGACCAGATCCGGGACATCTGGATCGAAGTCGGAGTGCTGCCCCGCACCCATGGATCTGCCATTTTCACTCGCGGCGAGACCCAGGCCCTGGTCACCACCACTCTTGGCACCAGCGACGATATGCAGCGCCTGGAAGTTTTCGAAGGGGAAGCCAAAAAGCGCTTCATGCTTCACTATAACTTCCCGCCATTTTCAGTTGGAGAAGTGGCATTTCTTCGGGGCGCCGGCCGTCGGGAAATCGGTCACGGCGCGCTCGCCGAGCGGGCGATTTCGGCGGTGCTTCCCGGCGAGGATAAGTGGCCCTACGCGATGCGGGTGGTCGCGGACATCCTCGAATCCAATGGTTCATCCTCCATGGCGACTGTTTGCGGAGCAGCCTTATCGCTGATGGATGCCGGTGTCCCGCTAAAGGCCCCGGTAGCAGGGGTGGCCATGGGACTGGTGAAAGAAGGTGACGATTACGCCATATTAACGGACATTGCCGGCGCCGAGGACCATTACGGCGATATGGACTTCAAAGTCGCCGGAACGAAAGACGGGATTACCGCGTTGCAGATGGATATTAAGGTCGGCGGCATCACCGCGCAGATCATGCGGGAGGCGCTGGCGCAGGCGCAACGCGGACGGCTGTTTATCCTTGGCAAGATGGATGAAATCCTGACCACTCACCGGGAGAAAGTTTCGGCTTACGCGCCACGCATTTATACCCTGCAGATTCCGGTGGACAAGATTCGCGACGTGATTGGGCCCGGCGGCAAGATGATTCGCAGCATTATCGAGCGGACCGGGGTCAAAATCGACGTGGAAGATTCCGGCAAGGTGAATGTGGCGTCGAACGATGAATCTTCGGCGAACCAGGCGTTGCAGATCATTCGCGATCTGACAGCCACGGCTGAAGTAGGGAAGACCTACCTGGGTAAAGTGACGCGACTGGCTGACTTCGGCGCCTTTGTAGAAATCATTCCCGGGACTGAAGGTCTGCTGCACATCAGCGAAGTTGCCGAGCATCGCATCAAAGACGTTCGCGACGAATTGAAGGAAGACGATCAGGTGCTGGTGAAAGTGCTGGCTGTTGAGGGCAACCGCATTCGCCTCTCGCGGAAGGCTATCCTCAAAGAGCAGCGCGCAAAAATGGGTGGCGCGCCACCTCCCGCAGAAGGCGGCACCGACGGTCAGCCGGAAGCAGTTCCGGCCGGCGCTCCAGCGCTTACCCTCGAAGGGGGAGCGGAGTTCGAGGAAGGCGACGAGCCCAACTTCAATCGAGTTGACTCGACGTCGCAACCGTCCGTACAGCCCTCGGGCACGAATGACCGCGGCGGAGATCGTGGCGGCGACCGGGGGGGACGCGGCGGGCGGCCAGGCGGCGGAGGCAGCGGCGGACGCCACCGCCGCCGACGTGACGGCGGCCGCGGAGGTCATGGCGGCGGAGGTGGCGGAGGTCGTCGCTAGAATCGTGGACCATGGAAATCGTGAGGCCGTGACCCGAAGTCGCGGCCTTTGTCATTTCAGGAGTGCTGCAATAGTTTTTTCTTCAAGAAGGCAGTGCGGCGGGTTCAAGTTTCGGGGCGAGCATTTGAAGCACCAGCAGAGCAAACAGATAAGAGCAACCGGCCATCGCAAAAATCAGGAAATACGAGCCTGTCCATTGCAGGAGGTAACCTACGACTTTGGCGATCAGCATCCCTCCGACGGCTCCCGCCATCCCCACAAATCCTGTCATGGAGCCGACGGTGCTCCGCGGAAACATGTCGGTGACCAGGGTGTACATATTCGCCGACCAGCCCTGATGCGATGCCGCTGCCAGCCCAATCAGCGCTACTGCAAGCCAAAGGCTTGAGGCTTTCGCAGCCAACACAATCGGGACTACCCCGATGGCGCACACCAGCAATGCTGTCTTTCGCGCGGCGTTAACGCTCCAGCCTTTTTTCAGCAGCGCCGAGGAAAGCCATCCTCCGCCTAGGCTGCCCACATCAGCCGCCAGATAGATTGCGACAAGTGGCAGCCCAACATTCGAAAGAGTGACTCCGTGCGCCTTATGCAAAAAATCCGGCACCCAAAACAAGTACAGCCACCAGAATTGGTCGGTTAGAAATTTCGCAATGGCAATGGCCCAGGCTTGCCGGTATTTGAACAGTGAGGCCCAGGCAACTCTGTTTACCGGCGCACGCTTCTGTGTGTGTGGGCGATACAGAGCAAGCCACAGGGCCAGCCAGCACAGGCCCAGAGCTCCGGTAAGGATGAAGGCCCATCGCCACCCATAACGAATGGTGATCCACGGAACTGTCAACGGCGTGATGATGGCGCCCACGTTGGATCCGGCGTTGAAGATGCCGGTTGCGAGCGCCCTCTCCTTGCGCGGAAACCATTCCGCCACCGCCTTCATGCAGGCGGGGAAGTTTGCCCCTTCTCCGAGTCCAAGCGCGAATCGGGCCAGGCCGAACCCTGTTACCGACCGTGCCAGGGCATGGGCCATGGCCGCAAAACTCCAGATGGCGACGGCCAGGGAAAAGCCTTTACGTGTTCCCAGCCAGTCGACCACCCGTCCCATAACCAGATAGGCGATGGCGTAAGCGAATTGGAAGGCGAAAACAATATTGCTGTAATCGATCTCGCTCCAATGCAGGTCAAGGGCAAGTGTGGTTTTCAGGATGCCAATCACCTGCCGGTCAATGTAGTTGACGGCTGTCGCAAGGAACAAGAGCCCGCAGATTACCCAGCGAAGATTGTTCCGGCTGATCTCGGATGCGAATTCATCGGCACTTACATTCGGCGGAGTGGACATGCGGAGCAGAGCGATGCTAACGTCTGCCCGATGGAAATGGCAACAAGTCGCGCCTCTATCCGAAAGCTCGCGCGTCGGATATTCTGTGGCATCCAGAAAACTGTTTTTACGGAGACTCTGAATGAGGTTGATTCGTTTTGGTGAGGGGGGCAACGAAAAGCCGGGCATCCTTCTGGATGATGGCACGCGGCTCGACGTCTCCGGCTTCGGCTCGGATTACGACGAGGCGTTCTTTGAGAATGCGGGATTGAAGGGCCTCCAGCAGTGGCTCGATTCGGATGCTTCGAGCGCTCCGAAAGTTCCGAAAACGGTTCGCTTAGGCCCGCCGATCCGCCGTCCCAGCAAGATCGTGTGCATTGGCCTCAATTTTCGCGATCACGCCGCGGAGAGCAAAATGGAGGCCCCCGCAGAGCCGGTCATTTTTTTCAAATCCACGACCTCGCTCGCCGGCCCGAACGATTCGCTGGTGATTCCCAAGAACGCCGCCAAAGTTGATTGGGAGGTCGAGTTGGCGGTCGTGATCGGGAAGAAGGCGCTGTACGTTCCCAAGGAACGCGCGCTGGAATTCGTGGCCGGATACGTTCTCCATAATGACTATTCTGAGCGCACCTTTCAGCTGGAGCGCGGAGGGCAATGGGTGAAAGGAAAAAGCGCGGACACCTTCGCTCCACTGGGCCCGTTTCTGGCGACACCCGACGAAATTTCTGATCCCGGCAATCTCAAGATGTGGCTGAAGGTGAATGGCGAAATGCGGCAGAATAGTTCAACGGCGAATATGATTTTTGATGTTGCCACCCTGGTTTCCTACGTGAGCGAGTTTATGACCCTGCTGCCGGGAGACGTGATCAGCACCGGAACCCCGGCCGGGGTTGGATTGGGAATGAAACCGCCACAGTTTTTGAAAGCCGGCGACCTGGTGGAGTTGGGAATCGAAAGGCTCGGCGAATCGCGGCAGCAAGTGACGCAATTCAGGGAACAGCGGTAGCAAATGCGTTTTGACTTCGGCCAAATCAATGCGCATTGACGCCCATCAGCATTTCTGGCGATATAACCCGCAAGAATTTGATTGGATCGACGACTCGATGGCAGGGCTTCGTCGCGACTTCCTTCCAGATGATCTCAAGGCCGAGCTCGAACGGGCCGGATTCGATGGCGCCATTGCAGTTCAGGCGCGGCAAACACTGGAAGAGACCAGGTTCCTGCTCGATCTGGCCGCATCTTCGCCATTTGTCTTCGGCGTCATCGGTTGGGTGGATCTGAGGTCGCCTGATGCGCGCGCGCGGCTAAAGGAATTCGCGCAGAGCCCCAAGTTTCTGGGCGTCCGCCATGTGGCACAAAGCGAACCCGATGACCGCTTCCTGCTACAACCGGACTTTCTTCGCGGCATCGGCGCACTGGAAGAATTTGGCTTGACCTACGACATTCTGATTTTCCCGAAACATCTGAGGGCGGCTGCAGAGCTCGTGCAGCGCTTTCCGCGCCAACGTTTTTTACTCGATCACCTGGCCAAGCCGCTGATCAAGAGCAGCAGCCTTCAGCCCTGGGAGTCAGGTTTGCGCGAACTAGCCAGGTTCCCGAATGTGCTGTGCAAACTTTCCGGGCTGGTGACCGAAGCTGATTGGACGGAATGGAAGCCGGAGCACATCACTCCCTATCTCGACGTCGCTTTTGACTCTTTTGGTCCCAACCGCCTCATGATTGGTTCTGATTGGCCGGTGTGTACCATCGCGGGTTCCTATTCCACGACCATGAACGTGGTGCTCGATTACTTGAGCAACTACTCGCTTCAAGTGCAAGATGCGGTGATGGGCGGCAATGCGGAACGCTTTTGGAAGCTGAACGTCCAACCTTAGAGTCGTGTTCGGCCGATGGATTAGAATTTCACGTAATATTCGAAAAGGCCCATGGAACACAGGAACATCATCACGGATGCAAAAAGTACTTCAACTCGATCCGCGAGATAACGTCTTAATCGCACTCACAGATCTCAAGCAGGGCGAAACGGTTGAGTTCGCCGGAAATGCCTACACGCTTGCCGCGAATATACGAGCCAAGCACAAGTTTCCAACCGAGGATCTGGCCGTGGGTTCGGACGTCATTATGTATGGCGTTCTGGTGGGCAAAGCTTTTCAGGCCGTCCGGCGAGGCGAGCAGCTCACGGTTGCCAACATCCGCCATCAGGCGGCGGAATATCACGGCAATACGCGGGAGTTTAACTGGACTCCTCCTGATGTTTCCCGTTGGAAGGGCCGGCAGTTTCTGGGATATCACCGCTCTGACGGCCAGATAGGCACGCGAAACTACTGGATTGTTGTGCCCCTCGTCTTCTGTGAGAACCGCAACATCATCAATCTGAAGCAAGCGTTCGAAGAAGAATTAGGTTTTGCTGCGCCGCAGCTTTACCGGCAGCAGGTTGCGGAACTGGCCGCGCTTCACCGTGAAGGACGAACCGGAGAAAGCGCATCGTTTCATCGCACGGCGGCTGATCCAGGTATTCAGCCTGCCCGGCTTTTTCCGAACCTCGACGGAATCAAATTTCTTCTCCACGAAGGCGGATGCGGGGGAACGCGGGAAGATTCCACCAATCTTTGCGGATTGATTGCCGGCTACATTCATCACCCCAACGTCGCCGGGGCCACGGTTCTCAGCCTGGGGTGCCAGAATGCGCAAGCCGGAGTTTTGCGTGAGCAGGTTGCCAAACGGAATCCCCGCTTGGGAAAGCCCCTGATCGTTCTCGAACAGCAACAGAGCGGTTCGGAATTCACAATGTTGTCGGAGGCAATCCGGAGGACGTTTGAAGGTTTGGTGGAGGCGGACAAGGCGCGGCGAGCTCCTGCCGAGCTTTCGCAATTGTGCGTTGGCCTGAAATGCGGCGGCTCCGACGGCTTCTCGGGAATTTCGGCGAACCCGTCGATCGGACACACCTCCGACTTATTGGTTGCGCTCGGAGCCCGAACCATTCTTTCTGAGTTCCCGGAGTTGTGTGGCGTGGAGCAGGAACTTATCAACCGCGCGGCCAGTAAAGGAGTGGGTGACAGGTTCATTCAACTGATGCGCGATTATGCCCGCCGGGCGCGCGCGGTAGGCGCCAGCTTCGACATGAATCCCTCGCCCGGAAACATGCGCGACGGTTTGCTGACCGATGCGATGAAGTCGGCGGGCGCGGCGAAAAAGGGTGGCACCTCACCGGTCACGGCGGCGCTCGACTATCCGGAATACTCGAGCACGCCGGGACTGAATCTCCAGTGCACGCCGGGCAATGACGTCGAGTGTATTACGGCACAGGTGGGGGCCGGAGCCAGCGTTGTCCTATTTACGACCGGGCTGGGAACGCCCACAGGCAATCCGATCACTCCCGTGATCAAGCTTTCCACGAATACCACTTTGGCCGATCGCATGCCTGACATTATTGATATGGATACCGGGCCCATCATCGCGGGAGCATCCACCATCGAGCAAATGGGCGAAAAAGTCCTCGAGCTGATCATTCAGGTCGCGAGCGGCAAAGTTCGGACAAAGGCCGAGCAGAAATCTCAGGAAGACTTCATACCCTGGAAGCGGGGGGGCTCACTCTGAGGGAGCCCGGACGGTTGAGAGCTACCGCAGTTGAATCGAGTCCGCGTAAGGGACAGAGTTTTGGACCTGCATCTAAGAGATAAAGTGGTGCTCGTCACCGGGGGCGCGAAGGGAATCGGCGCGGCCATCGCACGTGCCGCTGCGGAAGAGGGGGCCGTGCCGGTGATTGTGGACCGCGATGCAGAAGCCGGCAGAAAATTGCGCGCTGACTTGAAGAATAGCGAGTTAGTGATTGCTGAGCTTTCTGCCGCCGAGCTCTGCCAGTCCGTTATTGAGCAAACCATACAAAAATGCGGACGCCTGGACGCACTGGTCAACAATGCTGGAGTCAATGACAAAGTCGGTTTGGAGCATGGCAGTCCTGCGGAGTATGTGGAATCCCTGAAGCGGAATCTGTTGCATTATTACAACCTGGCGCACTACGCATTGCCGCATCTGAAGAAGACTCGCGGCTGCATCGTCAATATCGCTTCCAAGACGGCGCTTACCGGCCAGGGTGGAACATCGGGCTATGCATCTTCCAAAGGCGCGATCCTGGCGCTGACGCGTGAGTGGGCGGTGGAGCTGCTGAATTACGGCATGCGAGTGAATGCCATCGTTCCCGCCGAAGTTATGACCCCGCTGTACCGTTCGTGGCTGGACACCTTTCCCAATCCTGAGGAAAAGCTCAAGACTATTCTGGCTAAGATTCCTTTGGAACAGAGAATGACCACTCCCGATGAGATCGCCGCAATGGTAGTATTTTTGCTCTCCACCCGCGCAGGGCACATCACCGGCCAGCAGGTCTTTGTGGACGGCGGGTATGTGCATCTGGATCGGGCTTTGACATAACACCTCAACCCTCACTCAGGGGACCAAAAAAAATGAGCCGCCGCTTCTGCCTCACCTGCGATCTGAAAAACGATCCACAGCTGATTGCCGAATATAAGCGCTACCACGAGAAAAGCTGGCCGGAAATCACGGCTAGCATTCGAGACTCGGGCATCGAGGACATGGAAATTTATCTGCTTGGCGCCCGCATGTTCATGATCATGGAGGTGAGTGAGAGCTTCTCGTTCGAGGCAAAAGCTAAAGCAGACCAGCAGAATCCCTGGGTGCAGGAATGGGAAAAGCTTATGTGGAAGTTCCAGCAGGCGCTGCCCGAGGCCACAGCTGGGGAAAAATGGCTACGCATGGAGCGGATTTTCAAGCTGGAAAGCTGACCATCGCGTCACCTGCTTTGTCCTCTGCATTGCTTCGTGTTCTTCGTGGTGTGCCGAAGAAGACAGTATGCCTCCGCCAGTCCCATTCCCCGCATCTCAAAACTGCAAATTAAGGAGTGTGAGATGCGCAAGCCAAAACTGTGGAGGGGGCTGATCGCGGGGGGCGCCGCAGGTCTCGCCGGAACCCTCGCCATGACCTTATTTCAGAATATGTGGAGCAAAGTCTCCAAGAAGTTGAACTCGAACGGCAGGGCGCAATCATCGGACAGTGGTTCGGGCGAGGAAGCTGAGGACGACACAATGAAAGCCGCCGGCAAGATGGCTGAAGCCGCCGGATACCACCTGTCGCATGAACAGAAAAAGAAGGCCGGTCCCATGGTGCATTATGGATTTGGAACCGGCATGGGAGCGTTGTACGGCAGCATCATGGAACTTGGGCCCCGTGAACTGCAGCAGCATGCGCTGTTGAGCGGCGTGGGATTTGGCAGCGTATTGTTTGTGGGCGCCGACGAGATCGCGGCGCCCGCGATGGGCCTATCAGGCAAGCCAAGGGATACTCCGTTGTCTTCCCACATCTATGGTCTCGCGTCTCACGTGGTTTATGGGCTGACCACCGGAGCCGTTCGCAAGGCTGTGAGGTGTGCGCTCTAGAGCGCGGTCGAAAGTTACATTTCATTGACTTCTGTGTGCGCATCCAAACTGAGATGATCCGCGCAGTGCTGGCGGCGGCATTCATCACGTCTGTGGCGCTTGGCTCTTATTCGCAGCAGCAAGCCGCCGAGCACAACCGTGTCCGCGCAGAGATGCGCAACGTGATGTATCGCATTACCGATACGGTCGCAGTCCACATTGCCTACCTGGAAGGCGAACTGGTTCCGACGGGGAAGCAGGGTATTCCCGTCTTCGACGACGCGAATTCGTTTGACCTCGCGATCCATTCCGCAGAGATTTCTATTGCCCCAGACGCCCTCGCCAACGCCATGAAACAATACGCCTTCGCCGCGGCGGATGCGCCCATCAAGGACATTCGTATTACCGCAGCAGGAAGCAAGCTCAAAATCAAGGGCCGCCTGCACTCGAAAGGCGACGTTCCTTTCGAGAGCGAAGGCTCGCTCTCGGTGACGCCCGATGGCGAAATTCGCGTTCACACCGAGAAAATAAAGGCGGTACATCTTCCGGTCAAGGGTCTGATGGACCTGCTCGGGGCGACGATCTCGAAGCTGATAGATACCAAAAGCGTTCGCGGGGTGCGAGCCGACAAAGACGACTTGATCCTCACCCCTTCCCAGCTTTTCCCACCGCCCCACATTCAGGGGAAACTAAGTTCCATCACGATTCGTGGAAACCAAATTGTGCTGCAGTACGGAATCTCGTCAGCTCCCTCATCTAAGCTGGCGGGAAACTACATGGCCTATCGGGGCGCGCAACTCCGGTTCGGCAAGCTGACCATGCATGATACCGACTTGACCTTGATTGACATGGATCCCCAAGATGCTTTCGATTTCTATTTGGCCCACTACAAAGATCAGCTGGTAGCGGGATATACGAAGACAACCCCCAGCTTCGGCCTGCACTCGTACTTTCGCGACTACGGGAAGCTCAACCCGAAGGACCGGGGTCAGCCTTAACCCCACTGTCGTGAACCACCCGCCATGCCGATTTTGTCTGGCCGGGAGCTTGCGCGCGCGCCGTTACGAAATTGTTCCAGCGCAGCGATGATTTGCCGGCCGTACATTTCGGTTTTCTTGACCCCGAAGCCAGAAACATTCAGCAGCTCGACAATCGTTTTTGGTTGCTTGCGGCAAAGTTCGTCGAGTGACGTATCGTGCATCACGACGAAAGCGGGAATGTTCTGTTCTTGGGCGGTGACACGGCGCCACTCCCGCAGGTATTCGCGCAGTTCGGAATCGACTCCGCTGACCGCCATGCGTTTTCCGTCTCTCATCGCACGGCCCCGGGCGCTCTCGTCCGGGGTGGGAAGGATCGGGACACCGGCCCCGAGATGACCCTTCTTGCCCGGACTAAAATCGACTGGCGCCGCTAGCCCTTCGGGCACGCCGTTACACACATCGCAGGCGTCGCAGGACGTCCAAGCCGGGGTTTCACCGAAATGCAAGCAGACCTGGCGATGCCGGCAGAGCCGTGATTGGGCAAAATCCACGATCTGGTGGTATCGCTGCCACGACCGCTCTTTCTCCGCGGCATCCTGAATCTGATTGATGAAATAAGCCAGCAGGGCGGTATCGCGCTTCTGCCAGAGCAAAAGGCAATCGGCGGGTTCGCCGTCGCGTCCTGCACGTCCAGCTTCCTGGTAATACTGTTCGATCGATTTGGGCAGCGAAAGGTGAACCACAGCTCGGACGGCAGCTTTATTGATCCCCAGTCCAAAGGCAATCGTTCCCACCAGGACGCGAACCTCGTCCGACATCCAGCGCTCCTGATTCTGCCGCCGCGTCGTGGCATCCATTTTTCCGTGGTAGGCAATCGCCGGAATGCTGTTTTCGGCAAGGTAATCGACAACCTCGCCCACGCGCCGGATGGTAGGCGCATAAACGATGACGCTGCTATCGGGATAATTCCCCAGCACCCGCGCCAGCAAGGCATTCTGCTCGTGTCCCGCGCACTCTCGCACCAGGTAACGCAGGTTGCGCCGGTGAAAGCTGGCAATGTACTTGTGCGGATTCGAGAGCTGCAGTTGTTGCAGGATATCGTGGCGTACGCGGCGGGTGGCGCTGGCCGTAAACGCTGCTAGCGGGAGATCAGGAAAATAGGCACGCAAGCGGCTGAGCTGGCGGTATTCAGGGCGAAATTCGTGTCCCCATTCGGAGATGCAGTGCGCTTCATCAATGGCAAAGAACGAAATGGGCAAGCCGCGCAGCCATCCAATTGTGTCTTCGCGAGCCAGCCGCTCGGGCGAAAGGTAGAGCAGCCGGTACTCCCCGGCGCGCGCCTTCACCATGATGCGCGACTGCTCTGCCGAATCCATCGAGCTGTTCAGCACGGCAGCAGGAATGCCCATCTGCGCCAGTTGCGCAGACTGGTCCTGCATCAGAGCGATCAACGGAGACACGACCACCGCGGTCTTCCCCAGCACCAGAGCCGGCAACTGATAGCACAGCGATTTGCCGCCGCCAGTCGGCATGACGACGCAGGTATCGTGCCCGCCCAGCAAGCTGCGCACGATCCGCTCCTGCAGGGGGCGAAAAGAACCATATCCCCAATATTGCTGCAGCGCAGGGAGGAGTTCAGGCTCGGGCACGGGGTAAGTATAGAGGGGGCGATAGTGCTCGGAGCATGGTAGATCAGAGCCCCGCGCTCAAATCTGCATGCAGCAGCTTATGAAATAAATTCTCCCCGGCCTCCCGCCGCACAGAGATCCTGCCCGCCCCATAGGCCCGGGACTTCAGCCCTCGCTGCACGGAAACGCAGATGGAGTGGTCTTCATCCTGGATGCGCTCGCTTACATCCATGCTTTTTTTATTCTTATCTTGAGCAGCTTGGCTTACATCGCTAAAGTAAAACTCGAAGATCACTTTCATTTTGTCGATACCCAGGGGCAGTACCAGATTGGTGTCTAGATAGCCTTGGTACCAGTTCAGCATGAAGTTTGGGTACAGCCAGTAATAGAGCGCCTGGCCGTGGCGCACGCTTGCGGTCATCACTTCGCCTCCGGTGGCATCAATGGGGCTCGATTGCAGGCAAAAGCGCTTGCCGTTGGTAATCTTGTAATTCGCGTAGCTGAGAATGCTGTTCAATCCTTTGTGCAGGTAGGGCACGTGGTAGCCGCCATCGAGATAGTTGTCAACGAACACTTTCCAATTACAGTCAATGATCCACTCCCGCCGACCAGCGAAGTGAAGTTGATCGAGATGCAGCGGCGTGAACTGTTCGACGATGTCGCCGAGATACTGCGTCAGTCGAATCGGCGCGGAATCAAGATGCACGAAGACAAATTTCTCCCAAACCTCAACTCCCAGCGGGATCAGGCCGTTCTCTTTTCGATCGAAATCTTCTACGCCTTCGAAGTCAGGAACACCCTTGAGTGATCCATCCAGCCCATAAGTCCAACCGTGATATGGACACTGCAAGCGCGCGGCCGTGCCGCAGGACTCGGTCATTACGGCGGCGGCATGATGGCGGCATACGTTGAAAAATCCTCGCAAATGGCCCTCTTGCCCGCGAACCACTAGCACCGGTTCTCCGGCGACCTCTGCAGTGATGTACTGCCCCGACGCCGCAACCTGCTCCGCCCGGCCCACCACTTGCCAGTTGCGGCTGAATACGGTCTTACGCTCAACTTCAGCGATTCGCTGGTCGGTGTACCAAGATCCGGGAATGGTCGAGGCCTGACCAAGTGGCTTGGCGGGATCGAAGCAGCTGATCATTTCATGGAGTGGCTGAGACATATTGCGGGTGACCGGACATCCTACCACTTCATTTTGCCTCACACACCGATGCGGCCCGGCGTGGTGCCGGCTCCAACTCAACCGGCTCAGGCGTGCGATCCGGCAACAAACCGATCCCACGCTCTAGCCGGGAAGCACAGCCCGCCTGTATTCTAGCTGCGCATCATTGGTGAAATCGACTTCACGGAGCTGGTTCATGAATCGTGTTTTGGTACTCGTTGTCGTCCCTTTTTTCCTGATCGCGACTGCGCTGGCAAAAAAAGAAACAAAGCCGCTGCTGATTTATTCGATCGATGTCGAGGGTGGGCAGGCCACGCTCATCGTCGGCCCCTCCGGCCAGTCCCTTCTTATTGACACCGGATGGCCGGGCTTCAACGGACGCGATGCCGGCCGCATCGTTGCCGCCGCCAAGGCCGCCGGGGTCAGCCAGCTCG
Source organism: Terriglobales bacterium (assembly GCA_038254805.1). GTDB lineage: Bacteria > Acidobacteriota > Terriglobia > Terriglobales > Acidobacteriaceae > Gp1-AA145. The sequence goes on from JBBSFW010000009.1 coordinate 53,214, forward strand.
ATTATGTGCTGATTACCCACTTCCACCGCGATCACGTGGGCGGGGCGCCGCAACTGGCGGAGAAGATCAAGATCGGCACTTTTGTGGATCACGGCCGAAATCTGGAAGACTCTGATGTCACCCGGGAAGACTATGCCGCGTATGAGAAGGTCGCGACCAGTCACCGGCGCCTTACAGTAAAGCCGGGAGACCATGTTCCGATGAAGGGCGTCAAAATCCTCGTTCTGACCGCCGCGGGAGAGCATATTAAGAAGCATCTTCGAGGGGCAGGGCAGCCGAATTCCGCGTGCGCCACCGAACCCAAGCCAGTCGCCGACACAACCGAAAATGCACGATCCCTGGGGGTTTTGATCACCTACGGAAAGTTCCGCCTTCTCGATCTTGGCGACCTGACTAAAGACAAAGAACTCGAACTGGCCTGTCCCAATAACCTGGTCGGCAAGATTGATCTATTTATGGTGACCCACCATGGCTTTAATCAGTCCAACACCAAAGCACTTGTTTCCGCGATCCAACCCGAAGCGGCAATCATGAACAATGGCGCTCACAAAGGCGCCAGCCCGGATGCATGGCAGATCGTCCACGATGTTGCCGGCGATCACCTCTGGCAACTGCACTACGCCGTCGATGGCGGGCCTGAACACAACGTGCCCGAAAAGTTCATTGCCAATGCAGACGAGAGCAGCGACAACGGGCAGTTCCTGAAGGTCGAGGCGCATGCGAATGGAAGGTTCGAGATCACCAACTCGCGAAACGATCACCACGCAACCTATGGAAACCCTGGCGGGAAGTGACGCTTGGTCATTATCGTTATGGGGGTGACGGGTGCGGGCAAGACCACCATCGGAAGCCTTCTCGCGCAGAGGCTGGGCTGGGAATTTGCTGATGCGGATTCTTTCCATTCTCCGGCGAGTGTGGAAAAGATCCGCACCGGAATTGCGCTCGGTGACTCGGACCGGGCGCCGTGGCTGCGGGCCTTGCACGCGGCAATCCAGCAATGGAATGGGGAAGGCAAGAGCGTCGTCCTCGCCTGTTCCGCGCTGAAGGGCGGTTATCGCGATCAACTTCGTTCCGGAGGTGCGCGCTTCGTCTATCTAAAGGGTAGCCGGGAATTGATTTCGCAGCGACTCGGGCTTCGGCGGGGGCACTTTGCCTCCGAAAGCATCCTGGAAGGCCAGTTCCGGGATTTGGAGGAACCAGAGGACGCGATCGCGGTAGAAATCAATAAGACCCCGGAGGAGGCCGTCTCTGAAATTGTGCAAAAGCTGGATCCAGGCGAAACCTAAAATTACCGGCGCCCCGGCTTCGCCTAATGGGCTCAATCCCTTACAATAAGGAACTTGCGGCTTCCCCTTACTGGGAATGTCGAGCCTGCAATTCGAGATAAACTTGGGCCAACCTCAGCCAAATTCTCCCGGCCAGTACGTTTACTGGCGGGTCGAAGGCAGCCTGCTGGAGCTGACCACCGTCCGCCCGGTGGCTTTCTTCACCTGGAATGCGCAGACTTTTGCCGCGCGCTGGTTGCGTCGCGGCATCGTGCTGTTAATGGCGGTCCTGAGGCCTTTTCTGTATGCCTTGAATCGCACTTTCGCCACCCGCGTGGTTTACTCCATCCTGCGGGGCATTAGCAAGGACCGCCTGGACTTGCTCGGGGAGGAGTACTTCCAATACAAGCTCAAACCTTACCTGGAGCCTGATGGCGTGCGCCACCTGAAGGCATTGGTAGATTCCGGCGCCCAGGTGGTGCTGGTCAGCCAGGGATTGGACCACGTGATGAGGCCGCTCGCCCAACATTTGGGCGTGAAGTGGATTGTCGCTAACCGCCTTGATTTTCGCGATGGCATCTCTACCGGTAGATTGCTGGAGCCTGTCGTTCGCCCGCGAGGGATGTTTGCCCGCATCTTGTCCGCAGGTCCGGACGGGAACCGCTCACCAGCGCAGTTGTCGGAGGACCTTGGCGCCGCGGCTGAATGCTTACGCCAGGCGGTTATTTCATCGGAAAGAGCGGTCCCTAGAATCGAGCGACCTATTATCCACTCGGAAGGACAATGGCACGACTCGCCGCTCTCGGTGCGGTCAGCTTTCCGCGGCAAGCACATTCTGCTGATTGGAGTCACCGGCTTCATCGGGAAGGTTTGGCTGGTAAACACCCTGACCGACTTGCCTGGCGTCGCACGTATCTATCTTCTGATACGACGGCAGAAGTCGAACCCCGCCGAGCGCCGCTTCGAGAAACTGGTGGAAGAGTCCCCGGTTTTCGATCCCCTCTATGCACGTCACGGACAAAAACTGTTGAGGTTCCTGAACGAGAGGGTCCAGGTGGTTGAAGGCGACGTAACTCAGCCCGGACTTGGGCTAAACCCGGATACTGCAGCCTACTTGCGAAAAAAACTCGATCTTATTGTGAACAGCTCTGGTCTTACCGATTTCAATCCCGAACTGCTGGACGCCCTCAAATCCAACGTGGACGCCACAATGAACATTCTCCAGTTGATCCGCGAGTCCGATCACGCCGGCCTGCTTCACCTTTCAACCTGCTATGTGGCGGGCACTCGTGACGGCCGGGTCAGCGAATCAGTGCGGCAGGATTACACGCCTGTGGGGGATCCCCACTTCGACGCGGAGCGCGAATGCCAGGCGCTGCATCGGCTGGTGGAAGAAACGCGCGAAAGATCTGAAAGCCGCGAAGTCTCGGAAGAACTCCGCACCCAGGCTCTGGGGAAGGAGCACGCGGCCAAAGACCTGCGTGGGGCGGCCTTGGAAAATCAGGTTCGCAAGAACCGGGTGCGCTGGTTGCGCAATGAACTAACCGAGACAGGCAGGCGTCGCGCCAGGGAACTTGGCTGGCCCAACACCTACACACTAACCAAGAGCCTGGCGGAATCGCTGCTGGCTCGCAACGGAACCGATATGCCGGTTGCGATCGTGCGCCCGGCAATCGTTGAAAGCTCGACCGCGCAGCCCTTCCGCGGCTGGAATGAAGGGATCAATACCTCAGCCTCCCTTTCGTATCTGCTGGGCACATTCTTCCGCCAACTACCCACCAATGAACGAAAACGCCTGGACGTGGTTCCGGTAGACGAAGTATGCCGGGGCATGACCCTGATCGCCGCCGCAATTATGGAACGCAGGAATGATCAGGTATATCAGCTCGCCAGCTCGGTAACCAATCCGTGCGATATGCGGCGATCGATCGAACTGACTTCTCTGGCCCACCGCAAGCATTATCGCGCCCAGGAAGGGATGGAATACTGGCTGCGCTTGCGATTTGATGCGATCCCGGTTTCCAAAGAGCGCTACAATCGCATGTCAGCTCCTGCCCAGCGCGAGATTATCAAATCCATTCAACGAATCGCTGCGCCGCTTCCATTAAAGAAGACGCCTTTGGCCCGGGTTGACCGGAGCCTGGAGAAAGTGGAGAAGCTGATCGGGCTCTTCGAACCTTTTATTCTCCTTAACGAGCATGATTTTGTGGCCGAGAACGTTGAAAAACTCTCCTATGCGCTGGTTCCCGAAGAGCGGGAGCAGTTTCGTTACAACACTTCTGCGCTCGACTGGTGGGACTATTGGATCAATATTCACATTCCCGCGCTGCGCAAGTGGACTTACCCCCTGATCGAAGGCCGGCCGCTGGAGGCGCGTCCGACGCGAAACCTGGAGGCCGCGAACGACGCTGAAACCCTCAAGACCGGAACGAATGGAGCAACGTGGCGATTTTCCTGACCGGATCCACCGGATACATTGGCGCGCACGTCGCCGCTAATCTGCTGCACGATCATGACGCCCCACTGAACCTTCTGGTTCGCGCGCGGGATCCCCAGGAAGCCGAAGAACGCCTGTGGCACGCCATCCAGTTACATCTGGATTTCAAAGCCTTCTATGAGTTTTTGCAGACGCGAGTGCGAATGTTTTGTGGCGATCTGACCCAGGAGCGCTTTGGGCTTTCCTCCGATGATTACGATCGCCTTGTACACACAACCGATTCCGTCATTCATTGCGCCGCATCATTGAATCGCAAATCGGAGAAGAGCTGCCTGAATGTGAACCTGCGAGGAACGCTGGAAGTTCTTAAACTTGCCACGCAGGTGGACCATTATCACGGCCTCCGCCGCTTCAGTCACGTGAGCACCGTCGCCGTGGCTGGGAAGCGGCAGGGTGAAGTGGTCACAGAAGATAATTCCATTGACTGGAACCGCTCCGATTATGATCCCTATGCGCGCACCAAGAAATTCAGCGAACACATGATCCGGCAGCTTCTGCCCGAAGTCCCAAAAACAATTTTTCGGCCCAGCATCGTGTTGGGAGATAGCCGCCGGCCGGAGACGACGCAGTTTGACATGGTGCGGGCTTTCGTTTTTCTGGCTGGGCTGCCCGTCCTTCCCCTTCGTCCCCGCGATCGTGTGGATATTGTCAATGTTGATTTTGTTGCCGATGCGATTGCCACGCTGCACGTGAAAGAGCGGACCCAGTATGACACCTACCATCTTTCCTCCGGCCGGGATTCGCAAACCTTCCGGCAACTCACCGAATCGCTGGCGGCCGCACAGGACAAACGCGGCCCGGTTTATCTACCGGTCTTTGAAAAGCCTTTCAGCAGGACGGTGGACGTGCTGGCAAGTCGTAAAAGCGGAATCGGTCACGCGGCTGCGCTGATGAAAGTGTTCATGCCGTATCTCACGTTCAATACCGTATTCGACAACACCCGGGTCGTCTCCGAGTTGGGACGCAAGCCGGCTCCTTTCTCGCAATACAGTTATCCATTGCTGAAGTTCAGCCGGGAGACCAACTTCACCTATCCGTACCGGCCCAGGCCGTCCAGGATTGGAGGCTCTGCCGCATGATGGACTTTATCCTCGAGGCCTGGGTCAGCGCCAACATTGAGCGCGCCAAGGCCAAGTGGATTCTCGGCATGGGAGAACAATGGCATCCTGGGAAAAAGCTAAAGCTGCTTTTTGCCGGTTATAGCGGGACCCGCAACACCGGTTCTGATGTCCGCCCCGAGGAGACTTTGCGGCAGTTGCGGCATGTTCTAGGCGCCGGCAATGTGGAATTCAGCGTGATGACCCAGAATTTCGAGCTCACCGGCGGATATTTCAAAGACACTCAACAAGTCCACCTTCCAGATATATTCCCGCCGTTTTTGTCCGCGGAGATCCCCCGGCATCACGGAGTCGTGGTTGTGGAGGGGTCGGCGTTCAAAAGCAAATTCGCCAATGCGCTCACTACCATGATTGTCGGATCCCTGGGAATGGCGGCGGCGCAAAATAAACTTGCAGTGGGTTACGGATCAGAGGCGGGGAATATGGATCCCCCGGTCGCCAAGATGTGCGGCCGCTACTGCAAGGATTCGCTGGTCATCACTCGCAACGAGGAATCGCGGGCTGTGCTTCGCAAGCTGGGAGTGCCCACGGAGCTGGGGACCGATACCGCGTGGACCTTCGCACCGCTGCCGCCGGAATACGGCCGCAAGGTTTTGCGCGATGCCGGGTGGGACGGCAAGTTGCCGGTTTTAATCGTCTGTCCCATCAATCCATTCTGGTGGCCAGTGAAACCGTCCCTGGCCCGATATGCCGCGCACGCAGTTACCGGCGCTTACAAAGCCAGTCACTACCGCACGGTTTATTTCCACCACTCCGGGCCTGACGTCGATGCGGCATTCGAGCGCTACCTGACCGCAATTGCAAACGCTGTGAAGGGTTTTCGGCAGCAGCATGGCGTGTTCGTGGTATTGGCGGCGACGGAGCAGCTGGATGCTCGTGCCTGCCATCGCATATCCGAAAAACTTGGCGGAGTGCCGGTGGTAACTTCCCAGCAATATGACATGTATCAGATGGTAAGCATTCTGCGCGCCGGGCACTTGATGGCTTCCTCCCGCTTCCACGGGATCGTGACTTCCATGCCCGCCCTGGTGCCGTCAGCCGGGATCACCATGGACGAGCGCATCCGCAACCTGATGCGGGAGCGCGGCCACGACGAGCTGCTGATGAATGTAGACGATCCCGACCTTGAGCCAAGGCTGCTAGGGGCCCTTGAGAAGCTTTCGACGGAGGGCGAGCGAATTGCTGATGGCATTGGCCGTACGGTGGTCAAAAACCTGAAAGTGATGGCGCGCATGGGGGTTTACTTTGAAGAGGAAGTCCAACGCCGTTATCCCGACTTCCCCACCCGTAAGGGCCAGTGGAACTGGCAAGACTATCTGCCGCCCATGGATACGGGGTTGCACCGGCTGATGGAAATGTATAGCTGACGGACCTGGCAGACCGGGCGACCCGTGTGGACTGGGCGGACGGCGGCGCCTCTGCCGCGACACTGATTAGACAGGATGAGCTTTCTCGCAGACATCTTCGCCCAGCTCGATTCCCCGGCGGATCAGCCGCTGCTCGCGGAGCTACGCGATCCCGCCTCTGTCCAAGCCACGGGCCGCGAACTCAGCGTCTTGATCGCGCGCGCCCGAACTTTCCTCCGCTCGCGGGGAGTTCGCAAGGGTGACCGCTGCGCCCTGCTGGCTCCCAATAGCATTCAGTGGGTCGCCATGGATTTGGCCATCATGGCGGAAGGCGCAATTGTTGTCTCACTTTATTCGCGACAGGCTCCGGCGGAGTTGGTCGCGATGATGAAAGACTGCTCGCCCGCTCTGATCTGCTGCGGCGATGCCGAGTTGCGGGACGGCATCATCCAGCACTGGCCCGAAGCCCCGCCGCAGGCCTTGTTTGACGAAATTTTCTCGACCGAAGCCGATTCGCATGCTAAACCGCAACTCGCCGATTCCGATCCCATCACCATCATCTACACTTCCGGAACTTCGGGCGAGGCTAAAGGCGTAGTGCTGACGGCAGCAAACGTTACCCATATGCTGGAATGCACGTCAGGCCGGCTCGATCGTCTGATGCACGGCGGTCCCATGCAAGATCGAGTCTTTCATTATTTACCCTTCCCATTTGCCGGCTCCTGGATCATGCTGCTCACGTGCCTGCTCAGGGGAAACCTCCTCGCGTTAAACAACGACCTTGGCAAATTGGCCGAGCAGATGCGCTCTGCACGGCCTGATTATTTCCTGAATGTTCCCCAGCTATTGGAGCGGATGCGCAAAGCAGTTGACGAGCAGCTCTGGAAGACCGGAGGCGTGCCCCTCGCCCTCTACCGCCGCGCGAAATCTGCCTCGATTCGCGAGCGCGAAGGCAAAGCCACTTTTTCCGATAGATTGTGGCTTAAGCTTGCGAACGCCATCATCTTTCCCTCGATTCGCAAGAAAATGATTGGACCGCGGCTTCGGGCTTTAATCTGCGGCTCTGCGCCGTTGAATCTCGACACCCAACTCTTTTTCATGATGCTCGGCATCCCGGTTCTGCAAGTCTATGGACTGACCGAAACCACCGCGATCTGTACCATGGATGATCCCGATCGCGTTGATCCCGGCCGCGTGGGCCCGGCGATCGGTGGGATAGAAATGAAGCTAGGCGAAAACCAGGAAATCGTGGTGCGCGGCCCCAACGTTTTTCCGGGTTATTGGGAGCGACCGGACGAAACGGCAAGAGCCTTGCGGGAAGGCTGGTTCCATACCGGAGATCAAGGCGAAGTGAATGCGGCAGGGAACTGGAAAATTACAGGTCGTATCAAGAACCTCATCGTTCTCGCTTCCGGACACAACGTCGCCCCCGAAGCACTCGAGGCAGAGATATTGGCGCGCCTCACCGGAGCGGCGCAAGTAGTCGTGTTCGGCAATGGCCGCAGCTATCTTTCTGCGATCGTAACTGGAAACATCTCTGCAAAGCAGGTACAGGCTGCGCTGGACGAAGTCAACGCAGACTTGCCGCACTACAAACAAGTCCGCGGGTTCAGGACTAACAGCGAAGCGTTCACGGTTGAAAATGGCCTGCTCACCGCCAACGGAAAGCTGAAGCGCGACGTCATCACTCAGAGGTTTGGAGTGGAGATCGAAGAGATGTACGCCGTGAAAAAGGCGGTCTGATTTGTCTTTTTACGCAAATGTGGGCATCGCGAGGCAATGATTTTTGACAGCGAAGAGGGTGCGAAGAGCTACACCGTGCCGTTGTGACCAAATGAATCACTTTTACGGAAAAGCATTATCCTGGGAGCTGAAAGACTCCGTCATCGAAGTGGCGCTGCACCGCTCCCCCTGCAACGAGATTGGCTCCGAGTCCCTGGAAGACCTGGAGCGGTTGGCTGCCTCTTTGCCTGGCCTGGAACAGAGAGCTCATGCTCTCATTGTCTATAGCTCGCTGGATTGCGGTTTTTGCGCCGGAGCAGACTTGCGCGAGCTGTATCGCCGCTCCCTGGAAATGGAAAAGAAGGCTGCGGTCGCGGGGGTCCGCGACTTTCTGGAACGCATTCATCATGTCATGAACACTTTGGATGCCTCGCCACTCACGACCATGGCCGCAGTTCATGGCATCACTTTTGGTGGAGGATTTGAGCTGGCGCTGGTTTGCGATTTAATCATTGCCGACAAGAGCGCGCGATTTTGCTTTCCTGAATTGCGACTTGGATTGATACCTGGCTTCGGCGGAATCCCTCGTCTCAAGCGCGATCTAGGGAACGGTGTGGTACGCGATCTATTGCTCACCGGCCGCAGTTTCAACAGCACCAAGGCCCAGCAAGTTGGATTGGTGAGCCAGGTTGTTGCTGAAGGGCAAGCGTTACGCGCCGCTCGCGGCACTGCCACCCAGTTGGGCAAATTCGAGCGGAATACCGCGGCCGCCGCCAAGAAGTTCATCAAGCCAATCCCATATGATGATCTTCGGCGCGAGATCGAGATTTTCTGCGACCTGTTTAGCCAGCCTGGGGTTGAGGCCGGATTGAAGAAGTTTGTCGAGAGCACCGATGCGCAGCCCTACTTGCCATGAAAGTGAGAAGAGAATGCCAACCCAGCAGCAGACAATAGACGAAATCCTCGACCTGGCCGCGGCGCAATTTAAAGTCGCGCGCGAGACACTGGCACCGAACGATGATTTTTTCAAGAAACTGGGAATCGACAGCCTGCAGGCGCTGAGTCTGTTGACCCGCCTGGAGCAACATTTCGGTATTGAATTGCCGGATTATGAGTTGCAGGGAGTCTCAGATTTCCGAACCTTGGCCGAACGGATTCAGGCCAGGCTTTAAAGCGACCTAGTTGCTCCGTGGTCGAGCAGGGATATAGATTTGTGATTTGCAATCATGGTTTGCAACGGAATGAATTAACCTTCTCTCTTGCTCCCACGCGTCTCTGTGGTGAAATAAGTCTTTCATGCTTGATCTGGACCAATACACCTCTCTCGGCGCGGCCCTTCGCGATTCCCTCGATCGCTGGCCGAATGAAACCTGCCTGATCGAGTCCGATCGCGATCGCGAGCGCACCCGGTTTACGTATTCCGATTTCAAGCAGACCGCCACACCACTGGCGCGCGCCCTGCAGGATGCGGACTTCAACTCTGGGGACCGCGCCGCCATCATCATGACTAATCAGTCGAAATGGCTGATCTCCGCCTACGCCGTCTTTCAGGCCGGAGGGGTGCTGGCGCCGCTGGACTACAAACTGACGGCAGAAGAGCACCTTCAGCTGCTGGCCCACGCGAAAGCAAAGTTCCTGATTGTCGAGTATCACCTGTGGCGGGCGATCACGCAGCGCGCCGAGTTCAAGAACCACAAACTGAAGATTGTTCTGGTCAGCGAGGCGCCGCCCAGCGCAGAGCTAAGCGGAGGATTCCGATGGGAGGAATTCCGGCGCCAGGGCGATCCGATCTTCGTGCCGCGGGCGCGAGAAGACGCGGCATGCATCGTGTACTCCTCCGGCACTGGCGGCCGCCCCAAAGGCTGTGTGCTGACGCACAACAATTACCTGGAACAGTGCAAGGCCCTGACGTCGTGGTACCCGTTTTGGCCGGGAGTCCGGTATCTCAGCATTCTGCCGACTAACCATGCTATTGATTTTATGGTCGGCTTCATCGGGCCATTTGTCTGCGGGGCCTGTGTAGTTCATCTGCGTACTCTGCGGCCGGAGTTTGTGCGCGACGCCTTCGTGCGTTACCGCATCACCCATGTCAGCCTGGTCCCTCTAGTGCTCAAGAATCTTGAGCGTGGTATCAAGGGTAACTTCGATGCGCTTTCAAAAATGAAGCGATTCGCTTTGCAGCGCCTCATCTGGATAAACAAAAGTCTTACTCGCAACCGCCCTAACCTTCCACTCAGCCGCAAACTGCTGCCGCAGGTGCACCAAGCCTTCGGAGGCGAGCTTTTGGCGATGTTTACCGGCGGCGCATTTATCGACCCCCCGACGTTGCAGTTTTTCTATGATTTGGGAATTCCGGTTGCCAATGGTTACGGCCTCACCGAAGCCGGCACGGTGCTCACGGTGAACGATCTAAAACCATTTCGGGCCGACACGGTTGGCAAGCCGCTGCCGGGCGTTGAACTCCGCATTCTCAATCCTGACTCAGACGGAATCGGCGAAGTGGCAGCCAGCAGCAAGACGATTATGTTGCGTTATCTGGACGATCCGGAACTTACAGCGGAGACGATTGTGGATGGCTGGCTGCTGACCGGCGATCTCGGGCGATTCGATCAGGCCGGCCATTTGCTGTTGTTCGGCCGCAAGAAAAACATGATTGTCACCGAAGGGGGCAAGAATATTTATCCGGAGGACGTTGAGTCTGCCTTCGACGGCATTCCCATGAAGGAGTACTGCATCTTCGCGGCCAATTACATTTGGCCGAAAAAGGAGCTGGGGGGAGAGGCGCTCGTGCTTGTCCTTCGTCTCGAAGGGAACCCTGAGATCACTGATTCGGTGAAAGACGACATGGTATCTCGCAATCGTGCCCTCGCGGATTTCAAGCGCCTCGGCGGGTATCTGCTTTGGGACAGAGACTTTCCCCGCACCGCTTCCATGAAGATCAAGCGTAACGAACTTGCGCGAGAGATTCGAAATTCACTCGACCGCTCTGCGGTGAAAGAGCTCTGATTGGCGGGCAAGTATCTTGCAATCGTCAATCCCGCGGCGGGGGGAGGCCGCTCCCACAAACTGTTGGGGCCGGTGCTTGACCGGCTGCGGACCGCCGGCCTGGAGATCGAGGTGCGCCAGACGTCTTCTTTGGGACACGCCTCAGATCTTGCCCGCCACGCATGGGCCGAGGGCTATCGCGAATTTATTTCGGTAGGAGGAGACGGTACTTCTTTCGAAATTGTGAATGGGCTTTTTCCCCAGGCGGAGCGCTCAGAGCAGCCCACGCTGGCTTTCCTTCCACTTGGTACGGGCAATTCCTTTCTTCGCGATTTCAGCCAACAGGGCCTGGAGTATGGGATCGAGTCGCTACTGGCCGGCCGGTCGCGCAAATGCGATGTCCTGCGTCTGCGCCACCGGGAGGGCGTGCTTCACTACATCAATATTCTCAGCATCGGTTTTTCGGCGGACGTCGCAACTTTGCGCCAGCAACGCTTCGGCGGCTGGGGAGAAGCGGGATACCAGGCGTCCATCTTTATCTCGCTGACGCGGTTTCGCCGGCGGCCTTTCCCTCTGAAAGCAGATGATGACAAGCAGTTTGATCGCCGGCGGTGTCTTTTTCTCACCTTCAATAACAGCAAGTTTACCGGCGGCACTATGATGATCGCGCCCACCGCTGAAATTGACGACGGACTGATCGAATATGTTCGCTGGGGACCGATCGGCCGAATCGGGTTAATTCGCAACCTGCCCGGTCTTTACGACGGCACCCATGTGCGGCACCGCCTGGCTGAAGTCCGCAAGGTCCGCCATATTGATTTCGACCTCGATGAAGCCGTGGACATAATGATTGATGGCGAGGTCCTGACTCTTCACTGTCAATCTGTGGACGTGCTCCCTTTGGCATTGAACGTCGTGGTATAAAAAACTTCACCCGCAATGTCGAATTTCAGCGAGAAGAGAGAAGAGCAGCCGGCCGTGAAACCCGGCCCTCGCTGGCGCTGGATGATCATAGCTGTGGCCGCCGCAGTGGCGGCGTGGGGCGTTTATTACCACTACTATGGAAGGCCGGTCAGCACTCTGGACAGTTTTGCAAAATGCCTGACCGCCAAACGCGCCAGGATGTATGGCTTGTACTGGTGCCCGCATTGTGAGGACCAGAAAGAAATGTTTGGTTTTGCGTTCCAGTACGTGAACTACGTCGAGTGCGGTGTGAAAGGAGTGCGCGTGGAAACCGAGGAATGCAAGCAGGCCGGAGTGAAAAACTTTCCCACGTGGCAATTTTCCGATGGCGCGCGCATCGAGGGTGCGCAGCCGCTTGCGCTTCTGGGTCAAAAAACTGGATGCAGCCTGCCGTGACGCTGCGACGGCGGCTGCTGGCTGCGATTGCTATGGTGGCTTTGGCTGGGGTCGCGATATCTTCAATTTCCCTCTACCAGCATTTCGGCACTTCCAAAACGTCGTTCTGTAACTTTGGCGAGTCTTTTAACTGCGATATCGTCAACCGCAGCAGCTATTCCACCGTGCTCGGCGTGCCGGTCGCGCTCATCGGAATCCTCGGCTATCTACTGATTCTCCTTCTTGCAACCATCTACCGCGACAAAGCTGAGACCCCTGTCATCCTGCTCGTCGCTTCAGTCGCCGGGCTGGCTTTCGCTTTATATCTGACTTACATTGAAAAAGTTGTATTGGCGGCATGGTGCATTCTTTGCCTCAGTTCTTTGGTCCTCATTTTTGTCTCAGCAGTCATGAGCGGAGCGGTGCTGAGCGCGGCGGTGGCGTCAAAGCCGCATCCCAGGCAGTGATGAGCCCGGCTTGCGGATCCCGGAAAGTTACGCTTCGCAGGGATCGAAGATGGCCACTCCGTGGACTGCTGCCTGCGTGGTATCCCGGCTGACCAGAGTCAAACGATGGTGCATCGCGGTCGCCGCGAGCAGGCCGTCTATGACCGGCAAGGGAGATTTCCACGCCGGATTGCTCCCGCAGATCCGTCCCCAGCAGTCTGCCACCCGGATATCCACAGGCAGAATGCGGCCGGCGAAACGCAGGGGAAGATCACGATCGAGCCAGGCTTCCAGCGAAACGCGCTGACGCCCGCCCGCAAGCATCGTGATTCCTTTGCGCAACTCGCCAAGGGTTAAAACACTCAGGTAGAGCAGAGACTCCTCTGTGCTCTCCATCCATTGCAAAACGCTAGAGTGAGGATGGGGCTTTACAACTTCTGAGATCACATTCGTGTCCAAGAGAAAGCCGCTCACAACTTAATTTCCCGGCCGTAATCAGGTTCCCGGTTTAGTTCCAAAGCTACGCCCACCAACGGAGAACGCCGAAAAAACTGGACTAGACTTTTCGGTTGACGGCGGCGGGCGGTCAATTCTTCAAATTCTTCGGCAGAGACGATGACGACTGCCTCCTTTCCGCTCCGAGTGACGTACTGGGGGCCTTCGGTGCGGGCGCGGCGGAAAACCTCGCTAAACCGGGCCTTGGCATTCTGCAGCTGCCATGGCCGGGCACGGCGCACGGTCCGTTTGCGGAGGGTATTTACAGATTTAGGTTTCATAGAAAGTTCGTCTAGTCTGACTAGTCATATATTAACCACCACCCCACCACCACCCCACCACCGCCCACCACCGCCACACCGCCCACCACCACGACATTACCATCCTGCAGAACGATGTCGCGCTGGCGACCCGGCGAGAGCAGCCCCACACGAGGCACTTACCTCGATGACCACCGTCCCATAGAATCACCTTCGGGGAGGAAGCTGCCATGACGATTTTCGAGAGCCCTCGGGGAAGGGTGGTGGGGGCGGATGTGGGAGGCGGACTTCGTCCGATGGGGCTGGCCCTGGCAGGGCTGGTGCTGATTGTGCTCCTGTTCAACGCGGTTACTCGCGTCGGTACCGGGCACGTGGGAGTGCTCACGCTGTTTGGAAGAGTTACCGGCGAGACTCTGGGCGAGGGCATCCACCTGATCAATCCGCTCAAGACCAACAACGAGCTCTCCGTCCAAACGCAGAGCATAAAGGAGTCGGCCAGCGTGCCATCCAAGCGAAGGGTTGATGATGAGCCTGGACACTTCGCTGATTTATCACCTCAATCCTGACCGGGCTGCCGAAGTTTTTCAAAAAACCGGCGCCGATTACGAGAACAGGTTTGTGGAACCTACGTTGCGTTCGGCGATCCGCGAGGCTACTGCATCGCACAGCGCGAATGCTCTCTATACGGGAGAGCGCGAAATGGTGGGCAAGCAAATCCTTGACCAACTGACCTCGCAGTTGAACCAGCGCGGCCTGGTGGTGGAGAACGTGCTTTTGCGTGACGTGCAATTGCCCGCGACGCTCAAGACATCGATCGAAGCGAAGCAGCAAGCCGAGCAGGAAGCACTGGCCATGAACTTCCGCCTGCAGAAAGAAACCCAGGAGGCGCAGCGCAAGCGTATTGAAGCACAGGGCATCCGCGATTTTCAGCAGATCGTTGCCCAGGGCATCAGCCCGCAGCTTTTGGAGTGGAAGGGAATTGAGGCCACGGAGAATTTAGCCAAGAGCGGGAATGCGAAAGTGGTGGTCATCGGCAACAACAAGAATGGGCTGCCGCTGATCTTGGGGCAGTAGGGCGCCAAAGCGACTACTTGGGGGTAACGTCACTTACCGGGAGGTCCCAGTGTGCGAGAAGAATCTCGAAACGCCGCTGTTCCTCGCGTTTGTAGGTTTCCTGGTCAGGCCAGAGTTGCTTGAGCAGTGCATCCTCGCCGGGATTCGAGGTGGTCGCCATCGTCGAGTTCTTGAAGCGGATGGTCACGCGGTAATCCCAACGCGCATCCTCGGTCATGTGATTGGCGGGAGTCTCGATTTTCACCCCCAGCGCCCGCCCGCCTTCCACCACTTTCTTGAGCAACGGATAGTGGTTTTTCAAGAACAGTTGTAGAAATTCCTGTTGATGGCCCCATTGCACTTTGTAGTAGTACTCCATCGTGTAGGGCTGGTCAGCCGCGCCTTGTGGGGGAGCACCCTGCCCGAACAGAGGCACCGCTGGAAGCAATACCACCAGCGCCATGGATAAAGTCCGCATTCAATCCTCCTGTTTATTCTATGTAGCCAAAGTGGCCTGGCGTGAGCTACTTCGTGTTATCCCGCAGCCGCTTCTTTTTCGGCGTCTTCCAAGATTCCAAATGCCGCATCCATCATTTCCTGATCCACGGTGCGGTTTTTGGCCGTCGCCTCCGCCAGGGGGATGGAGACGATTTTGTTCCCGCGCAGGGCGGCCATTCTGCCGAACTCTCCACGGTGCACCATGTCAATAGCGCCCAAGCCGTAGCGTGTGGCCAGCACGCGATCGAAGGCAGTGGGTGAGCCACCACGCTGGATGTGTCCCAGGACGACGGTGCGCGTCTCGAATCCGGTACGCCTTTCGAGTTCCTGCGCCAGGATGTTAGCGATGCCGCCTAAACGCGCGTGACCGAACTCATCCTTCTCGCCACCCTGCACGACCGGGCCATTTTTGCCGGCGGCAAACTTCGCTCCCTCGGCAACCACAACAATGCTGAAGTAGCGTCCTCGGGCATGGCGCATGCGAATCTTGGCCGCGACTTTTTCTACATCGAAGGGCTGTTCCGGGATCAGTATGACGTCGGCGCCGCCGGCGATGCCGCTATAGATTGCGATCCAGCCAGCATCGCGCCCCATGACCTCCACCACCATTACCCGGTTGTGGGCCTCTGCGGTAGTGTGCACGCGATCGATGGCCTCAGTGACAACGTTCACCGCGGTGTCGAAGCCGAAGGTAAAATCCGTGCCAGCCAGATCATTGTCAATAGTCTTGGGCACGCCGACTACCTTTACGCCCTTGTCGTACAACTTGGTGGCGACGGAAAGAGTGTCATCGCCGCCGATTGCGATCAGCGCGTCTACCGCATGCTTCTTCATGGTGATTACGCAATTGTCCAAGCCATCGGCCTTCTTGGCAGGATTGGTGCGCGAGGTGCGCAGAATAGTGCCACCGCGGGGCAGAATTCCCGCCACCGCCTCCAGATCGAGCGGCATCGCCTTATCCTCCACCAGCCCACGCCAGCCTTCGAGAAATCCAACGAACTCGTCCTCGTAATGGAAGTACCCCTTACGCACGGCGGCCCGGATCACCGCATTCAGGCCAGGACAGTCTCCACCGCCCGTCAGTATGCCGATTTTCATCGCGTGCTCCTTGGATAGTCTTCTACCGTTGCACGAAGCTTTAACTCCGCGCTGAATACACTACGGGCGCATACGCCATGCCACGGAAGAAGTAGATTATCATTCAGCCGCGCAGGTGCACAGCCGTGTAGCCGGAGGATCGGCCGCAGAGACGGCTTGGGGTGGCGGCTCGCACAGAACTTGCCCTGGGCGGAGCCGAAGGCAAGGTAAGACTTGGAACTCGCTGGCGCCCTGTGGGGCCTATGGCATGCAAAGGTCCTTGGTTGGGAGTCGCTTGCGAAGCGAGAGACTCCGACGCCTCAGGATGACAGTTGGGGATTCGCCTGACCCGGCATAATTGCATTGCCCGAGTAGAGTTCAACACTCTGCATGCCGCTGGTTTTCGAGTAAACTCTTGCCAGATGCGCGTCCTCGGAATTGATTGCGGCACCGAATGCACAGGCTTCGGGGTGGTCGAGTTGGATGGGCGTGAAAAACTCGCGTGCGTCAGCTTTGGTGGCATCAGGCTTTTGCCGCAGGATCCACTGCCGCAGAGGCTGGCTACCATTTTCGAAAAACTGTGCTGCCTGATTCGCAAATACCAGCCAGATCGGGTCGCCATTGAAGGTGTGTTTTACGCGGTGAACGCGAAATCAGCCCTTAAGCTGGGCCAGGTCCGCGGCGTTGCCATGCTGGCGGCGTCCTCTCATAAGATCCACGTCGCAGAGTACGCCCCGCTCACCATCAAGGCTGCTGTAGTTGGATATGGCCGGGCGGGAAAGGAGCAGGTGCAGTTGATGGTGGGACGCCTGCTTTGCCTAGAACAGCTTCCTGAACCCAAAGACGCAGCCGATGCCCTGGCCGTCGCCATCTGCGATCTGCACACCTGCACTACTTTACGGCGTCAGGGAGCGGCGGCGCAGTGATTTGCTTCAAAATTATCTTTAGTATGCGCGCCCGTTTACAACATAAGTTTTCCGGGAATCAATTTTTCGCACAGGTTGTAGGCATGCGCCCGCGAATACGCTTTTGTGCGCTGCTTCTGCCGGTTTTGCTTTCCATGAGCGCCGCCGCCGCCGACCCGCATGCGCCAGCGACTGTCACCTTTACTTTGGACTTTCCCGGCGCCAATCCCAGTCACTACGAGATTGGCATCGGAAGTGATGGGTCAGGCTCCTATCGCTCCAACGGACAACTGGAGCAGCAGGCCGAACCTGCCGATCCCGAGCCGCTGCGATTCGAACTTTCGGACCGGGTGCGGCGTCAGATTTTCGAACTGGCTCAGAAAGCGCACTATTTCACCGGCAAGATTGATTCGGGACGCAAGAATATTGCCAACACCGGGGTCAAGACACTGGCTTACAACGAGGCTCAGCGGAACACCCAGGCGACTTACATCTACTCGTCCGTCGGGCCAGTTCAGCAGCTGACCGAAGTGCTGCAGGGACTCTCAGCCACGCTGGAGTTTGGGCGGCGCATCAAATATTTTCTTAAATACGAAAAATTGGCACTGGACGCCGATCTTAAAAGAATGGAAGAACTTCAAAAAGAGCGGAACCTGGGCGATGTTCAAGCCATTGCAGCGGTGCTGAATGAAGTGGCGGCCGACCAGTCGATCATGAATGTGACCCGGGCGCGCGCACGCCGCGTGCTGGCGAGCGGAAACAAATAGTTATTCAACGATGATTCCCGCATATCCGACAACCATGGCACGGTCTCCGGACACGTCCCCGGAAGTGGCATATCGGACCAACTCGGCCCGCTTGGCCCCCAGTCGCCCACACGCAGTCAACATGGCAACCGACGGACCGAATCCGCACATGCTGATGCTTTCACTCATCACAGTTTTATGGAGCCCGGGGGCATCGAGTGCCAGAATCGTGGCAATAGCTTTGCCGTCCTTCACGCGGGTAGTGGCATCATCTTCATAATGATTCATGTCGCTGGAGGCGATGATCAGTGTCGGCGGCGTGAATCGCGCTATCACCGCGGCTAGCGCCTCTCCAAGCTGCTCCAGGAGGAAGAGCTGCCCAGTCCCCACTGCGATCGGTATAAAGGTTACGTCCCCCCTTAATACCTGCAGAAAAGGCAACTGGACTTCGATTGCATGCTCGTCTTGATGGGCTGCGGAATCTTCCACCAGAGCAGGAAAGGTCTGCAGCAGGGACCCAGCGAACTCCGTGTCTATGGGCAGGTCTCCCAGCGGAGTTTTCCATCCCCCATCTTTCATGATCGCCAGCGGCCGCCCCTGCCCGGTGTGATTGGGGCACAAAACGACACAACGCGGGGGAATCGAGACCCGGCCGAACACCGCCCCGGCGACCTCGCCAGAGTAGATATATCCGGCATGGGGCACGATGCAACCGAGGGCTGGAGCGGATTCTCCTGTCGAAAGGTAGGAGATCACGTCACGACGCAGGGTTTCTGGATCCGCTGGATAGAAGCGGCCTGCAACCGCGGGTTCGCGCAGCATTGCCATCCCCAACTCCCTCAAGAGCTTCTGGAATCCCTGAAGCGCTTGCTCACCAGCTCCCGCCACAGGTGCGCGCTCTCTTCCAGCGACAACGCTTCCGCGCGAATGGCCGGTTCGATCTTGGCCTTTCCCATTGCACGCTTAAGTTCTTCTGCCGGATATTGCGACTTCAAATTGTTCCAGAGCGTTTTCCGCTTCTGTCCAAACGAGAGTTTCAGAAAACGTATGAAGTCGGCTTCCTCCACCCGCAGCTTCGCCAACCGGGGCGACAGGGTAAGCCGGACTACGGTCGAAAATACCTTTGGCGGAGGGACGAATGCCCCCGGGGGAAGAGTGAATATCTTTTCGACTCTCGCATAAAGCTGTGCTGTGGCGGAGAGCATGCCATATTCTTTGGTTCCCGGATTCGCTGCCAGCCGGTCGGCAACTTCCTTCTGCACCATCATGACGATGGTCTCGAAGTATTGGCGGTATTGGAAAAGACGCAGCAGGATATCGGAGGTGATGAAGTAAGGCAGGTTGCCCACTACCCGCACTCTGTCGTGAGTCTGCTCCATTCCGGGACGGGTACTTCCAGGTTTTGGCCCGAAGACCGTATTGAGGTCCACCGCCAGGATGTCTCCTTCGATGATCTCCACGTTCGACGTAAGCGAGAAGGCCATCCTGAGCTGCGCCGCCAACACCCGATCGGTTTCAATCGCGATCACGCGGCGAGCCGCCTTTGCCAGCAGGGAAGTCAGCGCTCCGCGGCCGGGACCGATCTCGAGCACGGTTCGCTCGGCAATGTTCCCCATGGCAGCCACGATTTCTACCGCTGCGGAGGTGTCTGTCAAGAAGTGCTGGCCCAGCTTTGGTTTCTTAGGGGAACCACGGGCGGTCGATGCTTTCATTGACCCTCATTAAGGTTGCCAATTAGACTTGTGGCGCGTGCTCCGGTTGTCAGCCGGGACGCGCCGGCTATTATCATAGCCCGGAAAACCAGCACGTTGCTCCGCTGGAGCTATCAGTCCAATGCACATCGCGTTCGTTGCCTCGGAGTGCGTCCCCTTTTCGAAGACGGGCGGTTTGGCGGATGTGGTAGGGACCTTGCCGCGCGCCCTAGCCGCCGCGGGTCATCAGATCAGCGTCTACGTTCCCCGATATCGCCACACTCACATCAGCGAAGAACGCACCGTGGTGCAAAGCATTACCGTGCCTTTCGACGATCGATATCGTTTTTGCTCGATCCTGACCGGCGCCGGTTATCCGGGGGTGCGTTTCTTCTTCATCGATTATCCGCCCTACTTTGACCGAGAGGGGCTCTACGGAACCTCTTCGGGCGATTACCCCGACAATGCCGAGCGCTTTGCGCTTTTCTGCCGCGCGGTCCTGGAAGGATCAAAGATTCTCGGTGTTCCCGATCTTTTTCACTGTCACGACTGGCAATCAGCCCTGGTGCCGATTTTGCTGAAGACCCAATACCTGGAGGATCCCGCGTTCCGCGATACTGGCGCCCTCTTCACCATACACAACCTCGGATATCAAGGGATCTTTCCGGCGGAGATCCTTCCCCTGCTCACGTTGCCCTGGGACCTGTTCACGATCTCGAAGGCGGAATTTTTTGGCAACGTGAACTTTCTCAAAGGCGCTCTGGCTTACTCCGATTGGATTACGACTGTAAGCAGGAAGTATGCGCAGGAAATTCAAACCAGCGAATTCGGATTCGGCCTCGATGGCGTGCTCAAAGAGCGGGCTTCGACGCTGACCGGCATCATGAACGGCGTGGACTATGAGGAGTGGAATCCTGAAACCGATCGTTTCATCGCGGCTCACTACTCCTCCGAGGATTTGAGCGGCAAGCGGGAGTGCAAACAGGATTTACTGGCAAGTTTCGGTCTGTCCGCTGCCGACCCCAATCTTCCGGTGATCGGGATCGTCTCGCGTTTTGCCGCACAGAAAGGCTTCGACCTTATAGGGCAGGTCATGGATCGCCTTGCGCTCGAGGACGTGCTGCTCACGGTTCTTGGCCGCGGCGACAAGCTATACGAGGAAATGTTTTTGCGGCTGACCCGGCAGGTGCCCCACAAGATTGGGGTGAAGATCGCCTACGATAATGCTCTGGCGCACAAGATCGAAGCAGGGGCCGACATGTTTCTCATGCCTTCGCGTTATGAGCCCTGCGGATTGAACCAGATTTACAGCTTGAAGTACGGTACCGTGCCGGTGGTCCGAGCAACTGGAGGACTCGATGACACGATTGATCCGTGGGATCCGCGCGCTAAGAAGGGCACCGGCTTCAAGTTCCAGGAGGCCACCGGAGAAGCCTTGCTGCGCAGTATTCATAACGCGCTCCAGCTTTACCGCGACGAGGCATCCTGGCAAAAGGTTATGCGCAACGGCATGAGCAAGGATTTCTCGTGGCGAGTTGCCGCCCGCGAATACATCCGCATTTACGAGCGGGTCCGGCAGGTCCACTCGCAGTCAATTCTGGTGTGAATTGCAATGTTTGGCCATCCCAGGACCGTGTTCCACGTGGATATGGACGCATTCTTCGTGTCCGTTGAGGAGTTATACGATCCGGGGCTAAAGGGTAAACCGGTGGTGGTGGGAGGTCAGCGCCATGAACGCGGCGTGGTTTCGGCCGCCTCCTACGAAGCTCGCAAGTTGGGGGTGCATTCCGCCATGCCCCTGCGAACGGCTGCCAAACTCTGTCCTCAGGCCATTTTCGTGGATGGCCATCCCGACCGTTACCGCGCCTGCTCCGAACAAGTGCATGAGGTGCTCACGTCGTTCTCCCCTCAAGTAGAGATGGTTTCCATCGATGAAGCTTATCTCGACATGACCGGAACTGAACGTCTGCACGGGCCGCCGATGCTGACGGCCCACAAACTACACCGCAAAATGAAATCTGAGACCAAGCTCAACTGTTCTATTGGAATCGGCAGTTCCCGCCTGATTGCAAAAGTAAGTTCCGGCAAGGCCAAGCCGCACGGTGTTCTCTATGTTTTTGCCGGACAGGAAGCGAAGTTTCTGGCCCCGCTCGACGTCCGCGATATTCCCGGGGTAGGCAAGGTCACACAGCGGAAGCTGAACGCACTCGGCATTCGTACTGTAGCTGACATTGCCACACGCGATGACGCTTTTCTCGACCAGCATTTTGGCAAATGGGGAGTAGATCTGGCGGGAAAGGCCCGCGGGCTGGACGCAGGAGCCTGGTTTGACGGTGTCATCGGCGAGGACCAGGCTGGCAAATCGATCAGCCACGAACACACATATAACGATGACACAGCCAACGTCGAACAGATCGAGGCTACGCTGATGCGCCTTTCTGAGATGGTAGCGCGGCGCCTGCGAGAGGGAAAGGTCTATGCGCGGACGCTACAGCTTAAATTGCGTTACCAGGATTTCACGACCGTGACCCGGGCTCTTACGCTTGCTGTCCCGACCCAGCTGGATAATGAGATTTACCGTCAGATCAGAACCCTCTTCTACACAAACTGGCACAAAGGCGTTCACGTGCGATTGCTGGGAGTGCAGGCATCTTCATTTGGAGAAGTTGCCGCCCAGGGTAATTTGCTGGAGAGTACGGCACAGGGCAAATGGGAGCAGGCGCTTTCAGCCGTCGATCGTGTGCGCAACAAATTTGGCGAAGCCAGTATCACCCTGGGAACTGGGCTGAAGGGAGGATTTCGCGAGCGCACGCACGAGAACCCGGCCGCATTGCCGGGGAAAGCGAAGCGGGTGGTTGAAGGGCCGTGAGCTACGGCAGCATATTCAGGTAGCACTTCCCGGCCGCGGTGGGGTGCTGCGCGGGGATGGGGGATGGAGGAGTCTGCCATGGAATGGTGGCGAAATCGAAGAACTCCGACATGTCCATCTGCACCGCGTCGCGCGCCGTCAACGAACTCAAGCCAAAGCGGGTCTCGATGAACTTGAGGATGGCGGTATTGTCCGCGACCGTATGCGATACATAATTCTTTTTTGCGAAGGGAGAAATGACGATCATGGGCACCCGGTAGCCGGTGAAGACGAAATCGCAATTGGGTCCTACCGCTCCCGTACAAGTGTCATTGGCGAAAAGATCGACCGGAGGAATGCCATCGGGACTCACCGCCGGTTGCGGGGCCACGTGGTCATAGAACCCCCCAGCCTCGTCAAAAGTAAGAATGAAGGCTGAATCATTCCAGCTCGGTCCGTTGATTACAGCGTTAATCAGCCCGGACACGTATCTCGCGCCCCCCTGCACGCTGCAGCAAGCAGGACTCACATCCGTGACCGATGGATGTTCATCCAGTCCGGAGTTCGAGGCGGGCTCGATCTGCGCCACCTGCGGCAGAGTGCCGTTTTGCGCATCCGTCGTAAACTGCGAGATCGGAACAATATTCTGCGGGGATTGATTGAGCATTGTCTGGCCGTAAGTGAATGCTTTCACATAAGTGTACTGAAACAAGCACTGCGGCGTGGGATTGCTTGCACACTTCGTCCCCGCCGGATTGACATAAATTTTCCATGTGATTCCAGCCTGGTCCAGTTCCTGGAAGATTGGCGGACTGGGGATCTTGGCCATATCGCCAGGATTAGTTCCAACCGGATACACGTAGCCGTTCGAGGTGGCGCCAATCAAGTACTCACGGTTAGGGTGGGTCCGGGTCATGACCGGCGCGAACCAGCGGTCGGAGGTGGAAAAAGTGGACGCCAGAAAATAGTAATAGTTCAAGTCAACGCCATCGTAATAACCCATGGCACGCATGCCCTTCACGTCAAAAAACGGAGGAGTGATCTGGCGCGCATTATTTGCAGCGGTTCTTACGAATCCGTCGAGGGTGGGCGGCGGCGGCGCAACCGGGTCACTGGCATTCCAATCGCCATGGCTCTCGTTCCACGACGGGCTGGGGTTCTCGACACACATGGTTTTGAAATGGAAAGATGTGACCGGCTGGCCAACATCTCCGCTTGCCGGGTTCACATGGCAATACGTGGCCGTCGAAGTTACCGGATTGCATCCGGGATTGGAGGGCGCCAGGGCGGGATTCGCCGGGGGATTAAATTGAGCTAGACCGTCAAATGGCTGGTCTGGAATTCCGTTGGCTGCCCAGTATGCCCGCATTGCACCGAAGTAGCTGTCAAAGGACCGGTTTTCCTGGGCGAGAAAGATGATGTGATTGATGCTACGCACACTGGCGCCAAATGCCGCCGTGGCGGAATTTGCGCCACCGGAAACGATAGTGCAGGTTACGCTGTTGCCGCTGCACGCGCCGCTCCAACCGCTAAAATCAAACCCGGTAGCTGGAACCGCGGTTAAGGTGACTTGCGTGCTGGCGGGAAATGTGGCGGTGCAGGTGCCCGGGCAGTCAATTCCGGATGGAGAGCTAGTCACAGTTCCGCTTCCTAACCCGGTGGTGGTAACTGTTACGTCAAAGTTACCCGGAACCACAGCCACCAGTCCCTGGCAGGCGGAGAATACAAGTATGAAGAATATTGCGACCGAAGCGGCAATAAATCTTACAAGCATTTATGCGTCCTTAATCCTTTTGCGGCAAGAACTTTGATGAAAGTTGCGCAGAACTGGTTGGTCTGCGGGCGCGGGGGAAGAACCCAGCTGAACAGCGCAGGTCATTACCCGGGTCGCGGCTATGTGGTAAGTTTTCTCAGCAGATGCAGTCGTTTCCGAAATCCAGAGCGGGAAAGCAGCAACTCGCATCTAATGAAATTAGCATAAGTCCGCAGCCGATTGGGATACGAGATTACCGATGAAAAGCCGCCACCACCGTTCCGCAGCACAGCTAAGTTCCGGGCTTCTGGTTATCCTCATAATGGCATTGCCGGCTGTGTCGCAAACTTGTTTTACCTCTGACGACATGGATGCAGCCACGCGTTCCGCGCTGCAAACCACCAGCAACCGTTATTTCGAGATGTTGACGCGCGGCGATACGGCTTCAATCAAGCAGAACTCAATTCCCAGCCTGGCCAGCAATTTTTCCGGCCTTGAAGGCACCATCAAAGAGAACCAGCCAAATCTTTCGGGAGCGCACGCGACTGCTCGCTCCCCCTTCATGTTAAAAGCCGAGGGCACTGCGCCGTTGCCGAAGGCGGAGTTTCTCTGCGGAATCTTCGGCGCCTCTGGGCAAACCACTAACAGCGCGGAATTCATTATTCCTAATCTTCCACCCGGAAGTTACGGCATAGTTACGCTGGACGCCAGCACCCCAAAAGGTCCGTACACGGTTTCCTTCGTCTTGCAGCAGCAGGGAACTGATTGGAAGGTGGGGAGCCTGTTCGTGCTTCCTACTCAGATCAGCGGCCATGACAGTAACTGGTTTGTGGAACACGCACGCGCCTTCAAAGCCAAGGAGCAGAAACACAATGCCTGGCTTTACTTTATTCAAGGCCGTCAGCTGGTCGTCCCGGTGCCATTTATGTACACCCAAGTCACCGACAAACTGTATGACGAGGCGCAGACAGTGAAACCTGCAGATTTTCCGCTCGACGGCAACAGTGCGGACCTCAGCCCCTCCGGCGGCAAGAGCTATAAGCTAATCGCGATCTTTCCGCTGGCAGTTGGCCAGGACTTCGATCTGGTGGTGAAATATCAGAGCGCCGATGTGTCCAATAGCGGGCAGACATTTCAGGACAACATCGCGGTGATGAAAGCGCTGGTCACAAAATTCCCCGAATTGCGCGACGCTTTTGACGGAATCGTGGCCAGGGCGGTCGAGCCATCCGGAAAAGACTACGGTTCGCTCATGCCCATGAAGGAATTAAAGTAACGCATCGGGATTACGATCCGCGATCCACCAAGGCACGCAGGGCCACGATTCAACCATGCGGCCCGGCACTCCAAATTCAGAAAGCGCGACAGATTTTACTCGAATCCTGCTTCGGGAAACCGTTCCATTTTTATTGGTAACCAGCGCGCGGGTTACAGCTGTGACCTTTACGGCCTAATGGTCGTGCCCATAAGCTGGCGGCATGAAGATGAATGCGCTGGTGATGTCCCGCAGTCAAAGTTCTCTTAAAATCCTGATAAGTGCATTTGCCGAACTGGGGATTGAATATCGTGTCTCGCTTTCGGCACCCGAGGCCATGGAACTTCTGGCCAGCGGACACCATTCTGCGCTGATTGTTGATTTTGACCTTCCTTATGCTGTGCAGGTCGCCAAAATAGCCCGCACCGCATTTGGCAAACGCAAGCCTGTGCTCTTCGGAATGATCGGCGCTGAGAATCCCATCGGCGGAGTTTTCCAGGCGGGAGCCAATTTCGTGCTCTACAAGCCTCTGGATCTTTTGCAAGCGCTGCATTCGTTTCGTGCGGCGCAGGGATTCATGCAATCCGATCGCCGTCATTTTGCGCGCCAAAAAAATGAAACGCTGGCATATCTCGAACTTCCCACCGGGACCACTCCGGCTTTGGTCCACGATTTAACCGAGCAAGGGCTGACGTTGCAAGCGGCCGAATCCTTGCCGCTGCTGAGGCGTGTCTCCCTGCGCTTTCTGCTTCCGGGAACTTCTACGGCGGTGCACGCAACCGGGGATTTCATCTGGACCGACGGCAGCGGCCGTGCCGGGATCTTCTTTAGTGCCATCCCAGCAGCCTGCCGTCGCGATCTCCAGGCCTGGCTCAAAAAACACGGGGGCAAGAAAGCGGACGCGGTTCGCGCGATCATGGAACCAAGATCGCGACGCGTTTCCGCGGCCGCCCATTCATAAACGTTCCGTTTTATGTGGCTAAGACCATGTGGGGCCGGACGCCCCCGTCCGGCCCGGGCGGGTGGGGGCGTCCGCCCCACATAAGGCCATGGCAGGTGCATAAGACGGTGCATGTTGGGTAACGTCGAATCAGAAACTCCTCGCCGTGAGTACTGCGGGACACTCGTCTACAATCAGTCCATGCGGGTTCTGGAAGAAAAACGCGAAGAACTGGAACACTTTGAAACCATGATGGGAGTCTCCCGTGGCCGTCTTGCCGTGACCATGGACATGATTACCGACGCCATGGCATTGGTCGGCCAGCACGGGGTGTATTGCCAGAGCCAGCGCTGGCCCGGCAAACCGGTTCTCGATGTCCAAATTGTGATGAAGAGTCTTACGGGCGCAAAGGAACTGATTCAGAGCGTCATGGAGGAGTTGAAGAACAAGCCGTCCACTTCCGGATCTTAGCCTCGCTGTGGCTTTCGTCGCTACTCGAAATCCATCGTCACGCCGGGCCGGACAAAGTATTCGCTCGGCGAATGATCCTCATGATCGAGGGACGCGCTTTTCCCCTGACACCGCCACGGCCGATTGCAAGCAACAATCATCCCGTCATACGCCCCGCAAACGCCAGAACCAGCCCCCCTACAACGATCCGATAAGCCGCGAATGGCACGAATCCTCGTTTGCGAACCCAGGCCATAAACCAAGCCACCGCCGCGTAGGCTACGAGGAACGAAACCACGAAGCCAATCGTCAGCACAATCCATCCGTGCGCATCGATCTGTGCGACCCCGATGGGATTTGCTCCTTTTCCGCTTCCCCGCAGAGATTTCAACAGGTCATAGCAAGTGGCAACTATCATAGTGGGAATTGACAGGAAGAATGAAAACTCCAGGGCCGCGCCCCGTGACATCCCGGCAATTTGGCCCCCCGCGATGGTTGACATCGACCTCGACGTTCCCGGAAACACTGCCGAGAGAATCTGGCAGGCGCCAATCCATACCGCCTGCGCCAGGCTCATGGTTTCCATACTCCAGGTGTAAATGCGGCTTCCCGGAGTGTTCGGACCCGTGGCCTCCCAGCGCGCGTTTATCGCGTCCACAAGCCACATCGCGATGCCACCCAGCAGCAGGGAAGTCCCCATGATGTACAAACTTTCGAGATGTTTGCCAATCAATTTGGTCAGAAGAAATGCGGGCACCGCGGTGACAACAAATGCGACCAATGTCAGCCCCAAGGGGTGGGTCAACGCCGTGCGCTCGCCACTTTCTCCGCGCGGAAAGGTGGAGAAAAAGCCAGCAATTCGCGAACGGAAGTAAATCGGCAAGCACAGAATCGCGCCCAATTGAATGACGATCGTGTACATCTTCCAATAGCCGTCGGCCAGACTGATATGAAAGAGAGACTCGGCGATCCGCAGATGCGCGGTCGAACTGACGGGCAGAAATTCCGTCAACCCTTCGATGGTTCCGAGCACCACAGATAGCAAGTAATCGTTCACGGAGAGCCTCACTGCTGCGAGTATGGCAGAAACTTGTCACGGGATGATTATGGGAGATGGTACGTGGAGCTTCGCACGCAGGTACGGACGTCCTTGTCCGTACCACCCCGGCTGCGGACGCGCGGCGTGAGCTTACTTACCGCCTGGGCCGGTACAGGTCGGTGCTGGTTCCGAAAAAGACTTCGGCCGATTGCATGACCGTCTCCGAGAGCGTCGGATGAGGATGAATGGTCAGCGCGATGTCTTTTGCCAGGGCTGCCATTTCGATGGCTAGCGTGCCTTCGGCGATTAGTTCGCCCGCCCCGGCGCCCACGATTCCAACGCCAAGCACGCGCTCGGTGGCGGGGTCGAGGATTAACTTGGTCATGCCTTCGGTACGGTCGATGGTAAGAGCGCGTCCGGAGGCGGCCCAGGGAAATTTCGCGACTTTAATTTCGCGGCCTTCCTTCTCTGCTTGAGTTTCGGTCAGGCCGGCCCAAGCGATCTCCGGATCGGTGAACACCACCGCCGGAATTGCGTTCGGCTCAAACGCGACCTTGTGTCCGGCAATGTGTTCGACAGCAGTGCGTCCCTCATGCGAGGCCTTATGCGCCAGCATGGGCTCACCCACCACGTCGCCGATGGCGTAAATTGCGGGATCGTCCGTCTGCAAATGCCTGTTTACCTGAATAAATCCCTTCTCCACGACGCGGACCTGGGTGCGATCGAGACCAGCGATTTCTGAATTCGCTTTGCGGCCTACCGAGACCAGCACTTTGTCGAAAATCTTTTCGCGCTCCTTCACGTCCTTGCCATCGAAATGGACGCGAATCCCCTGCGATTCCTCGTTCACGGCCATCACCGTGGTATTCAGGAGAATGGACGCAAATCTTTTCTCCAGCCGCTTATGCAGGGGCAGCACCAGATCGCGATCGGCCCCCGGGAGCAGGCCCGCTGTCATTTCGACGATTGACACTTTCGACCCAAGGGCGGCATAAACCGTGCCCAGCTCCAACCCGATGTATCCTCCGCCAATCACCAAGAGAGTGCCCGGAACATCTTTCAAATCGAGCGCCGAAGTGGAATCCAGCATGCGTGTGCTGTCCAGCTTGAGGCTGGGGATGACCGCCGGCCTGGATCCGGTTGCGATAATGACACGGTCAAAACTCAGGCTCTGGCCGTCGCCTGCATGGGCCGTAACCCGCAAAGTGGTGGAATTTTCGAAACTGGCATCGCCGCGAACATACTGGATTTTTCTCAGTTTCGAAATCTGGCCCAGGCCGCCGGTAAGCTTATTGACCACGCCCTCCTTGAACGAGCGCAGGCGGGCGAGGTCAATGCGCGGCTCACCAAATTCGATTCCCCAATTCCCGGCGTGACGTGATTCATCGATCAGCTTGGCAATATGCAATAAAGCCTTGGAAGGAATGCAGCCGCGATAGAGGCACACGCCGCCCGGGTTTGCCTCCCGGTCAATCAGCGTGACCTTCATGCCAAGGTCGGCGGCCAGGAAAGCAGCAGCATAGCCTCCCGGGCCGCCGCCGAGGACTGCGAGGTTCAGGTTGGAAGTTTCAGGCATCGAGATGTTTTAGAGCGAGTACGTATAAGAACGCGTGATTCAAGGATGTATGTTCCAAGAATCTGGCTGGCGCAAGACAGCCCATTGCTCACCGCTGGAAGTGTTCGAAACGACAAGCGGTTGGTGTAGCGGTGTGGCGAGTTCTTATCCCTGCACTGAAAGCAAGAACGGCTGTTCAAATGCCTCGGCAATCCATCGCAGAAAGCGCGCTGCGTCGGCTCCGTCGATCAAACGGTGATCGTAGGAAAGCGAAACCGGCAGCACCATGCGCGGCTCGAATTTCCCATTCATCCAGACCGGCTCCATGCTGGAGCGTGACAGCCCGAGGATCGCAACCTCTGGATAGTTTACGATGGGCGAAAAGCCCGTCCCGCCGATTCCGCCCAGGTTGGTAATCGTGAATGTCCCGCCTTCCATGTCGGCCGGAGCCAGCTTCTTGTCCCGCGCTTTCTTTGACAGCCCGGTCAGCTCGGCCGACAATCCCACGATATTTTTTTTGTCCACGTCGCGAATCACCGGCACCAGTAGTCCGCGATCGGTTTCCACGGCAACCCCGATGTTGATGAACTGCTTGTAAACGATTTCTTCCTTTTCCATGTCGATCGTGGCATTGAACTGGGGGAAGATCTTCAGCGCGGAGGCGCAAACTTTGAGAGCAATGGCGGTCACTGTCAGCTTGCCGCCGGCCTCGGCCGCCTTGGGACCAAAGCGAGTACGCAATTGCTCAAGCTCGGTAATATCGGCCTTGTCGATCTGGGTAACGTGGGGAATCAAGCTCCAGGCTTGCCACATGTGCTCAGCGGTCTTGCGCCGTACGCCACGCATGGAGACGCGCTCGATTTTTCCCCACTTGCCGAAATCAGGAAGCGCAGGCTGTTTGAAGCGAGCGGCTGTCGGCGCGCCGCTGCCGGATACCACCAGTGTCTTGGTATATGCCTTAACGTCGTCCTCGCTAATGCGTCCGCCCGGACCGCTTCCCGGCACGCCATGAATATCAACGCCGAGCTCACGCGCCAGGCGCCGCACGTGCGGGGCAGCCGGAACCGGACCGCGGTGCTCTGCTCCTGCCGCTTGCTCCAGATCGAGCGGCATACTGACGGTGGCGACTGGCACGGTTCTTGGCTGATCCGGCGGCAACGCTTCTTCTTCACGCTTACCCTCGGACTGGACTGCCGCCTGCAATGTCGAGCGCTCATGTTCATGCGATTCGTCCGCCTGTGACGGCTGCTGCGCATGCATCTGAGAGGTAGCGCCGGGCTCCAGGGTGAAAACCAGCTGCCCAACTTTGATCTTCTCTCCCTGCTTTACCAGAACATCTTTCACGATTCCGGCCAGCGATGAAGGAACTTCGACGACCGCTTTGTCAGTTTCCAGTTCCATTACCGGCTGGCCCTCGGAAACCTGCGCTCCCGGCGAGATCATCAACCGGACCAGATCACCCTGTTCGATATTTTCGCCGAGCTCCGGCAGCTTGAATTCTGCGACCGCGATAGTTTCCGCGGCGGCAGGGCTGGCTGGATTGGTGCTGGCCTTTGCCGGTTGCATGTTGGGCTGGGATGGTGTGGCTACGGTCGCCGGTGCCGGCGGAGCGGATGTGGCCTTCGCGGGCGAGGGCGCCCGCGCTACACCGCTGGCGCCGTTGTCGATCGTAAAAATCACCTGGCCGACTTTTATCTTCTCCCCCAGCTTGACCAGAACCTCCTTTACCGTGCCGCTTACCGATGAAGGCACCTCGACCACGGCCTTGTCGGTCTCAAGCTCCATGACGGCCTGACCCTCGGAGACAGTAGCGCCCGGCTCGACCATCAACCGCACCAGATCTCCCTGATCAATGTTTTCCCCAAGTTCTGGCAGCTTGAATTCAGTCACGCAACAAATCTCCCTGGATGTCCTGTGATGTCGTCTGTAGCCTCGGTGGCCGAAAAATCGAACCACAGAGTTACACAGATAGAACTTATGTGATCGCCGGATTCGCCTTCTCGGGATTGATCCCAAGGTCTTTGATTGCCTGATTCACGGTTTCAGTTTCGACTTTTTTGTCCCGCGCCAGAGCATGAAGTGTAGCCAGCACGATGTGCTTGGCATCAACCTCGAAGAAGTCACGCAAGGACACCCGGCCCTCGCTGCGTCCAAAACCGTCGGTACCAAGTGAAACCAGAGGACGCGGCATCCACTGCGAGAGCGATTCCGGCAGCACCTTCATGTAATCGGAAGCCGCGACCAATACGCCGTGCGTGTCTTTCAGCAACTCGGTCACGTATGGCAGTTTCGGCGTTTCTGCCGGGTGGAGCATGTTCCACCGCTCGCAATCGTTGGCGTTGCGATAAAGCTCTTTGTAGCTGGTCACGCTCCACACATCCGCGGCCACACCATATTTCTCCAAAATCTCCTGCGCCTTGAGCACTTCAAACATGATGGCTCCGCTGCCGAACAGTTGCGCGCGCAACTTTGCATCCTGCTTGGCCGACGGCTTGAAGCGATACATCCCTCTCAAAATGCCTTCGCGGACATCCAGGCCCTGCGGCATGGCGGGCATGGGGAGCGGCTCGTTACCAACCGTCAGGTAATAAAAGATGGATTCCTGGTTTACGTACATGCGGCGGATGCCGTCCTGGATGATTACGGCAATCTCGAACGCGAATGCCGGATCATAAGCCAGCAGATTCGGCACGCTTAATGCAAGCACATGGCTGTGACCGTCCTGGTGCTGCAAGCCTTCCCCGGCCAGTGTGGTTCGTCCCGCCGTGCCCCCCAGCAAGAAGCCGCGAGTACGCATGTCGGCGGCGGCCCAGATCAGGTCTCCGATGCGCTGGAATCCGAACATTGAGTAGTAAATGAAAAACGGGATGGTGTTGATTCCGTGGTTCGAGTACGCCGTCCCGGCGGCAATAAACGAACTCAGAGAGCCAGCCTCGGTAATTCCTTCTTCGAGGATCTGACCGTCTTTGGCTTCCTTGTAATAGAGCAGGGTGTCCATATCGACCGGCTCATAGAGCTGACCCACGCTGGAATAGATCCCCACCTGGCGGAAGAGCGCCTCCATGCCGAACGTTCGAGCTTCGTCAGGAATAATGGGAACGATGAGCTTCCCAATTTCCGGATCGCGCAAGAGCTTCGCCAGCATGCGCACGAAGACCATGGTGGTCGAAACTTCGCGGCCATCGGCGCCTTTGTAAAATTCCTCAAAATGCGATTCCGAGACTCCACTAATTGGCTTGGAGCGGACTTTGCGTTCCGGCAGGTAGCCGCCAAGTTGCTGGCGACGCTCCTGCATGTAGCGAATTTCCGGGCTGTTGTCGGCGGGACGATAGAAAGGAGCTTCGTGCAATTCCGCATCTGGAATCGGAATCCCGAATCTTGATCGGAACATGCGCAGCTCTTCGTCATTCAACTTTTTCTGCTGGTGGGTAATGTTCTTGCCTTCTCCAGCTTCGCCCAGGCCGTATCCCTTGATGGTTTTGGCCAAGACCAGGGTCGGAGCGCCCGGGTGCTCAACTGCCGACTTGAAGGCCGCATGTACTTTGATGGGATCGTGTCCGCCAAGACGCATGCGCGAAAGCTGATCGTCTGAAAGGTGCTCGACCATGCGCAGCAGCCGCGGATCGCTGCCAAACAGGTTCTGGCGGAAGTAGGCGCCGCTTTCGACGAAGAATTTCTGAAATTGTCCATCGGTGATCTCGCCCAGGCGCTTCACCAGCAACCCATCACGATCGTTCTGGAAAAGGCTGTCCCAATCGGTGCCCCAAATCACCTTGATGACGTTCCATCCCGCGCCGCGGAAGATGGCTTCAAGTTCCTGAATAATTTTGCCGTTGCCGCGAACCGGGCCGTCGAGACGCTGCAGGTTGCAGTTGATCACCCAGATCAGGTTGTCGAGTTTCTCGCGTGAGGCAAGGGTGATCGAGCCCAGAGACTCGGGTTCATCCATCTCGCCATCGCCGAGAAAGGCCCAAACCTTGCCGCCGGTGCTGCTTTTCAGGCCACGATTTTCCAGATACCTGATAAATCTCGCGTGATAAATCGACTGGATGGGGCCCAGGCCCATGCTGACGGTGGGGAACTCCCAGAAGTCCGGCATTAGCCAGGGGTGAGGGTAGGACGACAGTCCCCCACCAGGTTTCAGTTCACGGCGGAAGTTTTCCAATTTTTCCTTGGGCAGCCGGCCCTCGAGAAACGCGCGCGAATACATTCCCGGGGCGGCGTGACCCTGGAAATAGACAATGTCGCGATCTCCAGTCTCGGTGTGAGCACGAAGGAAATGATTGAAGGCTACCTCGTACAAAGTGGCGGCGGAGGCGAAGGTCGAAATGTGCCCTCCGATGCCTTCCTGCATTTTATTGGCGCGGACCACCATGGCCATCGCATTCCAGCGCACCAGGCTCTTGATCCGTCGCTCCATCTCCTGACTTCCGGGAAACGGCGCCTGCTGGCGGACTGAAATGGTGTTCTGGTACGGCGTGGTTGCGGTGAAGGGAAGATTGACTCCTGCCGCCCGGCGGGCATGAAGGGAAAGTTGCTGCAACAGTCGTCCGGCGCGATCCGGCCCGCCTTGGGAGAGCACGTAATCGAGTGAATCAAGCCACTCGCGTGTTTCCAGCATCTCCAGTCCGTCGTTGTTGCGAGCCGTTGCCGGCGTCTGCTCTGCCAATACCGGGGTCTGTGCCAAGTCGGATATCTCCGCTTCAATGGATGGGAACTTTCCATGATAGAAGATTCTACGAAAATTTGCTGCCGCCCCTTCTCATCCGTGGATGCCAAACTTCTGCGGCGCGTACACTCCCGCGATCATGGTTCTAACCCGCTGGCGTACGCCAGCCAGAGCACTTCCCAAGTGGCTGACTAGACTGGTACCGCGAGGAAGGCTGCTGGTTTCACCGGGCCTTGGAATTTCGGCCTATTCTGCGTCGCACTATCTACATCCGCATCCGAGGTTCCTGCCATCCAAGAAGCAGCAGAAGGCTTGGAGGCAAGACAACCATGGCGCACCCCGTCCCACCGATATCGATTGGCTCACCGGTAGCGACCGGTTCAGAGGAGATCGGACCTCCTGATTTTGCCGGCGCGGGCACATCTCCTGTTGCAGCCGGGCCGGAGTTGGTGCCCGCGTACGACAATTTCAAGTTCGGATCAGACCACTTCAGCAATGTTCGCAGCCACCTGGCCAGCGCCGGCGCTGGTTTGTCGGACGCGGTTTACGCGACACGCCGAC
>JBBSFW010000010.1:0-76871 GCA_038254805.1 Terriglobales bacterium
TGCAGAGTTTTTTTGCGCAGCCGCAGCGATTTGGGTGTGACCTCGACGAATTCATCGTCGGCGATGAACTCGATTGCCTGCTCCAGGTTGAGCTGGCGGAAGGGAATCAGCCGGATGGCTTCGTCGGCGGTAGAAGAACGCATGTTGGTCAACTTCTTCTCGCGCACCACATTCACGTCGAGGTCGGTATCTTTGGCGTTCTCGCCGATGATCATGCCTTCATACACTTCGATGCTGGGGCCGACGAAGAGCTCGCCGCGCTCCTGCAGGTTCCACAGCGCATAGGATGTAGTCACCCCGGCGCGGTCCGATACCAGGGCCCCGGTGGGCCGATGCGCGATTTCACCCTGCCATTCCGTGTACCCGTCGAACAGGGAATTCATCACAATAGTTCCGCGCGTGTCGGTCAGCAATCGGCTGCGCAACCCGATCAAGCCGCGACTGGGGACACGAAACTCCAGACGCACGCGTCCGTAGCCGTGATTGTGCATGTTTGCGACTTCGCCCTTGCGTTCCCCGAGTTGCTGCATGACCACTCCCACAAACGCTTCGGGGACATCGACGGTCAGGCGCTCTACCGGCTCCATCAGTTTGCCGCCAACTCTCTTGGTGACGATTTCCGGTTTGCCCACCATCATCTCGTAACCTTCGCGACGCATCATCTCAATAAAGATCGAAAGCTGCAGCTCGCCGCGGCCCATTACCTTGAATGAGTCGGTGCTCTCCGTCTCCTCCACCCGAATGGAGACATTGGTCAGCAACTCTTTATCGAGCCGATCGCGCAAATTTCTTGAGGTGACGTAGGCGCCCTCACGGCCGGAGAAGGGTGAAGTGTTGACCGTAAACTGTATGGCAATCGTCGGCTCATCAATGGCGATGTGCTTCAGCGGCGCCGGATTCTCCACGCCGGTAATGGTCTCACCAATGGTGATGCCTTCGACGCCTGCCACCGCCACAATATCTCCCAGTTCAGTTTCTGTAATGTCAGTGCGCTTCAGACCGGAAAAGGAAAACAGCTTGGTGATCCTGGTCTTCTGCAACGTGCCGTCGAGCTTGGCTATCGCCACTTCCTCGCCCGTCCGCATAGTTCCGTTGAAGACGCGCGCAATCGCCAGACGTCCGAGGTAGTCGCTATAGTCCAGGTTCGCGACCAGGATCTGCAACGGCCCCGCAGCATCGCCATGGGGAGGAGAAATTCGACTCACGATCGCATCAAAAAGTGGCTGCAAATCTTCGCCGCCGCCCCGGATGTCCGGGGAAGCGGTGCCAGCCTTGGCATTGGTGTAAAGCACAGGAAAATCCAGTTGCTCTTCCGCAGCGTCCAGATCAATGAACAGATCATAGATTTCATTGAGCACTTCCTGAGGGCGCGCATCCGGCCGGTCGATTTTATTGATGACCACGATCGGAGGCAGCTTTGCCTCCAGCGCCTTGCCCAGCACGTAGCGGGTCTGTGGCAGCGGGCCTTCGCTGGCGTCCACCAGAAGCATGGCGCCATCCACCATCTTCAGCGCGCGCTCTACTTCTCCGCCAAAATCGCTGTGGCCCGGCGTATCCACAATGTTGATCTTGGTCCCGTGGTAAAAAACTGCTGTGTTCTTGGCCAGGATGGTGATGCCGCGCTCGCGCTCAAGTTCGTTCGAATCCATCACTCGCTCGACCACGGCTTCGTTGGCGCGGAATGTTCCGCTTTGACGCAACATCGCGTCCACCAAGGTTGTCTTGCCGTGGTCCACGTGCGCGATGATGGCTATGTTACGAATACTTGAAGTCAAAGGGATTCCTTCCCGGAGGGAAAACTCTCTAATACCCTATCTTACAGGGCTGGGCTGGAGACTTGAAGGAAGGCGGCGGGCGGACGGCCGGAAGAGGCGGAGGAGAGCAAATTTCACGCGTCGCATAATTCGAAATCTTTGAGCTGTAATGCTCAGCCTTTCTTGGCTGCGGTCCGTCCTTTTTCCCACGGGCGCTTGGGGCGCTCAGTAGTGGGTTTGTCGCGATCCAAAACGCGGTCGTACTGATAAGCTTCGCTGACGGTCCCCAAGGATTCGTTGTACAAGCTGGGCAGCGCGAGAGCCTCTTTCAGCTCTTCAGAGAACTGTTGCAGAGCCTTCAAATGGTCGGCGGTGGCAGCGACTTCCGTCTTCGAAGTCTTCAGCACCTGCTGATAGCCGCGATTAATGAGCTTAGAAATTTCTCCGCTGATCAGGTATCCAGGATAGGCGAAAATCTTCACGGCCTCATCGCCGTCCTTCTGGATCGCCGCCGAGACGTTGTACTTTTTCAGGAACACGCGTCCCTGGGTACCCGGCGCTTCAATCAGATCAAAGCCGTGGTCGCGAAGCCACTGCACTGCGTCTTCATAAGTTCGCGCTTCTACCTTGGTTGTCATTTCGCTCCTGAAAATCTGTTTCGGCGTCCTTGGTCGTCGGTGGTTCGTCGTTGGCAAACCTATTGACTTTGGCTGCGGTACTCAAACCCGGCGACCGACTCACAGCCAACCCCTGCTTCCTTAGATGCACTGGTTGCCTTGCGAACCATACCCGCACCAATGTATCGCGGCGAGCTCTTCTATAATCTAACTACAGGTTGCCGCTTTGTGTTCTCTGGCGGCGTTACGATGGTCACCAGTTCATGCGCCCGTCAACCGCCAAACTCGACGAACCGAAGCCGCTCTCGCGGGGAGTGACTCTCGGCCAGCATAGTCTTGAGCGGATTGGCAACACCCCCCTGCTGCGCCTGGAGCGTATTGCGGACGAGCTGCCCAACATCCAGCTACTCGGCAAGGCGGAGTGGCTGAATCCCGGCGGGTCGGTCAAAGATCGCGCCGCTTTCAATATCGTCAGCGAAGGCCGCCGCAGCGGAAGATTTTCTGCCGGCAAAACTCTGCTCGATTCCACCAGCGGAAATACCGGGATCGCCTATGCCATGATCGGCGCCGCGCAAGGTTTCGCGGTAACTCTGTGCATGCCGGAAAATGTTTCCCCGGAGCGCAAGCGTATTCTCTTCGCCTATGGCGCCAATATTATCTATACCGATCCCGCGGACGGATCGGACGGGGCCATCCGCCGAGCTCGCGACCTTTACGCCGGCGAGCCGGACCAATATTTTTACGCCGACCAGTATTCAAACGACGCCAACTGGCAGGCCCACTACCATGGCACAGCGGAAGAAATCTGGCAACAAACGGAGGGACGGATCACCCACTTTGTAGCCATGCTCGGCACCAGCGGCACTTTCATGGGAACTGCGCGCCGGTTGAAAGAATTGAACGCTGCCATACGCTGCGTTTCCCTGCAGCCGGATTCTGCGTTCCACGGAATTGAAGGCGCAAAGCAAATGGCCAGCGCCATCGTGCCGAAAATTTATGATCCAACGCTGGCGGACGACGACATAGGAATCTCAACCGAAGCTTCCTATGGCATGACGATTCGCATGGCGCGCGAAGAAGGCCTGCTGGTCGGGATTTCGGCCGGGGCGGCAGTCGAGGGATGTGTGCAAGTGGCGCGGCGAACTCCACAGGATCAGGAAGCGGTGATCGTCACCATCCTTCCCGACTCCGGCGACAAGTACTTGAGTGAAAGATTTTGGACGGAAAGGTGAAGGCTGATTGTAATTGTTGAGTAATTTGGTAATTTTCTACGCCGACGCTCAGCCAAAGGGCGGGCTCAAATTACCAAATTACGCAATTACCACATTTCTCCATGCTCCGGCTCCCCCAATCACATTACGACGCTCTTCGCCGGCACGGTGAGGAAACCTATCCCCATGAGTGCTGCGGAGTGCTCCTCGGACGCACAGATGCAGACGACGACGGCGCCCGCATCGTCACCTCCATTGCCCGCGCCGGCAACACGCGAACCGACTCTCCCCAGAACCGCTACAACATCGATCCCAAAGAACTGGTCCGCATCCAGCGCGAAGGCCGCGAGCGCGGCGAGGACATCATCGGCTTCTACCACTCCCATCCCGATCATCCAGCCCAGTGGTCGCCAACCGACTTAGCCGAAGCCCACTGGTTCGGCTGCTCCTACGTCATCACCAGCGTGGAAAAAGGCAAAGCCGTGTTGACCAATGCCTTCGAGTTGACCGGCAGCGACGAGAATGACAAGAAGCTGGTGGATGAGAAGATTGAAGTCGTGTAGTGTGGCGCGGGCGCCCTCGCCCGCGAAATGCAGATTTAGGGCCGTCAGTATGATCCTCAAATTAGCTTTGTTAAGTTGTGGCTTCTACGTTGGAGTAGCGATCCTGATGGAAGCAGGTTTGTTCCTCTGGGCAAGACTGGCAGGAAGCGCGGGGTTCTTTGCCTCCCGTGCTACTTGGTTTGTACTCTTGGCATCATATGGTTCGGCTCTTTCAGCCTAGCTTGGCATATAGTCTTGGCCGGCATGCGCGCCAGATTGCCGCACTGAGCGGTGCTTCGCGGGGAAGGCCCAGTACTGGTTCGTATCAGGGCACGTCTTCAGACCTGCCGAAAAGTCCGCCCGTAAGTGAGAGGGGCGGCTTCAGCCGCCCAGGGTTTGGCCGAATAACCACCCGTGCTGTCCATCCATCACATCGTTTCACAGCCCGCCACGCGAAAATGTCGCGATGGCTATCCCCCTCCGTCACTCCAATCCGGCCGCTGTCGTTGCTGACCGGCGAACGTTCTTCGTAACCTCATCCATCGCGGCAAAACGGAATCTGTTGCAATCCCACCGCTCGGCGAAGTTGTTCATCGAAGTCCTGACCGCGACGAGCACAACTATCTCCTCCACGATTTCGTCGTTATGCCCGATCACTTCCACGTCCTGATCACCGTCGAAGGCGAGATGACCATCGAGCGCGCAGTCCAGTTCATCAAAGGCGGCTTCGCATTCCGCGCGGGAAAAGAGCTGGGTTTCAAGCGCCCGTCTGGCAAAGAGGTTTTTCCGAAGTGCGGATTTACGATTCTGAACACTTCGCCGAGTGAAGGAATACATCGCGCAAAATCCGGTGAAGCGCGGATTGTCTGAGAAACCGGCGGACTATGTCTATTCCTCCGTCCGCGGAGGATTTGAATTGGACGAAGCCCCTCCGGGGCTAAAGCCAGTCATTTTGCACCTGATCGGCACGCCTGAAGGCGTGCCCTGATACAAGCCGCGCGGCTTGGGCACTCCTATCCGAAGCTCATTGGCCGGTCTTGGGGTTCGTATCAGGGCACATCTTCAGACGTGCCGTTCCGCGGGCGAGGCCCGGTCGGACAAGAATGTCCGACCCACGCGGCTGCAGGTGAATCCAGCGCTCGGTCTGTGGCATCATCTATCCATGCCCAAGATCCACATACCCACGCCCCTGCGCCAGTACGCCGGCAAGCAGCCTGCGGTTGAAGTCAAAGGTGCCACGGTCGGCGAAGCGCTCAGCGGCCTGGTTTCCCAGCACCCCGATCTGCGGCGGCATCTCTATAACGAAGACGGCAAGCTGCGCGCCTTCGTCAACGTTTATCTGAACGATGAAGACGTCCGCTACCTCCAGAAGGACGCTACCTCGGTCAAAGACGGTGATAACATTTCGATCGTGCCTTCGATCGCCGGAGGGACAAGCGCATAGCATTCAGCACTCAGCATTCAGCCGCTTTTACCTGAGTGCTGACTGCTGAGTGCTGAGTGCTGACTGCTGAATGCTTTTTTACGAATATGCCTACCCTAACCGAAGTCCAGCCCCTGACCCTGAACAACGACGAAATCCTGCGCTACTCGCGCCACCTGATCATGCCCGAGGTGGGCATGGAAGGCCAGCTCAAGCTGAAGGCCGCGAAAGTGCTGTGCATCGGCGCGGGAGGCCTTGGCTCGCCGCTTGCGCTGTACCTCGGCGCGGCGGGCGTGGGCACGCTGGGCATTGTCGATTTCGACGTGGTGGACTACACCAATCTTCAACGGCAGATTATCCACTCGACCGCTGACGTGGGACGTCCCAAGCTGGATTCCGCCGCCGAGAAGCTGCAGGCGATGAATCCGTTTCTGAACATCCGCAAATTCAACACCCGGCTTTCGAGCGACAACGCCCTCGAACTGTTCAAGGAATTCGACGTCATCTGCGACGGCACCGACAATTTTCCCACGCGCTATCTCGTGAACGATGCCTGCGTGCTAACTGGCAAGCCCAACGTCTATGGATCGATTTTTCGGTTCGAAGGCCAGGCCAGTATTTTCGCCACTAAAGACGGCCCGTGCTATCGCTGCCTGTATCCCGAGCCGCCACCGCCGGGACTGGTCCCTTCATGCGCCGAAGGGGGAGTGCTGGGAATTCTGCCCGGACTGGTCGGCGTGATTCAGGCCACCGAAGCCATCAAGCTGATTCTCTGCGCCGGTGATCCGCTGATCGGACGCCTGCTCTTGATTGACGCGCTGGGTATGAAGTTCCGCGAGCTCAAGCTGCGCAAGAATCCCGATTGCCCGGCTTGCGGAAAGAATCCAACCGTAACCAAGCTGATTGACTATCAGGAGTTCTGCGGGATCCGCGGCGAGGAGGCTGCGGCGGAAGTGACTACATCCGAAATGCAAGTGGAAGATTTGAAGGCGCGGCTGGATCGCGGAGACGATCTGTTTGTTCTCGACGTGCGTGAGCCCCACGAATACCAGATCTGCAACCTCGGCGGGCGCCTGATTCCCCTCGCCGATCTTCCCAGCCGCGTCCACGAGCTCGACTCCAGCCGCGAGATCGTCGCCCACTGCCGTTCGGGCGTGCGCAGCGCGAAAGCCGTGAACTTTCTGCGCCAGGCGGGATTCAAGAAAGTGCACAACCTGGCGGGAGGGATTCTGGCCTGGGCCGACCGCATCGACCCCAGGATGCCGAAGTATTAATTGTGGGCGAGTGTGACGCGGGCGTCCTCGCCCGCGTCTTGGACCTATCGGTTCTTCATCTCCGCAGCGGTGGGTAGTCTCTGCGGGTGGTGCGCTGGAGCTCCCTAAAACCTTTAACAAGGCAGTGGGATCTTCCCGCCGGGGTTGGAGGAAAAGTGCAAAGTCAAAAGCGCAGGATGATCGGGGCTCCTCCCAGATCATCCCTGGCCCTCCCGGTTAGGAGGGGTGGTACGTAATGGCACAAGAATAGCCTCGCTCGGGTTATACGGTAATGTATCCGCCATAAATTATTGATAAACATTGGTAGCTTTCCGGGCACCGGGCACTCGCTCCCCGGCCACTGCTATATTTATGGGTTCAATTCGTGGTTCCACAATGCGATCTAAGGCAGCCCAGGAGGAACGATTGGCCCGCAAGATGGACGAGAGCCGGCGGCTGCAAAAACGTGCGGAAGGGTTGATTCCTGGCGGGGTGAATTCGCCGGTGCGGGCGTTCAAAGCCGTGGAATGTGAGGCGCCGTTTCTGGTGCGCGGCCAAGGCTCGCATGTCTGGGACGCAGACGGAAACCGGTACATCGACTACGTCGCATCCTGGGGACCGCTGATTCTGGGCCACGCTGATCCGGGAGTGCTGGACGCGATCCTTAATGCGGCGGGGAACGGCACCAGCTTTGGCGCATCTACTCCCGCCGAAGCCGATCTCGCTGAACTGGTGATTGAAGCTTTTCCCCAGGTACAGAAACTCCGCTTTGTCAGCTCGGGCACCGAAGCCACCATGTCGGCCATCCGCCTGGCGCGTGCCTACACCAAACGCAAATATGTGATCAAGTTTGAAGGCTGTTATCACGGCCATGCCGACGCTCTGCTGGTGAAAGCCGGTTCGGGCATTGCGACGCTCGGTATTCCGGGATCGGCGGGGGTGCTCGAAGAAGTTTCACAGTTTACGATTGCCCTCCCTTTTAATGACACGGAAGCGCTGGAGCAGGCCTTCAACCGGTATCGCCACCAGATTGCGTGCGTGATCGTCGAGCCGGTGAGTGGAAATATGGGGTGCGTGCCGGCCAGCGGCGACTATTTGGCAAGTCTGCGCACCATTACGCAGCGCGAGAAAGCCGTGCTGATTTTTGATGAAGTAATGACCGGTTTCCGCGTGGCTTACGGCGGGGCGCAGGAGCTTTACGGGATGAAGCCTGACCTTACAACCTTCGGGAAAATTATTGGCGGGGGCTTGCCGGTCGGCGCTTACGGTGGCCTGGCGGAAATTATGAATTTGGTTGCCCCGCTGGGCCCCATGTATCAGGCGGGCACGCTCTCGGGAAATCCGCTGGCGATGGCGGCGGGGATCGCGACCTTGAAGCATTTGCGCGAAAAGAAAGCCGGGATTTATTCCAAGCTGGATTCTCTCAGCGCCAAACTGGTCGAAGGGGTTGCCGCCGCCGGAAAGAATTCTGGCGTCCCCTTGTGCTTCAATCGCGTGGGATCAATGTTCACCTGGTTCTTCAGCTTCGGTCCGGTGACCGACTGGAACTCAGCCTCAAAATCCGACACCGCAGCGTTCGGCCGCTTCTTCCGTTCGATGCTCGATGCCGGAATCTACCTGCCGCCATC
Organism: Terriglobales bacterium; assembly: GCA_038254805.1. GTDB lineage: Bacteria > Acidobacteriota > Terriglobia > Terriglobales > Acidobacteriaceae > Gp1-AA145. The sequence goes on from JBBSFW010000010.1 coordinate 8,429, forward strand.
GCAGTTCGAAGCGGCATTTCTCAGCACAGCTCATACGGAAGAAGACGTCCAGAAAGCCATTTCTTCGGCAAAGGAATGTTTCGCCAAGGGGAAGACATAAGTCTTTGTAATCGGCACGCATTACGTGACTCCGCGAACCTTGACCGCGCAAATAGGGTTTAATATTTAGCCAGACGGCCTGGGGGGCAAGTTTGGCCCCCCCCTGTGACATCGCTCCATGCAGGACTGGCCTCCACGGATACACTGTTACCTTAGGAGTCACGCGGCTTTACGATAGCTCTGTGGGTGTCCGTGAAGATGGAATTCCCGAACCTCAGGGACGGCTTATGCATCCTATCCTTTAGCAGGCGATGCGCACCCAGAACAAAATCCTCGGCATTTTTCTCGTTCTCGCGGTAGCGGCGTCGCTCTCGGGTGCAGGGGCGCTACAACTGCAGGGTCAAAGCCCACGCCCGGCGGGCTGCCATGAGCACGAACAACCTACGCCTGCCCGGGAACCAGCGAATCATCTGTGCTGCGAAGCTGGACATCACCAGGCGATTCCGCTGGAACGCGTGAAACTGGGGTACTCGGCCGAATTTGCCTTGCTGGAGTCCACCTACCCAGAACCTCTGAGCGGACGAGACCCTATCCCCGGGTCTTCGTACGTTGCGTCTGTCCCCGGTAGTCCCCCAGGTAGCGCGCCGCTGCGCATCTAGAAAAATTCCAATTTTCACTGCTTCTGAGTAGCTGCGAGGCTCACTCAAACCATCTCGCCCAAAACGAGTACACAAGGAGCGGTCTGTGCGGAATTTTTGTTATTTGCTGGTAGTTTCGATTTCGAGTTGCCTATCGCTGGCGCAGGAATCGAGTCACGACATGAACATGCCGGGCATGAGCGGGACTGCGCCCGGCAAGATGAACATGCAACCCAGCTCCTTGATTGAACTGTTGGGGCAGCATGCGACCTCCGGAACTGACGCGGAACCGAATTCCACGCCGCTGGAAATGGTAATGCACAAAGCGGGCGGCTGGATGCTGATGTTCCACGGCGAGGTCTTTCTAAACGAGGTGCAACAGACTGGGCCTCGCGGAGCAGACAAATTTGTTTCTACAAATTGGTTTATGCCCATGGCGCAAAGAAAGATCGGCGGCGGGACTCTGACGCTCCGGACCATGCTGAGCCTTGAGCCCTCCACGGTCTCGTCCCGGCGCTATCCGGAACTGTTCCAGCAAGGCGAGACCGCCTATAGCCGGCCGATTGTGGATGGTCAGCACCCGCACGAATTTTTCATGGAACTGGCAGCGCTGTACGACTACAAACTCGGTGAAGACACCTCGCTGTCGTTCTACGCTGCTCCCATCGGCGATCCCGCATTTGGGCCGCCGGCTTATCCCCATCGGGCCTCGGCATCGGAGGATCCCATCGCGCCCCTCGGGCACCATTTTCAGGATTCAACTCATATCGCCAGCAACGTGCTCACGCTGGGGATCACCCAGCGCAGCGTCAGACTCGAAGTCTCAGGCTTCCATGGCCGCGAGCCGGACGAGTACCGGTGGGACATCGACTCCGGCAAAATCGACTCCTGGTCGATACGGTTTACTCTCAACCCTAGGCAAAACTGGAGTTTGCAGTATTCTCTTACCCAACTGCACAGTCCCGAGGAACTTGCCCCGTCCGAAGACGTCCGCCGCATGACCGCATCGGTGATGTACAACCGCCCACTGAAGCATGGTAATTGGGCTTCGATGCTGTTGTGGGGCCGCAACCAAAGTCTCGAAGACAGAAATGTGGGCAATTCCTATCTTGTCGAGTCCACGCTGAAATTCTTCAGCGTTAACCGCGCATGGATGCGGGTCGAGAACGTCGATCGCACGAACGAGCTTTTGTTGGGAGAAAACCCATTGCCACCCGGTTTTACCGAGCGTTATTTCTCCCGGGTTCAAGCGTATACAGCAGGCTACGGCCGCGAGTTCGGCCACATCCCGCATCTCTCAACCACGCTAGGCGGGCTGATGACGTGGTACGGCGTTCCGGATGCTTTGAAGGTGAGTTACGGCTCGCGTCCGGTCGGGGGGCTTATCTTCTTGCGCCTGAAGGTGAAGTGAAGATTGAAATGGGCTACGCCGCCTGCCCGCTCTTCACCGGCACTATTCCATTGGTCCTCGCCCAGGTGTATTGGATCCGGTGGACGACAGTAATGGTCGAGAGCACGGCGATGATCCACAGCACCGGCGCCATGCGGTTGAACAGCGCGCCGATGATTACCAGTACCAGGCGTTCCGGACGTTCCATGAAGCCGACGCGGCAGGAGCCGATGAGCGATTCAGCCCGCGCCCGGCTGTAGCTGACCATAATGGCGCTGACCATCACAAAAGCCGTCAGGACTACGTAAAAAAAACGGTCCCCGCGCGCGTAGAAGAGCAGCAGTCCAAAAAATTGTGAGGCATCGCTGTAACGGTCGATAACTGAATCAAAGAACGCTCCGAACCGCGTGACACGATTGGTGGCGCGCGCGACTTCACCATCCACCAGGTCGAAGAACCCGGACCCGATGATGACCAGGCCCGCGTAGAAGAACATGCGCGCCTGATTTTCGGCGGTAGCATAGCCGAACAGAAAGGCCGCCCAGGTGTTCACGACCAGTCCCATGAAAGTGAGCACGTTGGGGTTGATACGGGTAAGCGCCAGCCAGCGGACAATCGTCTTAAGCAAAACGCCGCAGGCGCGCCCGAAGGCGCTAGTCCACGTCATATTGCCTCGTAGTTTTTTTGGCGCCATTGGCCCTCATGATTCCGCGACGGCTTGATCGTGAATGGTGCTCAGGCTGAGGATTTCCATTTCACGCTGGCCGTTGGGCGTGACCACTGTCGCGCTGTCCCCGATCTTCTTATTCAGCAGGGCACGGCCAATGGGAGAGGTAGTCGAAATTTTCCCGGAAGCAAAGTCAGACTCTTCGCTGGTGACCAGCTTGTATTCGAATTCAACGTTCTTCTCGTTGTCGTAAACCTTGACCGTGGAACCAAGGCCAACTTTGTCCCGCGGAATGTTATTCATATTGACCATTGAGAGGTCGGCCAGCCGTTTGCCGATCTGGCGAACCCGCGCCTTGACGAACTCCTGGCGCTGTTTGGCCATGTGGTATTCGGCATTTTCACTCAGGTCCCCGAGGGCTGCGGCTTTTTTAATTTCTTTCGGCAGCTCGTGGATTAATTCATGCTCCAGGGCATTGATTTCCTCCTGAAGCTTTTTTCTGATTTGCTCGGTCATTCTGGCCGAATTATAAACTGATTGGGCCAGCTGCGCTGCGGGCGTGGTCCCTACCTAATCTAACCAACGAGGGCAACCAATGACGGGATCATCGCGCGTAAGATATGGCCTATCATTGTGGACCGCTGCTGCAATGGGGTAAAATAAGGATTGTCATACAGCGTGAGCTGCTCTCCCTATGAGTATTTACGGCAACGGTAGTTTCGACATCGGTGACCGTGTCGTTTATCCCAACCACGGCGTGGGAATCGTCGAACAAATCGGCAGCCGCACCATGGGTGAGCAGGTCGAGAAATACTATCTCCTCAATATCAAATCCAGTAATCTCAAGGTCACCATCCCCTTCCACAGTGTGGGAGCAGTCGGGCTGCGGCGCGTCGTAAAAAACGGCGAAATTCAAAAAATTCTTGACTACCTTGCCGGCGGTAACGGGGAAAGCGCGGCTGACTGGAAAGATCGTTTCAAGGAAAATTCTGATCGAATGAGGACCGGGTCACTGCTGGAAGTTGCCGCCGTGCTCAAAAGCCTTCTGGTTCTAAAAGAATCGAAGAGCCTTTCCTTCCGGGAAAAAAAGATGCTGGAGCGCGCCCGTTACCTGTTGGTAAGCGAGCTGGCTATGGCGCGGAACTGCGAGGAAAGTAATATCGAAATCCTGCTAAGCGGCGCCCTCTCAAGAAACAATCTTAAATTTCCTGATGCTGGTGAACTGCAAGCTTAGGCGCTGGCTCCTCCGTTGGTGTTAGCCGCTTCTCCCAGCCATACCCCGAGCGGTTTCAGCGATTCCACATGATCGAAGATGATTTTCATCCCCGCGGTGATAGGGATTGCGAGCACCAGCCCCAGAGCGCCCCATAACCATGCCCACGCCAGCAGCGCGATGGTCACCGCCAGCGGATTCAGCCGCAGCCGGCCCCCCAGAAATTTAGGATAGAGAACGTTGATGGAAACCATGTGCAGAGTGAAAGTGGTAATCACCACCCAGATGATGCCGTGCATGCCGATTTGTCCAACTCCCAGAAACAAGGGCGGGAGCAGGGCCAAGAGCACCCCGAGATAAGGGACCAGGCTGAGAAATCCGCCGGCGAAGCCTGCAAAATAGAAGAACGGAACTCCCAGCAGTCCGAAAATGATGGTGCTGATTACGCCGGTCAACAGCCCGATCAGCAGGTTTCCTACCATGAAGCTGCGCACCATCCCAGCGATCAAAACGACGGTTTTATTTACCTCGCGGCGATTCTCCATTGGGAAGAGGCCCACCGTGGCGTTCCGCGCATGCTCCTGCCCGGTCAGCATGAAGAAGACCAGGAATGGAATAAACGACGCCGCAAGAGCGATCTGAGTCACCGAGCCGAATCCGCGGCTCAACAGATCGGTCCAGTTAGTCGTCTGGTGAACATTTACCACGCCTTTCTCGCGAGACGGGTTGAGCGCTTCCAGCTTTTGCACTTTACGGGTGAGCTTTGCGGCCTGATCGCGAATCGCTTCGGTATATTTTGGGAGCTCTTCCATCAGCCTGGAGGCCTGATTGAACCCGGAGTAAACGATGCCTGCGGATGCTGCCAGTAGTAGTCCGACGGCGATCGCAGCAGCAATCCACCGGGGAAGACGCAACCGCGTCAGCAGATCGGCAATGGGAGCCAGTATGAAAGCGATCAGCACCGAAACTAGAATTACGGCCAGAGTTTCTTGCGCGAAGTAGCAAATGGCGAGAATGGCAGACAATCCGACGGTATTGGGGGCCCAGTCTTTTTTTTTGGGATGAGGGCGCGAAACCGCCACCTCCGGCGGAGGCAAATTCGGGGGCGGCGCCTGGTCATTCACCGGCCGGCGCTCTTCAATGCTTGCTACTGGATGCGACATATAATTCCCCCATGGACCCTGGTGACGGCGCTCCTGGACGCAAGCCGAGAGTCTTGGGCTTAGATGTCGGTTCCCGGACTATCGGTATGGCTGTTTCTGATCCCCTGGGCATAACCGCCCAGGGCCTGGAGACCATTCGGCGCAAGAACAAGCGGACGGATTTGGGGCGGCTCCAGGCGATAATCAATGATTATGCGGTTGCCGAAGTCGTTGTGGGATACCCGTTGCGCCTAAGCGGAGCTGAGGGCATTCAGGCGGAGAAAATGCAGTTTTTTGCCGAGGAATTGCGCAAGAAGTTCAGCCTGCCAGTCCACTTATGGGATGAACGTCTGACTTCAAACCAAGCCAACCGCCTCCTTCGAGAGTTTGATCTCTCAATCAAAAAGCGGGTCGAGGCAGTTGACCGGATGGCGGCGGTGCTGATTTTACAAAGCTGGATGGACGCCAGAGAAGCGGCTCTCGGCGCTTAACATGCTTACAATACCGGATGAACACCTATCGCCGGTTTCCAGCCGCAATCGCCTTCTACCACATCTGTTAGCGGCTCGCGTTTAGTCGACGCGCATCCAATTCCATTGAAGCCAGGAGGCGCTTCCCCCGCATGCACAGGCTCGCTCTCATTCTGCTGGCTGTTCTGGAGTTCGGAAGTGCATGCCCGTTGTTCGCCCAGCGACGCGTCGAAGCCGGCATATTTCTCGATTACCTGGACGTCTCGAACACCAGGACGAACAACTTCGGCGTGGGCGGACGCCTTGGCTACCGGGCGCATCGCGACGTGATGATTGAAGGGGAAATGGCTTACGACTATGGCATCAATTTCGACGAAGCCTACCGCAACATTGCGAACGGAAACATAACCGCGATTGGCCGAACTTCGATCGGGGTAACTCATGGTTTATTGGGGCCGAAGCTGCAGCCATCGCGCGGCGCATTCCGTCCCTTTATCACCCTCAAGGGCGGTTTCGTGGATTTCCGGCTTAGCCCGAGCCTGCTGCCGTACATCGACGCGGTCAGCGCCATATCCGGCATTCGGACCTCTAGCCTGAACGGGGCGATCTATCCTGGAGGCGGCGCAGAGGCGATCTTAGGGCCGCTGGGGCTGCGACTTGAACTGGGCGACGAGATTTACTTCAATAACGGCGCGCACAACAACCTGCGGATCACATTTGGTCCGACGCTTCGGTTCTGAGAAATCGAAATACGCTCGTCCGCAAAAGTGCTCTCGGTCGTTAGTCCTTTGGTAAACCTGCCGCCACTCAGCATTCCTCTAAACTAGGTAAAGTGCGCAAGCTGCTCTCATTGTTACTAGTCGTCGTTTTCGGCCTCGCCGCCTGGCTGGCCTGGGCGTTGTGGCTGCCGGTTGCCGCCGCCGGACAGAAGTTCGTGATGCTGCGGCCGGGATATTCCACGCGCCGCATTGCGCACGAGCTGAAATCAGCGCGCGTGATCCGCAGTGAGGATGCTTTCGTGATCTGGCACGGGTTTCACCGGCACCGCTCTCTCAAGGCCGGCGAGTACCTGTTCGAACACGACGGGAGTGGAATCGAGGTCCACAATCGCCTTGCCCGCGGCGATATCTACGTGCATACGGTCGTGATTCCTGAGGGCTACAACATTTTTGACGTGGCGCTTGCAATCGAAAATGCCGGACTGGGGACGCGTCAGGATTTTCTGAAAATCGCCATGACAGACACGGCGCTGATCTCAGACCTCGCCCCGCAAGCAACCTCGCTGGAAGGATTTCTTTTTCCGAATACTTACGAATTCACGCGAACCCAGAGCATGCAGGAGATGGCGGCAGAAATGGTAAGGCAGTTCCGGCAAGTTGCGGCAGAAATTGGTTTGAGCCAGGATGTTGAAAAGACGGTCACGCTGGCTTCGATTATCGAAAAGGAGACCGCATCTCCTGAAGAGCGGCCCGAAGTGGCCAGCGTGTACGCGAACCGGCTTGCCAGCGGTATCGCGTTGCAAGCCGATCCCAGCGTGATTTATGCGGAGTTATTGCAGGGAACTTATGGCGGCGCACTGCATCACGATGACATGCAATTCAACTCGGCTTACAACACCTACCGCCACCCCGGACTCCCCCCCGGGCCGATTGCGAATCCCGGGAAGCGTTCACTGCTGGCGGCAATGCAGCCAGCCCAAACTCGTTATTACTACTTCGTAGGCGACGGCAACGGTCACCACCGTTTCTCCAGTACCTTAGAGGAGCACAATCGCAACGTAGCCGCCTTGCGACGGGCGGTTGCCGAACGGTGAGCGGCTTCGGAAGTCATTAGAAGCTGCCGCTCCCAAAGCACGCACCGCCGCCAGGGTTCTTTTATACTGATTATCTAGGCATTCACGACGCAGCAATGGCATTTAATTTTCGATACCCCGCAATCCTTATCCTTTTAGGAACTCTCCCGTTGAGTGGATGCCTCTTCCGCTCGCACCCGGTCGAGCAATTGGTCAATCCCGCTGCGCTGAAAACCGCAACCAAGCCTGAGCTGCTCGCCTATATCAATTCCCAGTCGGCAAAGATCCAGAGTATGCAGGCTACCGTTGATATTGATACTGCCGTGGGCGGCGCGAAAAAAGGGAGAGTCACCGAGTACCAGCAGATTCGTGGTTATGTGCTGGCTCGCAAGCCGGCGATGCTGCGCATGATCGGACTGTTCCCTATACTTCGCAATCGCGCCTTCGACATGGTCAGCGACGGCAACGAATTCAAGGTTTGGATCCCAACCAAGAATCGCTTTGTGGTTGGAAAAAATGACGTGGTAACGCCCAATCCAGCGCAACCGCTCGAAAATCTGCGCCCGCAGGTCATTTACGACGCGCTACTGCTGCGTGAAATTGATCCCCAACACGAAACAGCGGTCCTTGAAAACGGCAGCGAGACAGTAATCGATGAAAAGGGCCACAAGAGAGAGCAGCCGGATTACGTGATTGACGTGATCCGGAGCAACGGAACCGATAGCTGGCTCTGGCGCAAAATCGTATTCAGCCGCGTTGACCTGCAGCCCAACCGGCAGCTCCTTTATAACGAGTCAGGGACCCTCGTCACCGATGCGCATTATTCTGCCTACAAGGATTACAAGGGCTTGAATTTTCCGCTGCGCATTGAAATCAGGCGTCCGGAAGAGGAGTACGACGTCACTCTCAGCATCATCAAAATGGAACTAAACCAACCGCTGACGAACGACAAGTTTGTCCTGGAGGAGCCTCCCGGGGCTCAGGTGATCCATTTGGACCGCCAGCGGGCCGCGCACGGCGGAGGCTCGCATTGAGCTGAAGGTGCATTGCTGAAGGCTGATTCTTTCATGATGAATAAAATGATCGTCTCCAATCTCGCACACCGGCCTCTGCGCTCGGCCATCAGCATAGTCGCCATTGCTCTCGAGGTCACGCTGATTCTCTTGATCGTGGGCTTCTCTATCGGACTGCTGAACGACTCCAGATCGCGGCAAGCGGGAATTGGCGCCGATGTGATCGTGCTGCCGCCGTCGTCCTCAAATATTGTGGGAGTGACCGGCGCGCCTATGCCGGCGAAGATCGCCGGCATTTTGGACAAGCTCCCGCATGTGACCGTTGTTTCTCCGGTATTGATACAGGTTTCAACCGCGGGGGCGTTGCAAACCATTTACGGCATAGATCTGAAGAGCTTCGAGGGGATGCGTCCCTTTGTATACCTGAAGGGCGGCGCCTTCCAGCAGCCGGACGACCTTCTGGTGGATGACATCTACGCGAGCTCACATCACACGAAAATTGGCGACATGATCGATCTGCTCAACCATAGCTTCCGGGTCGCCGGGATTGTGGCCCATGGCAAAGGCGCGCGCCTGTTCCTGCCGCTGGCCACATTGCAGGATTTAAACGGGGCGCAGGGACGAGTATCCGCGTTTTACCTGAAGGCGGACGACCCGGCCAGCGCGGATGCGGTGGTGAACGAGATCAAAAGCGTGCCGCACATGTCTGCCTACGTAGTGCATTCGATGCGCGAGTATCTCTCCATGTTGAGCCCGGATAATATCCCCATGCTCTCGACCTTCATCAGGATTGTGATTGGGATCTCCGTAACCATTGGGTTCATTGTTATCTTCCAGGCCATGTATACGGCGGTGATGGAGCGGACCCGCGAAATCGGGATTTTGAAATCTCTGGGCGCATCCAAGGCCTACATCGTGAATGTCATCATGCGCGAGACCGCGTTGCTGGCGGTGGGAGGAATCATCGTTGGCATTGCATTCAGCTTCGCCGCCGGCGGCGGAATTCACCAGCGTATCCCCACTCTTCCCATCGAAATGAATTGGCTGTGGGTGATGCGCGCGACCGTCATCGCGATCGTAGGCGCACTTGCCGGCGCCATCTATCCGGCCTTCAAGGCCGCGCAGAAAGACCCCATCGACGCCTTAGCCTACGAATAGTCGCAGCACGCCCACCGCAGATTCGCGCGGCAACGCGGCGTTGCATGAATCTTTTTGCCTACTTTTTCATCTAAATGATTCCGACTAAATCTGATTTAGAAAGTTTGCGGGCGCGCTTCTGCGCCGCAGTGAATGTGCATTTACCAGCGGCTTCAGCCGCAAGCATTCAGAAATGGAAAAGCTATATGACTGACGTTCGTCCCAGTGAAGACCGCGGCGGCGGCGATTACGGTTGGCTGAATACGCGCCACACTTTTTCTTTCGATCGCTTTCACGACCCCGACTGGATGGGATTCCGCTCCCTCCGCGTGATCAACGAGGACTGGGTAGCTCCCGGAGGCGGCTTTCCCACGCACCCGCATCGCGACATGGAGATCCTTACCTACGTTCTTGAGGGCGCGCTGGAGCACAAGGACAGTATGGGCAATGGCTCCATCATCCGTCCCGGAGACGGCCAGCGCATGAGCGCCGGCACTGGTGTGCGTCACAGCGAGGCGAATGCCTCTAAGACGGATGCGGTGCGCCTGCTGCAAATCTGGATTCTCCCTGACCGTTCAGGCCATCAGCCCGGATACGAGCAAAAATCGTTTTCGGAGAGCGAAAAGCGGGGCAAATTGCGGGTGATCGCATCCCCCGATGGTGAGGACGGATCGGTCACGATTCATCAGGACGCGAGGCTGTACGCTTCGTTGCTCAGTCCCGGCCAACGAGTGGAACACAAGCTGGCGCCCGGCCGGTTCGGCTGGCTGCAAATCGCCAAAGGAGCAGTTGAGCTGAATGGAAAGGCGCTCAAGCAAGGGGACGGCGCGGCTACGGATGACGCAGAGCTTGTCATCAGAGCCACTGAGGAGTCAGAAGTTTTGCTTTTCGACCTGGCGTGAAGTCACGTGGCTTTGCAGGAGGAATGTGTGGGGGGACGCCCTGGTTCGCCACTTTTGCTAAAAACAATCTGATGCCTCGCCCCGCCGGAGTCAGCGCCATCGCCGCCGCCCTCTTCTTTGTCTCCGGCTATATCGCGGTCCTCGGATCCATCCTGCTCATCGCCCCCGGGACAATTTCGCTTAGCCTGGGCGCCCCTCTGCTGCATGGTCTGGAACTGGCCGGGCCTTACATGTTTTTTCTTTGCGCAGCAGCCGGCGCGATCGTCGGATTCGGACTGCTCCGCCTGAACAATCTCGCCCGCCGCGCTGCCATCATGATCGCTTTGGCAGGAATGATCATGCTCATTCCGAAAGTCTCCGCGGACACCGCCGACTTCTCTCTGCGCTTCTTCCTTGCCGGCTCGATGATCATCATTCGAATGATGATCGTCTGGTATCTATGGCAGAGCTGGACGGCGGAGAAGTTTCGCTGAGATGCATCGTTAGGCATCATGCATCATGCCCAGAGAGAGACAGAACGGGCAACCCCGTAGGGTTATTGTGTCGCCGCCGTCGGCTCCTTCTCCCCGATTCTTGTGCTGACCGTGAGGTTTATTTTTCTCTTGTCGGCGTCAACTACCACGTGATCGCCATGCAGCACTTCGCCATCGAGGATTTTCAGTGCCAATGGGTCCTGGATCATTTTCTGGAGTGCACGCTTCAGAGGGCGCGCTCCAAAATTCGGATTGAAACCTTCGGTGAACAGCAGGTCCTTGGCGGCATCGGTGAGCTCGATTGAAATCTTGCGATCGGCCAGCAGGCGGCGGACATCTTCAAGTCGCAGTTCAATGATTTTGACCAACTGCTCCCGCCCCAGAGGGCTGAATATGACGATGTCGTCCACCCGATTCAGAAACTCGGGCTTGAAGTGGCCATGGAGCGCGTTCATTACTTGCTTCGAGGCCTCGTAGAAATCCTGCTTCGTACGCAGCCCCTCAGCTTGTAGAAAAGAAGACCCGATGTTTGAGGTCATGATAATTACGGTGTTGCGGAAATCAACGGTGCGGCCTTGGCCGTCGGTCAGGCGGCCATCGTCCATTATTTGCAGCAGAATGTTGAACACGTCCTGGTGTGCCTTTTCGATTTCGTCAAACAACACCACCGAGTAAGGCCGTCGCCGCACCTGTTCCGTCAGTTGGCCGCCCCCTTTGTAACCGACGTATCCCGGGGGCGCGCCGATCAGCCGCGATACTGCGTGGCGCTCCATGTATTCGGACATGTCAATGCGCACCAGCGAGTGCTCGTCATCAAACAAAAATTCTGCAAGCGCACGCGCCAGTTCCGTCTTACCCACGCCCGTGGGACCAAGAAAGATGAACGATCCGATCGGCCGCTTGGGATCGCTCAAACCAGCCCGGGAGCGGCGGATGGCGTTTGCAACCCGTTCCAGCGCAGGCTCCTGCCCGATCACGCGCAGCCGCAAACGCTCTTCCATCTTCACGAGTTTTTTAACTTCACCCTCGAGCATTTTTGAAACCGGGATCCCCGTCCACTTGGAAACGATCTTCGCGATGTCTTCCTCGTCCACTTCCTCCTTCAGCATCCGTGGCGCTGGTGAGGCCGATGCCTGTTTGGCGCGGGGACCACCGCTTGCCTTCTCATCCATCTGCCCGGTGATCTTTGCCAGCTCTGCTTCCGCCTGCCGAATCAACCCATAGCGAATCTCCGCCACCCGCTGCAGGTCTCCCTTACGCTCTGCGGCCTGCTCTTCAATCTTGAGCTGCTCAATCTTCTCTTTCAGCTGCCGCGACCGCCCGATCAGGTCCTTCTCCTGTTTCCATCTCACCTTGAGCGCGGTGGATTTCTCGCGAATCCCGGCAAGCTCCTTGTCAATCACTGCCATCCGCTCTTTGGAGTTGGCATCATCTTCTTTCTTCAACGCCTGCTTCTCGATTTCCAATTGCGTGGCTCGCCGCTCCAGTTGGTCGATATCCGTCGGCAACGAATCAATCTGGATGCGCAGGGAGGCCGCGGCCTCGTCGATGAGGTCAATGGCTTTGTCGGGCAGGAAGCGGTCGGAGATATAGCGATGCGAAAGCGTTGCCGCCGCCACGATGGCCGAATCCTTGATACGTACGCCGTGATGGACTTCGTACTTCTCCTTCAATCCGCGAAGGATCGCAATCGTGTCCTCAACATTCGGCTCGCCTACAAACACGATCTGAAAACGGCGTTCGAGAGCCGCGTCTTTTTCAATGTGCTTCCGGTATTCATTCAGCGTGGTGGCGCCGATCGCGCGCAGCTCTCCCCGCGCCAGCGCCGGCTTCAGCATATTGGCAGCATCAACTGCGCCTTCCGCAGCCCCGGCTCCTACCAGGGTGTGCAGCTCGTCAATGAAGAGAACGATCTGCCCCTGCGAGTCTTCAATTTCTTTCAGGACGGCCTTCAGCCGGTCCTCGAATTCGCCGCGGTATTTGGCCCCCGCCAGCATGGCGCCGAGATCGAGCGCGACCACCCGCTTGTTTTTCAGATTCTCAGGAACGTCGCCCGAAATGATTCTCTGCGCCAGACCTTCCACGATGGCGGTCTTGCCGACGCCAGGTTCTCCGATCAGCACCGGATTATTTTTCGTTCGCCGCGAAAGCACCTGCACCACGCGCCGGATCTCTTCATTCCGTCCGATTACCGGATCGAGTTTGCCCCGCCGCGCCTGCTCGGTCAGATCGCGAGCGTAACGCTCCAGCGCCAGGTACTTGGCTTCGGGATTCTGGTCAGTAATTCGCTGCGATCCGCGAACCGCGGTCAACGCTTTCAGGATCGCATCATGCGTTGCCCCGTGAGCCGCAAGAATCTCCTGGCCGGGATCACGCTTGAGTTGTGTAATCGCTAACAACAGATGCTCGGTCGAAACGTATTCGTCCTTGAAGTTGTCGGCTTCCTTGAAAGCGCGGTCGACAAGCTGGTTCGCCGCCTGCGATAAAGAAGCTTGCGCGCCCCCCCCGGAAACCTTGGGCAGGCGCCCCAGTTCCCGATGAATCTCATTTAGCGCTAGCTGCGCCCCGATGCCGATCTTCTCCAGCACCGGCGGAACAATACCCTCTTTATCTTCCAGCAGCGCCGCCAGCAAATGTACCGGCAGCACCTCGGGATTGCCGTGCTCCGACGCCAGTTGATTCGCGCGCTGCACTGCTTCCTGCGCCTTGACCGTGAATCTATCCCAACGAACGGGCATAATGAACTCAAAAAGTTAAAGATAAAAGGGAGGCGTTATTTCCGCCTCCCTTGGAACAGTGCCGAGCTTCTGGCGGACGAGCCGCTATAGAAGGGTTATGCGGCTTTGCTGATGCCTTTTCCTTCTAAGGTACGCTCGCTGCCCACGTTCACCTTGATCTGCTTGGGCTTGGCTTCGGCCTTCTTGGCAAGCTGGACCTTGAGGATTCCCTTTTCGTAATTCGCCTGAACCCCCTCGGCGTCCACGGTATTGGGAAGCGTGAACGAGCGGGTGAAGCTGCCATACTGCCGCTCGACCCGGCGGAAGTTCTCTTCTTTCTCTTCCTTCTCGAACTTGCGCTCGCCATGAACCGTCAGGGTGTTGTTCTCGATCCGGACATCGATGTCTTTCTCATCAATTCCCGGCACTTCAATCTTCAGCGTGATATTGTGCTCATCCTCATAAACGTCCACCGGCGGCGCAAAAGTCGAGGTGGTCAATGCTTCCTCACCCCGCTGCTCGCCGTAGGAGTCACGGAATACCCGGTTGATACGGTCTTGCAAGGTAGTGAATTCGCGGAATGGATCCCAGCGAGTAAGAACTGTCATGTCAGGGCCTCCTGAATCAGAATCTCTTGGAATTCGATTTGCTGCTCAAAGCGTACTTACGCTATAAGCACAAACCAAGCATAAAATATGAGTGTAATATTGTCAATCAATTTATAATATTTATTTACTTTACGTTACAAGCAATACCAAGCACTTAAGGTAGCCAGTTTCCGCGATACCCAGCACCCGCGGATGATCTTTCGACTGGCCCCGGTTCTCCAGCAGGCGGACCGTGCGATGCGAATCGAGGGCTGCCGCCAAAACCGTTCCCAGTAAATCCGCCGCGCCCACGTGATACGAGCATGAGCAACTTACCAATATCCCCCCTGATCGCAGCATCTGCAGCGCGCGTAGGTTCAGTTCCTTGTATCCGCGCAACGCCGTCTCCAGGTTTTGCCGCGATCTGGCGAATGCCGGCGGATCCAGCACGATGCAGTCGTATTTCCTGCCGGCATCGGCGTAGTCGCGCAGCAGGTCGAAGGCATTCGCCTCGATCCATTCGACCTCTATTTCATTTAAGGCTGCGTTCCTCTCGGCGATCTCTAATGCCGGACGGGAGCTGTCCACGCCCGTGACTCTGGAGCAGGTCTTCGCCTTCGCCAGGTGAACGGCGAATCCGCCCTGGTAGCAAAAGAGGTCCAGGGCTTCTCCACGCGCGTACTGGGTTACGGCTGCGTAGTTCTCGCGCTGATCGAGGAACGCCCCGGTCTTCTGCCCTCCTAGACCTTCATAAATAAAACGCACGCCATTCATTTCGAATTCAGTGCTGGTCTTGACGCCGGAGATGAGGCCGCGTTCTTTGTCCTTCAATTGTTCGAGCCTGCGCACCCGCGGATCGACCATCTCCAGGATGGCCGCGGGCTTCAGGCACTCCTGCAGCTCGGAAACAACGACTTCACGCATAGGCGCGGAGTCCATCGCCTGGGTCAGTATTTGCAGGGAAAGAATGTCCTTGTAACGGTCCACGATTAGGCCCGGCAGAAAGTCAGCCTCGCTGAAGATCATGCGGCAAGCATTCGTATTCCGAACGAAACGCTCGCGATAGGCAATCGCCGCGCGAATCCGATCTCGCACCAGCAGATTGAGATCTCCCACCGGCTTTGCCGCAACCATCCGCAGTGCAATTTCAGATGACGTGCTGTAGAAAGCTGAACCTAAAATTTGGGAGGAGCGTGGGGGGCGGCCGCCCTCGACCGTTGACCGCACCGTCACCAGGGCTCCGGGAAGAATGTCCTTCGCGGCTAAAATGTCGGAGCGGTATACCCACACATGTCCCCCGCGCAGGCGCTCAGCTCCTCGTCGGGATATGGTTACGACGCCTGGAGCGTCTGCATTGCGTGGCATGTCGAGATAGTATCGCGATCACGCAAGACGCAGATTACGACCGCGGGTGGGTGTCGCTCGGGCAAAAACCAGGCAATAGGGAAGCGGTCTCGGGTGGCCTGAAGCGCGCACAGACTAGGCGGAAACCGATTCTTTATGGGGATGAGTTGCAGCCTCGGCGCGCGCCAGATCCAAGTCCCGCTGCAGGGCATCGAGAACGCGGGTGGGAAGCTCGTCTTCCCATCCATCCTGGTCGGCGTCGCTCCAGCCGCCATTGAGGCGAACCGCTTCAGTAAGGTCTTCGGGATACGCTTGCCGGTAGTGTCCTTCGCGCACCAGGATCTCGCTCAGGCGGCGTCCGCTGGCGGCGTCGTAAATCCGGCGGCTGGCTTTGCCATCATGATTAGAAAAGCTGAGGAACACCTCGCCGCTCTCCCCAAATTCGCCCCGGTAATACCAGGCATGGGCAGCATCCAGCTTGGGATGCGCCCGGCGCCGGTTGGCGCCCGGTTCCGCCGCAACGTCTTTGGAAGCGTCATAGTAAAGAATCCGCTGGCAGGAATCGCAGAAAATCACTTTGCCGCCACGTACTTCGTTATACGTCTGCGGGCGCAGCACCACTGAACATCCCATGCACTTCTGGTCGCGCGCTTCCGCCAGCCCTGAGCCGCGAAATTTCAGGACGCGGTCGTAGTGGCGAAGCAGATCAGGATCCACCGCCGCCCGGGCTGCATCGCGCTTGGCGTTCCAACCGACCAGTTCCTTCTCGTCCTGGGCCGTGCGTTCCCGTGCAATGATCTTTTCTTTTTCGATTTCCGCGTTCTCTTCCTTTAGCTCGGCTTCGGCCGCCTTTACTTCCTTTTCACGGACTTCGGCGTTGACCATCAGCTCGAGAATCTTGTCCTCGTTCGAGCTAATTTCCTGTTCTGCAAATTGGATCTCGTGCATGAGCGCCTTGTACTGCTCATTGGTCTTAACTTCCAGCGACTGGTCGCGATATTTAGAAATTTTCTGACGCTGATCCTGGATGGAGGTTTCATAGTTGCGGCGGGCTGCTTCTTCGGCCTTGACCGCAGTTCTGGCCTTTTCCAGGGCGGCTTTGGTGCCCGCGAGCCTGGATTCAATCGCCGCTATGCGCTTGGGAAATTCGGCGATTTCCGAACTGAGGCGCTGGATTTCGCGGTCGGTAAGCTGCAGCGTGATCAGGTGCTCTATTTCAGGAGGCATCGAAGAATAAGAATTCAATTTTAACACGCTGCTCAGATCGGCATGGCGGTGGCAGTGTAAACTCTCTGTTCGGCTGAAGCTGCTTGAGGAGCTACCGTGCGCCACTGGTTCCTGTATCTCGTATTTACTTCTTCTATCTCGCTCCTTCACGGACAGACTTCAGTTCCCCAAGAACACCTTACAGTTGAGGCGATATTCGCACCGGGCGGAATCCCTGGCCGCATTCCCGAAGAGGTTCACTGGAGCCCGGATCAGACGAAGTTTTCCTTCATTCAGCGGGACGATGCCGGGAAGCGTGCGGAACTCTGGTCCACGGACGCCGCCACCGCAGAGAAGAAGCTGCTTGCAGGAGCAGACAAGCTGGCCCCCCTGGCGCCGCCCCCGGAAACCCTCAAAAGTGATCGCGAAAGAGATCGCATCGCGCGGTACCACGTCGCTTCCTACCACTGGGCGCCCGATTCAAAGCACCTGCTGTTCACGCCGCGCGGCCAGCTGTGGCTGTACGACCTCGCGACCAAAACCGCGGTCCAAATCAGCGCAGCTCCCGAGCCCAGCAGCGACGCCAAGTTCTCTTCCGATGGCAAGTCACTGGCCTACATTCGCGAGCACAATCTGTATGTTCAGCCGGTCGCCGGAGGCGCGGCAAAGCAACTTACAAAAGATAAAGACCCAAACCTGTTGAACGGCGAGGTTGACTGGGTGTACGCGGAAGAGCTCTCGGTCCGCAGCAATTACTTCTGGTCACCCGACGGACGTGAGATTGCGTTTCTGCAGATGGACGAGACCCGAGTCCCAACCTATCCCATCACCGACTGGATGCCTGTCCATCCCAAGGTAGATCAGGAGAAGTATCCAAAGGCTGGCGATGCCAATCCTGCCGTGCGCCTGGGCATCGTCAGCAGTTCGGGAGGGAAGGCGAAGTGGCTTTCTCTAAGCGATGAAAAAGACATTTACATTCCACGCTTCGGCTGGCTTGCCAAGGGGATGCTTTGGGCCGAAGTTCTGAACCGCACCCAGGACCGGATGGATCTGTATTTTGCCGACGCCAGCTCCGGCAAATCGAGAAAGGTTTTAACCGAGTCGGCCTCCGGCGCCTGGATCAACGTCAATGACGACTTTACCGTGCTCGAGTCGCGCGGGCAGTTCCTCTTCACCAGTTGGCGGGACGGCCACACCCATATTTATCTTTACACCTATGACCGTGGATCGCCGCTGAGCAGCGACGCAAAGCTGGAGTGTCAGCTCACCAGCGGCGACTTTGAAGTCCTCGACGTGCAAGCCGTTAACCAGACCAGCGGGACCATATTTTTTACCTGCAACAAAGATGATCCACGACAGCGACAGATTTACTCGGTAAGACTGGATGGAACCGATCTGCGGCGAATTTCGCGCGAAGATGGAGACCATAATCCCACCTTCGACGACAATGGCAAGCGCTACGTCGACAACTTTTCTTCCCAACTATCTCCGCCACGATTTTCGGCATGCGAGGGCGACGGCGTCTGCCGGTCGTTTTTTGAATCGCGCAAGGTGGCGCAATTTGGGCTGGCGCCGATGAAGCAAATGGAGTTCAAATCCGAAGACGGCACTACTTTGTACGGCCAGCTTCTGACCCCCGCTGGAGCGCCCACTGGGGAGAAGATCCCTCTGGTCATTTATATCTACGGCGGACCCTGGGGACAAACCGTCCAGAACAAATGGAATGGCGAAGAGGGGCTTTTCCATCAACTGTTGGCGCAACACGGCCTGGCGGTCTTTTCTGTGGACAATCGCGGAACTCCCGCCCGCGGAAGAAAGTTCGAGGCGGCCATCCGCCATGAATATGGAGCTGTGGAGTTGCGCGATCAACTGGCTGCGCTCGATCAGCTTTTAGTTGCCAATCCGGAGCTTGACCCTGAGCGGGTAGCTATCTGGGGATGGTCCAACGGTGGCTCGATGACGTTATATGCGCTTACGCATTCGGAGCGCTTTCGCGCCGGAGTTGCGGTTGCCCCGGTGAGCGACTGGCGTGACTACGATTCCATCTATACCGAACGTTATCTGGGGCTGCCGTCGGAAAACGCCAGCGTGCACTCCGAGTCGTCTCTGCCCAAAGCTGCCGGCAAACTTCATGGCGCGCTCTTGCTGGTCCACGGCACGGAAGACGACAACGTTCATTTTCAAAACAGCATTCAGATGGCGGACGCGCTGGTTCGGGCCGGCAGGCAGTTCCGCTTCATGGCGTATCCAAACAAAACACACGCCATCGCGGGACCTGAATATCGGTCACACCTGTTCCACATGATCGAGGATCATCTAGAGCGGGAACTGAAGTAAACTGCGCCATGTCTCACCAGAGAAATTTAGGAAACTTCGAGCTGACCGCGCTCTCAGATGGAATTTACCAGCTGGACGGCGGAGCTTTTTTCGGGGTAGTGCCGAAAACTCTCTGGTCGAAAAAGGTCAGCGCCGATGCCCACAATCGCGTACCGGCTGGCCTCAATTCCATTCTGGTCCGAACCGGAGACAGAAATGTCCTGATCGAAACCGGAATCGGCAACAAGCTTTCACAAAAGATGGCGGAAATCTATGGCCAGCCGGCCAAACTGCTCGACAACCTGAGTTCCACCGGCATTTCTCCGGACGATATCGACATTGTGGTCAATACTCATCTTCATTTTGATCATTGCGGATGGAACACGGAGCGCCAGGGAAGCAAAATCGTGGCCACCTTTCCCAGAGCCACATACTACGTGCAGCACGGCGAATGGGAACACGCGCACCAAAATCAGCGCGACGGAGTGAGCTATTTAACCGAAAATTACGATCCCCTGGTTGAGAGCGGCCAGATGAAGCTGCTACGCGGAAATCAGGAAATCTTGCCCGGAATTTCGGTGGAAGTTTTCCCCGGCCACACTCGCGACATGCAGGCTGTCATCCTCCAGAGCCTGGGGCAAACCGCCTGCTACATCTCAGACCTGATCCCCACCAGCGCCCATGTCGAGGTGAACTGGGTCATGGGATTCGATCTTTATCCTTTAGAAACCATCGAAAGCCGTAAGCGCTATTATTCGCGCGCGCTCCCGGAAAATTGGCTCACCATGTTCACCCACGATCCCGAAAAATCGTGGGCACACATAGAGAAAGACACTCGCGGCAAAATGTCCCTGAAACCCTAGCTCAGCACGTTTAAAATCCTGCAATGGCATCGCCTTTTCTACCGTTATATACTCCGCGCGCGGAGGGTTGAGCCATGTCCACGGAGTGGCGATTTAAAGCCGAGTACCTGAAGAACTGCAACTGCGCGCCCGGGTTGCTATCTCAGCCCATCTACGATGTACAGGTCCGAAGTGATGCGCTGATAGGTAAACACATAGCTTTTCAAGTCGCGCGAAAACTGCGGGGGCGCATTGGAAAACAGTCCGGTGGGGTCCGCTGGCGAAAAAGATCTGAATGGCTTGCGCTGCCCGGTTGCTAGGTCAATGATGAAAATGCGACTGGGCACCTCCCGGCGCCCTACCAGCAGAGATTTTCCGTCCGGCGTCCATTGCACCGGCAGATCACCCGGTTGGACATTCGGAACAGCCACAGGGGCGCCAGCCTCGGCGGGGTAGATGGTAATCCTTCCTTCCGGGTTCCGTGCCGCCACCTGCTTGCCGTCCGGCGAGATATAGCTGCGATAAGCGATACTCGCTCCCTCGGGGCTAATGGGGCGGGGTGTGCCTTCATCACCATCTTGTACCCACAGCCTCAGTCCATGGTCTCCTGAGGCGCTGCCCAGTTCCAGAATACGTCGTCCATCCGGGAATAAGAACGCCTGATGCACCTGAACGTCGCCTGCGGAGATGGTTCGCGACTCACCTGCGCCGGTGGGCATCTTGAGTAGACCACGTTTAACCGTGGGGGTCAGCGCCAACACCCACTGTCCATCCGGAGATAGCGTGGGACTCAGCCCATTTCCCAGCCGAATCGCCGGCGAGCCGTGGCTGCCCCTCACATACAGACCGCCGGTCTCGCCACCAGCCTCGCCAGTCTCGTCGAAAGACACCAGCTTCCCGTCATCGCTGATATCCCGAGCTACGGACCAGTCGTGCCAGCTCAGGTCGCGCTCTTTGCTCTCCCCCGGAGCCAGGCCAATGATCCCGGCGCGCAAATCATCCCGCGAAAACAGCACCCGGCCATCTTTGAAAATGTCGTGCAAGGTCAACGTCCCCGTTCCCAGGTAAACCAGCCGCTCTTTTCCGCTGAGAGTCACCGCGCGCAACTCGCGACTCGATCCAGAGGTGGTAGCCGTGAACCACACCTCAGTTCCGCTCGCAGACCAGGCGAGCCCTTGCGCACTTATGTAATGGCTGCTGAGCGTCTTCTTATTGCCCGACCGGTCCACGGTTGCGATCTCCCCGGCGTCATCCCGTGCGTAAGGATGCTCGACGAAGGCGATCAATTTGCCGTCCCCAGATATCCGCGGGTGGCTAACCCACCCAGCGGTTTCGAACAAGACTTTGCCCGGTGGATATTCCAGCCTCAGCTTGCCGCCGACGCGACGCACGATGGCCAGTGCCGCGCCGTCAGGAGACCAATCGGCGTATTCCACCCCGTCGGCAATGTCGCGCGGTGCGCCGCCACCTTGCTGGGCACGCGCCAGCATACCCGCAGACTCGAAGCCCTCGACGTTGTGACGGCCGGTGGAAACCGCCAATTCTCCCGAGCGGGAGATCGCCAGAATGTCGGTGGTTTGCAGTCCCAGAGGGCGTGATTCTGTGCTCCCGCTTTCCCCGGCATAGAGCTCCTCCGGCCGGCCCTCCCAGGCGGCGCCATAAATTAAGTTGCCATCGGGCGTGAAGCGCGCGTTCCAGATCGCCCCGCGGCGGAAAGTGATGCGGTGCAGCTTGGGATGCAGCTCCACGCTGCTCGGACGCAACCACGCACCTAGCGCCAGCCCGACCGCCAACAGAACCAATGCAGCACCTGCGGGACGGATCCATCGCCTGCGTACGACCGTGGTGGTGGGTGTTCCCGCGGTGCTCGAAGCTCCCGAGACGGATTCGAGATCGAAGCCAATATCCTGTGCCGACTGAAAACGCTGTCCTGGCTGCTTCTCCATGCAATGGCGCACAATGCGCTCTAGCGCCGGCGCGATTCCGCTGCGCGCTGACAGCTCCCGCGGATCCTCGTTCAGGATGGCGGTCATGGTCTCCACGCCGGTGTCGCGCTTGAACGCCCGGCTGCCGCTGAGCATCTCGTAGAGAATCCCGCCAAAACTGAAAATATCCGAGCGATGGTCCGCAGGATCGCCTTTGACCTGTTCCGGGGACATATACCCTACCGTCCCCAACACCTGTCCCACGTTGGTTTCGGCCGCGGTAGCGCCGTCGACGGTCTCTGCCAGCCCCTATACGCGGCGCAGCTTGGCCAAACCGAAGTCCAGAATCTTCAGCCGCCCGCCGCGGGTAATGAAAATATTCTCGGGCTTCAGATCGCGATGAACAATACCCTTCTCGTGCGCCGCCGCCAAGCCATTCGCCAGTTGTACGGCGAGTTCAATAGCCTTGCGCGCCGGCATCCCGGAAGGCGAGATGCGCTGCCGCAGGGTCTCACCCTCCAACAGTTCCGAAATGATGTAGTGAATGCCGTCGGCGGCGCCGACGTCGTACACCGAGACAATATTGGGATGATTCAGAGCAGCGACCGCGCGTGCCTCCTGCTCAAACCGGCGAAGACGGTCAGGATCATTGGTGAAAGAAGCGGGCAGGACCTTCAGTGCGACCTCGCGCAAAAGCCGCGTGTCGCGCGCGCGATAAACTTCGCCCATCCCGCCGGAGCCGATGAGCGCAACAATCGTGTACGGACCTAGTTTGGTTTCCGTCGCCAGGGACATGGGAAGGCGAGAATTATACCTGCGTGGGGCGAAGCTCGCAGCTTCGCTGGCAGCATCGTCCGCGCGGTTCACCCCGCCCCGGCTCCGACTGCCAGCCGCGTCTCAAAAAAATCTTCCACCCGCATCAGAATTTCCGGTGCATTCTTCGAGTCATAAATGGTCTTGCGCAGTGCCGCGCCTCCGGGAACGCCGTGCGTGAACCAAGACGCAAACTGCTTCATCTTCCCGGTCGCATCCGGCAACTCTTCTTCAATCAGCATTCGAAAATACCTTCGAATCATCTCGTAGCGGTCGGCCTCCGAGGGCTCGTCGTAGCGATGTTTGGCGGGGCTATGTGGGGCGGGCGCCTCGCCCGCCGGCGTTTCACAATACTGCTCAATCTGCCGGAAGATCCACGGATTCGACGGCGCGGTCCGCCCGATCATCACCGCATCGCATCCGGTCGCGGCGACCATCGCGCACGCATCTTCGGGACGCCGGATGTCTCCATTGCCAATCACAGGAATTTTCACCGCATCTTTAACCGCGGCAATCCACTCCCAGCGCGCTGTTCCGCTGTAACCCTGCTCCCGCGTACGCGCATGCAGCGCCACCGCGCATAATCCGCAAGCTTCTGCTATCTTCGCCAGCTCTACGCAGACGATCTCTTCGTCGTTCCATCCGGCGCGAAATTTCACCGTGAAGGGAATTGTCACCGCCTTGCGCACGGCCTCGAAAATGCCGCCAATTCTCGGCAGATCGCGCAGCAGCCCTGACCCGCCATTGCACTTCACCACTTTTTTCGCCGGGCATCCCAGGTTCAGGTCGACCAGATCAAATCCCAGGTTTTCCACAATCCGGGCCGCGTCCGCCATCACCTGCGGATCGCTGCCAAAAAGCTGCGCCGAAATCGGATGCTCGTCCTCGTAAAAATGCAGGTAGCGCTTGGCTTTCCGGTCCTTGGCGCGCAGTACTCCGTCGGCCGACGTGAACTCGGTCATGATCAGCCCACATCCGCCCAGATTGCGAATGAACCGCCGAAAGACGGTGTCCGTGACCCCCGCCATGGGAGCAAGCACCGTCGCCGGTGCAATCCTTACCGGTCCAATGTCGATGGACGGCGGCACCACCGCCCGCGCGTGGCAGGTATGCGTGGGGTGGACTTCCCCAACCGTGGGCTGAGCTTCATCTTCGGCGTCCACCGGGTTGTCCCAAAACTTTCTCACCAAACAATTGTACCCGCCCGTTAAACTCTGGCCGATGCTCTCTTACTCCTGCTCACGCGCGAGTTGCGCATCCAGGTCCGCCAGCGCCGCTTCGAGCATCTGCCGGTGCCGCGGATTCGAAGCCACGGCCATCTGCTGCAAGGTCCTATTTCGCGAGAGTTCCAGGGCTTTTCGCCGCCGTTGTGCCGCAGCCTGCTCGGGCGTCAATTGGATCCTGTGCTGGGATCGGTCGGAAGCCGCGTCCGCTTGCTGTAGCTCGACCGATTTGCTCTCCCATCCGCGCGCCATATTAGGAATTCTAAGCCCAGCCGCTTCAAATTTGTCCTCAACTAAGCCGACAGTACCCCCCGTTCGTATCCGGCCGGGCCAGATTAACAGTTAGGTTCCGGGGCCCTGTGGTGAAATGGCGTTGTGACTCTCCGCGAAACTCTGAGCTTGGCCATTAAGCGCTTGACCGCCGCTGACGTTCCGTCACCGCGAATGAACGCCGAGCTGCTCCTGATGTTCACACTGGGATGCGGCCGGGCGTACTTGTACGGACATCCGGAACGAGAGCTGAGTGACGATGAGCAGGCGCGGTATGATGACGCCCTCTCGCGCCGCGCGCGAGGAACTCCCGCGCAATACGTTACCGGTCATCAGGAATTCTGGGGAATGGATTTGATCGTGTCGCCTGCAGTGCTGATTCCCCGTCCTGAGACGGAACATGTGATCGAGGCGGTGCTGGCTCGCGTGGGGCGGCCCGGTGTGGCGTCGGCGGCCTCGCCCACCGCTCCCCGCATGATTGACGTGGGAACCGGGTCAGGCTGCATTGCGTTGGCTCTGGCGAAGGAGCTTCCTGATGCGGAAGTCCATGCGACGGAGATCTCTCCCGCCGCTTTGGAAGTCGCGCGCGCTAATGCTGCGCGGCACGGACTTCAGCAACGGATACGCTTTCACGAAACTGATCTGCTGGCAGGAATGGAACCAAGTGCGTTTGACTTCGTGGTTTCGAATCCGCCTTATGTCGGCGAAGCGGAGGAAGATTCAGTGCAGCTGGAAGTGCGGAGGTTTGAGCCCAGGGGCGCAGTATTTGCGGGGCGAACGGGTACTGAGGTGATTGCGAGATTGATTCCGCAGGCACGCCAAGTGCTGAAACCCGGCGGTTGGCTGGTGATGGAAATCAGCGAGACTATCGTGCGTCAGGTCAAGGAATTACTCGCCGGATGGGATAACGTTCAGATCACGAATGATCTTCAGGCAATTCCAAGGGTGGCTTCGGCGCAGAAACCGTTTGAGTTGAAATTCCCGGTCATTCCACAGAATTGAATGCGACGACGGCCTGATTCAGCCGGACAGGAAGGCCTCTGCACTTGCGCGGGGACGCTCGACAACTCGGAATGGCATACTTATTAAGTTGGATTGGAAACGTTTTAGTGTTTTTCCACCGTGGCGGGTTGGATCTCTTCCACGTCCACAAGGTGGGTGGGGTAGCGGCCGGTGTAGCAGGCCGTGCAATAGGTCGTCTTCTCCCCGTCATGGCAGGCCGTCTTCATTCCCTCGAGCGAAAGATAGGCGAGCGAATCGGCGCCGATGTATCGGCGAATTTGATCGATGGTGTTGTTGGCGGCGATCAGTTCTTTCTTGCGGGGCGTGTCCACGCCGTAGAAGCACGGAGAAATGGTCGGCGGGCAGGAAATCCGCATGTGGACTTCCCTGGCTCCGGCGCTGCGAATCATGCGGACAATTTTTCTGCTGGTCGTGCCGCGCACGATGGAGTCGTCGATGAGAACCACCCGCTGGCCTTCGAGAAGGCTGCGCACCGGGTTCAGCTTCAGCTTCACGCCGAAGTCGCGCACGGTTTGCTGCGGTTCAATGAAAGTGCGACCGACATAGTGGTTGCGAATCAGGCCGAAGCGCAGCGGGATGCCGCTCTCAGCCGCATAACCCATGGCGGCAGTGACGCCGGAATCGGGAACGGGAACAATGAGATCGGCATCGGCGGGAGCTTCAATCGCCAACTGGCGGCCCAGTTGTTCGCGGCTTTCCTGGACGGGGCGGCCAAATACGAGGCTGTCAGGACGCGAGAAATAAACGTGCTCGAAGATGCAGCTCGATTGCGCGAGCGCGGGCGCGTAGAAGCGCGAAACGGTCCCTTCCGGGCCGGCGATCACCAGTTCTCCCGGCTTGACTTCGCGCTCATAAGTTGCCCCCACCAGATCGAAGGCGCAAGTTTCTGAGGCGAAGACGACGGTGTCCTGCCGCTGATCGCCGTGCGCCGGAATGCGCCCCATGGCTAGCGGCCGGAAGCCGCGCGGATCACGGGCGGCGAAGATGCGGTCGGGGCTGATCATGACCAGCGAGAACGCGCCTTCAACCCGGCGAAGCGCGTCGGCCATGGCTTCGGGCAGGGTGTGCTCGCGCGATTGCGCGATCAGGTGAACGATCACCTCGGTGTCGCTGCTGGTCTGGAAGATGGAGCCTTGTGCCTCCATGCGGCCACGAATTTCCTGAGCATTGGTCAGGTTGCCATTGTGCGCCAGGGCGACCATGCCCTTATTCGATTGCACCATGATCGGCTGGGCGTTGAGCAGCGCCGAATCGCCGCTGGTTGAATAACGCGTGTGCCCGATGGCCAGAGTGCCACGAATTCGCGACAACTTTTTCTCGGTAAAAATGTCCGCAACCAGGCCCATGGCTTTGTGGATGTGCAGAGACATGCCGTCCGAGGTAACAATGCCGGCGGACTCCTGCCCACGATGTTGCAGCGCATGAAGTCCAAGATAGGCGAGTGTCTCCGCTTCGGGATGCGAGTAGATGGCCACCACCCCGCATTCATCACGAAATTTGTCGGAATTAGCCATTAGCCATCAGTCGTCAGCCATCAGCAAAGCCGATGTGGGGGGCCGGAGGCCCTCGCCCGTCCAGCCGGGCGCGCTCGGCAATTTCATCTTAACCCGCCCCCACCACCGGTTGGCTGCGCAACGCCTGTTCCAGCGCACCTTCATATTCGTTCTGCAACTCGGAAACAGAAGCTGAAACAACCGTTCCGCCATCCACAGTAATATCTATTGTCCGGGACACTGTCGCGCCCAGCCGTTCTGCCGACACGCCATGTTTCGCCGCCACTTCTTTGATTCGCGGCAGCGACGCTTGGTCGCACGAGATCACAACGCGGCTGGCATCTTCGCCAAAGAGAACGAATTCGGGGGCAAGACCGTGTGACGCCAAAGCGACCGAGCAGCCCACCTTTGCCAGGAAAGAACTTTCTGCCAGCGTCACCGCCAGCCCGCCTTCCGAGCAGTCGTGCGCAGATTCAATCAGGCCTGCTGCGATCAGCTCAACCAGAGCCTTCTGCAGCGCGGCTTCGCGCTCAAGCTCGAGCGCGGGAGGGAATCCCCAGAGCTCGCCCAGAATTTCTTTCGCGTATTCCGACGAGCCAAATTCGACTTGGGCGTCGGTTGCGTCGCCCGCATCTGATCCGCGCAGCAGCACCACCGCTCGCCCGGCTTCGCGAAAGTGTGGGAAAGTGGCCCTATTGACGTCTTCAAGCACGCCGACGATCCCAAGGACCGGAGTCGGATAAATGCCCTCGCCGAGCGTTTCGTTATAAAAGCTGACATTGCCGCCCGTGATTGGGATTTCCAGCTCTTCACAGGCTTTTGTAATGCCGTCGATCACCTGCGAAAACTGCCACATGATGTGCGGCTTCACGGGATTGCCAAAGTTCAGGCAGTTGGTCGCGCCCACCGGAGTCGCGCCCGAGCAGGCAACATTGCGCGCCCCTTCGGCGACCGCATGCATCGCGCCCAGCCTGGGATCGAGATAGCACCAGCGGCTGTTGCCGTCAAGCGCCATGGCTAAGGCACGCCGTGAGCCTTTGATGCGAATCACGCCGCTATCACCGGAGCCCGGGCCTTCGACGGTATTGGTCTGCACCATGGAATCATACTGCTGGTAGATCCAGCGCTTGCTGCAGATGTTCGAACTGGCGAGCAGGCGCTTTAGATCGCCGGTCAGATCAGCGTTTTGGCCAAGCTTCACATGATCCGGCATCTCACGCGCGATCTCCGGCTCCCAGCGTTCCAGCGGCCGGCGATACACCGGAGCATCGTCGGTAAGCGCGGTATTCGGAATATCGGCAACAACCCGGCCGTGCTCCAGCACCCGCATGCGAGGCTGGGTGATCACGCGCCCTACTTCGATTGCGTCGAGGCCCCACTTGCGGAATACGCGATAGACTTCTTCCTCGCGGCCTTTTTGCGCCACCAGCAGCATGCGCTCCTGTGACTCGCTTAGCAGAATTTCGTAAGCGCTCATGTCAGTCTCGCGCTGCGGTACGCGGTCCATTTCGATTTCAAGCCCAACGCCGCCGCGCGCCCCCATCTCGCAAGTGGAGCACGTCAGCCCGGCCGCGCCCATGTCCTGGATACCAATAATGGCCCCGGTCTGCATCGCTTCCAGACATGCTTCGAGCAGAAGCTTTTCAAGAAATGGATCACCGACCTGAACATTGGGACGCTTGGCCTCGGACTCCTCGCTGAATTCCTCGCTGGCCATGGTCGCGCCATGGATGCCATCGCGTCCGGTCTTCGCACCCACGTAAATTACCGGATTGCCTTCGCCCGATGCCTTCGCGTAGAAGATTTGATCTTTGCGAACCAGGCCGAGCGCGAACGCATTTACCAGCGGGTTGCCGGAGTAGCAGGATTCAAACTTCGTCTCCCCGCCGACATTGGGAACGCCGAAACAGTTGCCGTAAGAAGCGATGCCGCTCACCACACCTTCGAGGATGGAGTGGTTGCGGCGAATGCCGGCAGCGCCTGCGTCGGCGGGCGAGGGCTCCCGCCCCGCCTGGTCCCGGCGCGGATGGCCTTCAATCGGCCCAAACCGCAGCGAGTCCATCACCGCCACCGGTCTCGCACCCATGGTGAAAATATCGCGCAAAATGCCGCCCACTCCGGTGGTGGCTCCCTGGAAAGGTTCGATGAAAGACGGGTGATTGTGCGATTCGATCTTGAAGGCGCAAGCCCAGCCATCGCCAATGTCAATAATGCCCGCATTTTCGCCCGGGCCCTGCAAAACGCGGCGGCTGTAGGTGGGCAGGCGCTTCAAGTGAACCCGCGAAGATTTGTACGAGCAATGCTCGCTCCACATCACGCTAAAAATGCCGAGCTCGGTGAGCGATGGCTCGCGTCCGCCGAGCAGCGATTGAATGCGCTCGTATTCCGCCGCCGTCAACCCATGGGCACGCAGAATTTCGGGAGTTACAGCCAGAGTCGCCGAAGTGGTCATGTCGGGAAAGTCCATTGTCGCATTTCCCGATTGCGATGGGTAGATCAAAAGCAGGCCCCAACCCATTCCTTCGGTGATCTCGGTGACAACATTGGCAAATAGGAAACTCTCGGAGAGTGGGCGCCTGCGCCTGTGCCGTGAAAGTCGCGCGAATATACTGAAAACCTGATGAAATCTATCATCGTCGGCACCGCCGGACACATTGATCACGGGAAAACCGCGCTGGTGAAAGCCCTGACTGGAATCGATGCCGACCGCCTGCAGGAAGAAAAGCGTAGAGGAATAACGATTGACCTGGGCTTTGCTCATCTTGAGCTTCCCGGGCTTAACGGAGAAACGCTGCTCTTCGGCTTTGTGGACGTTCCCGGTCATGAACGCTTCGTCCGCAACATGCTGGCCGGGGTTAGCGGGATTGACCTCGTCCTGCTGGTGATTGCAGCTGACGAGGGAATCAAGCCACAGACGCGAGAGCATTTCGACATTTGCCGGCTGTTGAGTGTTCCGCGCGGTATCACCGTGCTCACAAAATCCGATCTGGTGGATGCTGATACCCGGGAAGTCGTGCACTTGGAAATTGAAGATCTGGTGCGAGGGTCGTTTCTGGACTCCGCGCACTCGCCGATTGTGCCTGTAAGCTCACTCACCGGAGCAGGCCTTGAAGATCTGAGACACGCGCTGGTCAAAATTGCCGGCGAAGTCCGCGGCAAAGACTCCAGCGCCCTGGCCCGCTTACCGATTGATCGCGTCTTCACCATGAAGGGTTTCGGCACGGTTGTCACTGGAACGCTCATCTCGGGCGCCATCCACAAAGAGGAAGAACTGGAAGTCCTGCCGGGCGGCAGGCCGGTGAGGGTGCGTGGGGTGCAGGTCCACGGGAAAGCCGCTGGTGAGGCCATTGCCGGGCAGCGCACGGCGTTGAACCTCGCAGGAGCGAGCATCGAACATCTGGCGCGCGGCATGGTGCTTTCTCCTCCTGCGACGTTTCAACCGGCGGCTCGCATTGACGTTTCGTTGACCCTCCTTCCTCCGGCAAAGCCTTTGAAGGATCGCGCCCGCGTTCACCTGCATGTTCATGCGGCACAAACCATCGCGACGGTCCCTCTGGTTGGGCGAAAACAAGCCGCACCGGGTGAGACCGCTTTCGCACGTTTGCGCCTGGCGGATCCCGTGCTGGTTTTACCCGGGGACCGTTTTATTCTGCGGCAGTTTTCCCCTCTCGCGACTATAGGCGGAGGCGTAATCCTCGACGCGGCTCCTATAGGGAAATCCATTAAGAGACAATCCGAGGAGTTTCTGAAAATTCTGGCGGAGCCGGATGCCGCCAAAATTCTAAAGGCGCGCGTCTCCCGCAGGGGAGACCAGGGGCTGACGCTCACGCAGGCAGTCGCCGAAACCGGCTGGCGCAGGGAAGTGATCGAGTCTTATCTGAAACCAGACCGCGAAATTGTGCGTGTTGGAGATGTCCTGATTCAAGCGTCTGCGATTCGTGGAGTGTTGCAGCGCATGGTCGAAACAGTTTCGCGTTTTCAGCAGCAGAATCCGCTGGTCGCCGGCATGGCGACTGAGACTTTGCGGAAAAGCTTCGGCGCCAGCGACCGGGTTTTCGACTTTGCGTTGGGTTCCCTGTTGGAGGCCGGAAAACTCCAAAGCGCCGGGGACCTTGTGCATCTTCCCGGTCGCGGGGTGGTCATGAAAAATGACGAGGCCGAGTCCAGGAAGATGATCGAGCATGCCTTTGCCTCGGCAGGACTGAAAGTGCCTGCGCTCAAACAAGTCCTGGCAGGACTGAAAATTGATCGCGCCCGAGGGCAGAAAATCGTGACCCTGCTGCTGCGCGAGAAAATCCTGATCAAAGTCTCCGACGATCTTGTCTTTCACCAGGCGGCTCTTGCCGTATTGCGTAAAGACCTTGCGGCGTACAAATTGCGGTCCCCAAAAATTGACGTTGCAGGTTTCAAAGACTTGACCGGCGTTAGCCGTAAGTATGCCATTCCGCTGCTGGAGTATCTGGACCGGGAGCGGGTAACGAGGCGGGAAGGCGATCAAAGGGTGATCTTCTGACTGCAAGGAAGTGTTAAGATCGCACTTCTGTAACCTCATGCCCCCAACTCCTGCGAATGGGAAAATCTGCTACATCGAAATTCCGGCCACGGACATCGCGCGCTCTTCCGATTTTTATAAACAGGTTTTTGGCTGAGCGAATCAGACAGCGCGGTGACGGCGCAACCGCTTTCGACGATACGACAGGCGTGGTAAGCGGCGCCTGGGTGGTCAAACGCCCGCCCTTATCGGAACCGGGTCTTCTGGTTTACATCATGGTGGATAGCGTGGCCGCGACTGTCGATTTGGTGGTCGCAAACGGAGGCGCCATCGTCCAGCCGATCGGCGCGGATGCCCCCGAGATCACAGCCAGGTTTGCCGACCCAGGAGGAAATGTGATCGGCTTGTACCAACAACCGGAATAGCGGCGAGCATAGCTGCCTCCTATTTTCCTCACTGGCTGTGGAAAGCCGCTTCGATTCCCACAGCTTCTCCACAGCAATCCATCTCGGCTATATTCCTATTAGCGCCGCTGTGGCTGACAATTCTCTTGGCGTCTCATCAACCGCATGGCCCTCTACTCCGATTTCGCGCAGAGTCTCAAGCTCCAGGCGGAGATCGTCCGCATTGTGGGCGAGTACGTCACGCTGAAGAAGGCCGGGGCACAGAACTATTCCGGGCTATGTCCGTTTCACAAGGAGAAGACGCCGTCGTTTTCTGTTCACGTAACCCGGCAGTTCTATCACTGCTTTGGCTGCGGGGTTTCCGGCGATGTATTCAGTTTTGTTCAGAAGCTTGAGAACATCACTTTCCCCGAGGCGGTGCGGGCGGTGGCGCAGAAGATGGGAGTTGCGCTGCCCAAGCACACCTTCAGCAGCGAGGCAGAAGCCAGAGACGCGCGGCTGCGGACGGCGCTGCTGGAAATCCACGAGCGGGCTGCGGCATTGTTTCAGGAAGGTTTGCGGCGGCCCGAAGGCGCGCGTGCGCGGGAATATCTTGTGGGACGTGGTCTGGATGAAGAGACGATCAAGAAATTCCGTATTGGCTTTGCGCCAGACTCTGGATTCCTGCTGCGCGACCGCCTGAAGGGGGAGTTCAGCGAAGAGGTGTTGCGGGAGAGCGGGTTGCTTTCGTGGAAAGAGAGCTCCCAGCCGTCAGCCGTCAGGAAAGCACGAACCAACAGTTAGCCCTTAACACTCAGCCGCCCCCCTCGTCTGTCATCCCGGGCGAAAGTGGATCGCTAGCGGACGGGCGTAGTGAAGCCGAGGGACCTGCTTTTTCCGTGGACCAATCCGCCGCGCAGCCTCAGCCCACGCTCGCCGCCATGTACTCGAAGTTTCGCAACCGCGTCATGTTTCCCATCGCCAATGAGAGTGGACGCGTCATCGCGTTCACCGGACGCACGCTCTCAAGCGACGAGAAGGCCGGGCCGAAATATTTGAACTCGCCGGAGACAGGTATTTATTCGAAATCACGAGTGCTGTTCAATCTCGACCAGGCGAAGGAAGCCATACGCGCGCTGAATTACGCGATTCTGGTCGAAGGGCAAATGGACTGCATCTCGGTGTTCGCCGCCGGATTCCGCAACGTGATCGCCAGCTCCGGAACTGCATTCACAGGGGCGCAGGCGGGGCTGCTGGGGAGGTTCAGCAAACAAGTTGTCGTGAATTTTGATCCCGACGCCGCTGGGGCGAAAGCCACCGAGCGTACGCTGGGACTGCTGATCGAGGAGGAATTCGACATCCGCGTGCTCACCCTGGATGCGGGATTCGATCCGGACCTCTTTATCCGCCGTAAAGGGAAGGAAGCTTACGCCAACGCGCTCAAGAACTCGCAGAAATATTTCGACTACATCATCGAGCGGGCGCGAGCGCAGTTCCCGGTGCGCAGCGCGGAAGGAAAAGCTAAAGCCGTGAATTTTCTGCTGCCGCATGTGCAGCGCGTGCCCAGCCGGATTGTCCGCGATGAACTGGCCGAAGAAATTGCCCAAAAATTGAACATCGACTCGGCGGTGTTGCGGCAGGAACTGAAGCATGCGGCCAATACTCGCAAGACCGCCGCCGTGAAGACTGCCCCCGAATTGCAGGTGACCGACGCGGAAAAAATTCTGATTCGCGCACTGGCCTCCGGAGGGCAGTTGCAAAGCGAAGCCTCAGTCTCCGAGCGCTCTGGCGAGGACACTGCCTTCGACCCCGCCCGCCAGGCGCGTTTTGTGCTCTCGGCTGAACGTTTGCATGTGGGACTCGGCGCCGAGTCGCTGCTGGAGGCGCTGATGATTGCCACTGGGTCTGCGGAGCTCATGGAGTTGCCTGTGTCCGATCAGGAGCGCGGCCTGCTGGCGGCGGTGCTAATGAAAGACGATGAGGAACTAACCGCAGAGAGGGTCGAAAGCTCAGTGCGGGCGTTGCGGCGGATGCAGATTCGTCGCAGGTTGCAGCAAGTACAGCGAGAGCTCGAGTCGGCGCGAAGCCCGGACACGGCCAGGGTGCAGGCGCTCATGGATGAGAAGTTCAGGTTGAAGCGGGCGCTGAGTTCACCAAGTCCCAGCGTGGGTGGGGATGCGATTACGGCCGCTTCCGCGGACTGAGTTTCGCCGGTTCCCAAATTGGAAGGCGGTCCCAATTTATTTGCGAATGTGGCAGTCGCCATCCTGACACATCAATACAATCTCGCGTACGGGCGGTTGTCTGGAGAGTGTTGCCAGTGGGTACTGGACATCGCCTGCGAAGCGATCGAGTGGCCAGTCAGCCGTTCGGGTTCGAGTCCCTCGCTCTCCGCAGTCGCTCGATATAACGCGAAACGCCCTTGACATCCTCGCCGTCGCGACTATGATGATATCGCAGGCGATGTACAGTATCTTTTAGCCCCGGATGACTACCGGGGCTTTCGTTTTTCTGAACGAATTCCTCAGCTACGAGCCGGGGTAGCGTTTCAGAAAAAAGCTCGCGCGAGAATCTTCCACTCCGCTCGAAAAGTCCCCCTCAAACCCCTGAAACTAAACCTTTACCCATGCCATCTAATAGTTAAAGGCAGGGAACGCGACAAGGTGTAGGAGTTTGGGCAGGCGCGCGCAGCAGACCAGCAGAGCAAAACCAGCGACAGAGCCAAAAGCTGCTTTTCCAGCAACTTTCGTGCTAAAATTCTAAGGTTTGTGCCCGGCGTCCAGCTCGCCACCGCACGTTCCCACCGTTTAACAAAACTTTCCATGTCCGTCCAACGGACAAAGAGGACACTCTCTTTTGGCTCTCGACGACAAGTACGATGACATTAAAAAGCTGATCGACACAGGCAAAGAGAAGGGATATCTCACCTATGATCAGGTCAATGACCTCATCCCGCACGATGTGCACTCTCCCGAAGACCTCGACGATCTGCTCACCACAATCGGTACCCAAGGCATAGATGTATTGGAGGGGCCGAAGCTGCCCTCCACCGCACTGGATAAAGAAGAAGACGAGATGGGGGAGGATGTTGAACTCGACCTCACCCCCGGAGCCCTCGAAAAAACCAACGACCCCGTCCGCATGTACCTGCGCGAAATGGGCACCGTCCCGCTGCTGACCCGCGAAGGCGAAGTTGAAATCGCCAAGCGCATCGAGCGCGGGCAGCTGCGCGTACTCAAGGCGCTTTCGCGGTCGCCCATTGTGATCCGCGAACTGCTCGCCATGGGCGAAGACCTCAAGAAGGGCGTCCGCTCCATCAAGGAAGTGGTCACCTTCGATGAGGAAGAGATTACCGACGAAATCCTGCAGAACCGGCTGAACGAGCTTACCGGGAAAATCGACGAACTCGCCAAGGCTTACAAAAAAGCCGGGCACGTGCAGGAGAAGTTCGCCGACGTCTCGCAGAAGAAAAACCCCAAGAGCTATCGACGCCTTCGCCATAGCCTGGCGCGTGCGGTAGTGGGCGTGTCGCTGGCGGTGCGCAAGCTGGGCTTCACCAACGTTGAACGCAAGCGGTTGATCGAACGCACCAACAAGATGGTCGATACCATGCGTTCGCTCGATCGCCAGGGCCAGAACCTGGAAAAGAAGGCTGAGGCCACGCGTTCCGACGAGCAGCGCAAGGAATACCGGCGCCAATCACGCGTCGTCCATGGCGAACTGGAAAAGCTGGAGCAGGAAGCGGGGGTTTCGTTCCAGGCACTCAAGCGCACCCAGCGCGAAATTATCCAGGGCGACATGAACGCGGAGTATGCCAAGCGGGAGTTGATTGAGGCCAATCTCCGGCTGGTGGTTTCCATCGCCAAGAAGTACACCAACCGCGGTCTGCAGTTCCTCGACCTGATTCAGGAAGGCAACATTGGCCTGATGAAGGCAGTGGATAAGTTCGAATACCGCCGCGGCTACAAGTTTTCAACTTATGCTACTTGGTGGATCCGGCAGGCGATTACTCGTGCCATTGCCGACCAGGCGCGTACCATTCGCATCCCCGTGCACATGATCGAGACGATCAACAAGCTTATCCGCACCTCGCGGCAGCTGGTACAGGAGCTGGGACGCGAGCCGACCTCGGAAGAGATCGCCAAGCGCATGGATATTCCGGTGGCCAAAGTCCGGAAAGTTCTGAAGATCGCTCAGGAGCCGATCTCGCTCGAAACCCCGATCGGCGAAGAGGAAGATTCGCATCTCGGTGACTTCATCGAAGACCGCGCCGTAGTCTCGCCGGCCGAGGCGGTGATCAACGTCAACCTGAAAGACCAGACTTCGCACGTGCTTCGTACGCTGACGCCGCGCGAAGAAAAAGTCATCAAGATGCGCTTCGGCCTCGAAGACGGCAGCGAGCACACCCTCGAAGAAGTCGGCCAGTCGTTCGCCGTAACCCGCGAGCGCATCCGCCAAATCGAAGCCAAGGCACTGCGGAAACTGCGGCATCCGTCCCGCTCGCGGAAGCTGAGAGCGTTTTTGGATGGCGTTAGAGACTAACCTGTGGGATTAATTGGTGTGTGTGGGGCGGGCGCCCTCGCCCGCCTCGTTTATTATAGAAAGCGATTTAGCTGAACCTGACTGCAGGGCGAACTGGTCCACTCCGTGTCGGTCTTTTTGATCAGTGTCTGAATTTCCTCCTACCTTTTCCGCCACCTTCCACAAGCAAGTCTCATCCTCCACAGTTTTCGCACAG
This sequence comes from Terriglobales bacterium, assembly GCA_038254805.1. Classification (GTDB taxonomy): domain Bacteria; phylum Acidobacteriota; class Terriglobia; order Terriglobales; family Acidobacteriaceae; genus Gp1-AA145. Next base: position 44,677 of record JBBSFW010000010.1, read on the forward strand.
CGGCGCCGCGAATTCTTATTGCGGGAAATCACCCCATGCGAGAAAGTGCAAACACTGCAGGCGTGAGGGTCACGCTGCCAGTGATCGCGCAAGGCTGGTTCTGCGGCAGCTTTTCTGACGGTCTGCTTAGAGCAGAGTCGAAGGGTGAACTGTCGAGCGGTTCCCGAACGTGAAAGCGTTGTGGGCAACCCGGGCGTTGCGGCCTCCTCAGAACGGTCTCGCATGGCGGGACTGCAAACTGGTCCGGCGCGATGGATGCAGCGGCACTTTCGGGTGCGGATGCGCCCCCGTAGCTCGGAGCCGGCTGATGAAAGACGTTGGCAATGACGTCTTTACCAGGCTGGCGCGAGAGCGCGGGAAGGCAGCGGTGAGAATTCACGCAGCGAATGCGGTCTGGGTGGCTGGCCCGGACCGCATTGTTTTTGATCGCCATCGTCCGTCATTGGCCTAACCCGTCGCTGGCTTGATTCCTTTCCTCACCTTTTCCTTGAGCTTCGCTTTGTATTCGCCTATGCTTTCGGCATCAGTATATTTTCTCAATCGCGAAGCAAGCAACTGTGACTCCGAAAATAATCAATTTGGGGAAGGTTTTCCGAAGGGGCTTTCGGACATTCACAGGCGCGCGCGGACTAATATCACTTTCGCGCCGGATAAAAACTCACCTGAAAGAAAATCGCGAAACAATTTGAGTGGCAACCACCGATTACATCTCCGCGCAGACCCTTCCTGCAAATATTGAAGCCGAGCGTTCCATTCTGGGCGCCATCCTGCTCGACAATCTGGCTTTTAACCAGGCCGCGGAGCACCTGAAGCCGGAAGATTTTCTGCTCGACTCGCACCGCCGAATCTACTCGCGCATGGTCGACTTGGCCGAATCGTCGCGGGCGATTGATCAGATCACGCTGGCTGAGGAGCTCGACCGCCACGGCGAGTTTGACACCATCGGCGGGTATCCGTATATCTCCGGGCTGCTCGACGGCGTTCCCGACCGCCCGAGCATTGAGCATTACATCAAGATTGTCCGCGACAAAGCCCTGTTGCGCGGGCTGATTCATGCCGCCACCGCCGCCATCGCGCGCGCCTCCGAGCAGAGCGACCCCGCCGAGGACATCCTCAACGACGCCGAAGCCCAGATCTTCCAGCTCTCCGAAAAGCGCATCGGGCGCGGTTTCATGGGCGTGCAGGAGATCATCAGGGAATCGTTCGGCTCGATTGACGCGCTGCTGCAACGCGGCCGCCGCATCACCGGGCTGGAGACGCACTACGCCGATCTGGATGAAAAGACCAGTGGCCTGCAGAAATCCGACCTGATCATCATTGCTGCCCGGCCCTCGATGGGCAAGACTTCGTTCGCCATGAATATCGCCGAAAATGCCGCCATTGAAGACGGAAAAACGGTGGCCGTTTTTTCGCTTGAAATGTCAAAGGAGGCTCTGCTGCAACGCATGCTCTGCTCGGTCGCCCGGGTGGACTCACACAAGTTCCGCACCGGATCGCTGTGGCAGGATGATACCCGCAAAATCGCCCGCGCCGTAGAGCAACTGGCGCAATCTCCCATCTTTATCGATGACAGTCCAGGAATCAATGTGAGCGAGATGCGTGCAAAATCGCGGCGGCTGCTGCAAGTGCAGGGGACGCTCGATCTGATCGTAGTGGACTACCTGCAGCTCATGTCCGGTGGCGGCAAGCGCTATGAAAACCGCACCCAGGAAGTCTCGGCAATCTCTCGTGGGCTGAAGGCGCTGGCCAAGGAGCTGGCTGTTCCCGTGCTTGCGCTTTCACAATTGAGCCGCGCGCCCGAGAGCCGCGGTGCTGGCGACCATCGTCCCCAACTGGCTGACCTTCGCGAATCGGGATCCATCGAGCAGGATGCCGACGTGGTGGCCTTCATTTTTCGCGAGGAAGTCTATAAACCCGACGATCCCGAGCTCGACGGGGTGGCGGAATTGATTATCCGTAAACAACGTAACGGCCCCACCGGCACCGTGAAAATGGCCTTCCTGAAGAGCTCGACTCGCTTCGAATCAATGGCCAACGGTTCTTCCGATTCGGAGTAGTTTCCTGAAGACTTTTGCCCTGTGGAAAGCTTGTGGAATTGTTTCTGCCAATGCCAGGATTCTCTAAAAACGGCTGCCCGGGCGAATACAACTAAAGTTGTAGAGAGCGCTAAGTGCTTCGGACAGAGAGATATGTGGCCGAAGAAGGAAGCCAAATCTGAGAAAATGCCGCAATTACACAGATTTAATGTTGCCTGAAAGTTTTGCACACCCCACTAGCGGAAATCTCCCGGATTCCAGTTTCGATTACAAATTTCACCAGACCGTACGTATCGCTTTCAGCCGCCGGATGCCGTCGTCAGCCGTAACCAGAGGAAGTCCCTGCGGTGGTTCTTGATGATGCGACCCGCACTCCTGTGCTTTGGAAGGGCGCGGCTTTCAGCCCGCGCCGCAGCAGGCTGGAAGAGGATCCCGCAGCGGCCTAAGCAGGAAGGATCCGCGCCGTCGCAGCCAGAATGAATGGGGCTTTAGTCCTTTGCCTTGAGCGAGCCGAAGGGTCGTGTCCAAGTTCTGTCATTTCGAGCGAAGCGGATCGTGAAACGATCCGCGTAGTCCGAGAAACCTGCTGTGCCACGTTTGGGAACATTGCAGATTCTACCCTTGGAAAAAGCGGCTAAGGCAGCCCCGCTGGCCGCCATTCCGAAGCGCGCCGGAATCGTTCGCGTAGGTGAACGATTCTTAATTCGAGGAACCTGCTTTTTCGACCCTTTGTTAGCGCCAATCCCGCCAATTCCTCGTGCTTTGAAAGGGCGCGGCTCGAGCCGCGCCGCAGCAGGCGGCAATGAACGGGCTTTAGCCCCTGAGGAAATTACATTGGGAGAGGGAGCCTCAGCGGCTTAAGCCGGAAGGATCCGCGCCCTCGCAGCCCGGATTCAAAGTACTACCAATACGAAGAGGCCTGGCACCTGGCTGAAGCCGCCGGAACAACAACAAGATGATGCCCGTGCAGACGGAGCGCTACCCGCCTTCGCCGACCTTTAATACCGCCAAAAAAGCTTCCTGGGGAATATCCACGCGCCCGATGCGCTTCATGCGCTTTTTGCCTTCTTTTTGTTTTTCCAGCAGCTTGCGTTTGCGGCTGATGTCGCCGCCGTAGCACTTGGCGATCACGTTTTTGCGGATAGCGTGCACCGTCTCGCGGGAGATGATCTTGGCGCCGATCGATGCCTGAATGGCTACCTCGAACATTTGCCGCGGGATGAGCTCTCTCATCTTTGACACCAGCGCCTTGCCGCGTTCGTAGGCAAAATCACGGTGGACAATAATCGACAGCGCATCGACCGGCTCCCCCGCCACCAGGATGTCGAGCTTCACCATGGGTGACTCCCAGTAATCGGCTAGGTGATAGTCGAGCGAGGCATATCCGCGGGAGACTGACTTCAGCCGGTCATAAAAATCGAGCACGATTTCGTTCAGCGGCAGCTCATATTGCAGCATGACGCGGTTGGATGTCACGTATTCAAAGCTCTTCTGCTTGCCGCGCTTTTCTTCCACCAGCGCCAGAATGCCGCCGACATATTCTTCATTCGTCAGAATGGTCGCGAGAATGACTGGCTCCTCGACCTTGGCAATCTCACTGGGATCGGGCCAGCGAAAAGGATTATCCACCTCGATGTGTTGGCCGCCGGTTTTCGTGATCTTATAACGCACTCCGGGAGCGGTGGTGATCAGCTCCAGCGAGAACTCGCGCTCCAGGCGCTCCTGAATGATCTCCATGTGCAACAGGCCGAGAAAGCCGCAGCGAAAGCCGAACCCGAGCGCCACCGAGCTTTCCGGTTCAAAAAAGAAGGAAGAATCGTTCAGCCGCAGTTTTTCCAGCGCCTCGCGCAGTTGCGTGTGCTGGTGAGCGTCCACGGTGTAGAGACCGGCGAAGACCATGGGCTTGATATCTTCAAAGCCGGGCAGCGGCTCGATCGCGGGATTCGCTTCGTCAATGATGGTGTCGCCAATCTTGGTGTCGGCCACGTTCTTGATGTTGGCGATCAGGAAGCCGACTTCGCCGGCGCGCAGCTCCCCGATTTCGACGGGCTTGGGTGTGAGCACGCCCAGCGCGTCCACGTCGAACACGCGTCCATTGGACCACAGGCGAATTTTCTGGCCCTTGCGCAGCGTGCCTTCGAAGACGCGCACCAGCACGATCACCCCGCGATAAGCGTCGAACCAGGAATCGAAAAGCAGCGCCCGCAACCGGTGATCAGGATTACCTTTCGGCGGATGAGTCCGTTTGACGATGGCCTCCAGCACGTCGGGCACGCCTTCGCCGGTCTTGGCGCTGATGAGCAGGGCATCGGAAGCGTCAAGCCCGACCGCGCTTTCAATCATCTCTTTGGTGCGCTCGATGTCGGCGCTGGGCAAGTCAATCTTGTTGATGACGGGAATAATTTCGAGTCCGTGATTAATCGCAAGGTAGGAGTTTGCCAGGGTTTGCGCTTCAACGCCCTGAGAGGCGTCCACCACCAGCAACGCGCCCTCGCAGGCGGCCAGAGAGCGCGAGACTTCGTAGGAAAAATCCACGTGGCCGGGAGTGTCAATTAGGTTGAGCTGATACGTCTGGCCGTCCCGCGCGATGTACATCATGCGGACGGCATGGGCCTTGATGGTGATGCCGCGCTCCCGCTCCAGGTCCATGGAGTCGAGCACCTGCGCCTGCATCTCGCGCGCAGTGAGCGACCCCGTCAGCTCCAGCAACCGGTCGGCGAGCGTGGATTTGCCATGGTCAATGTGGGCGACTACCGCGAAGTTGCGGATGTACTTGGAGTCCATGGCGCGCAGAATGGGCAAAGGATGATCTTAGCAGGAGGCCAGTGGCCGGACCGCGCTGCCATTGCAGTCCGCATGTTGAAAAGCTTCGCGACCGGGATAGGTCCTGGCGGTGAACTCAACATGGAATGTCATGGTTTCGGTGAAGGTCGCCTGGAACCTGTGAAGCGGGGCGAGTATTTCCGGCTCTTACACTGTCGCCTCCGCGACGAATCGCTTCGACAGTTTGCGCGAAGTGCTGGCTCCCAGTCCAGGTAAGCTTCGAGCGCATCATCCAGCGCCGTAACCGGATCCTGGCCGCGCCGTTTCGCGTACTCTTCGATCTGGGCTGTGCGTTCAGGCTTTATGGGCATGAGGTCCATAACAAACCAGTATCTTTGTGGTGATCCTTGTAAACGCAGTTGACCCAGCCGGATTGCTATCCGTGACGGGACTATTCGACGTCACCTCTGGCAGCAATGGCAGCTGTGGCGGCTCGTATCTGTGCACCGGGAAAGTTGGCTATGACAGTCCCGGCGGACTTGGGACACCCAAGGGCGTCGGCGGTTTCTGAACAAAACCGAAGGTAGGCGCGGCAGCCCACCTTTTTACACAATCGAATTTACGCCCCTTAACGAGGACAGCCGCCGATTGCTTTGCGACGGATGGGGCGGTATGATTTTCTCCCACAAATCTAGAAACTCAGAATGGAGCAAGTCTAATGAAGAGACCACTCGTTTGGTGTGTAGTGGCATTGATGTCGCTGATGGTCGCGGGACAAGCAAAAGACAAGAAAACGGATGGCGGAACCGAGCAGGCCATCGCCGGACTCGAACAGCAGTGGGCAGAGGCCTCAAAGGCGAGCAATTCGGAGGCGATCGCTCCTCTTTTGGCCGATAACTTCGTCAACACCGGCAGCGACGGAAAGGTGATTGGAAAAGCCGAGACGCTCGAGCATAACAAGGCGGCAAAGTGGGAGACCAATCAACTTAGCGATGTGAAAGTCACGGTATTCGGGAAGACGGCCATCGCGACCGGGGCCTGGGCGGGTAAAGGGACGGACGGGACTGGAAAGCCGGTCGACAGCCGCGAGCGCTGGACTGATACCTGGATGAAGATGTCCGGCGGCAAATGGCAATGCATCGCTAGCCACAGCTCAACAGTCAAAGAGTAGAGAACGATTTGCGAACGCGCGGCGACGCGCTTTTTTCGTTCAACGTATGAATCTCCACAGGCGCTGGGTTGGCTGAAACGCCGCCCGGTTTTCGGGGTGGCTTTTCTTTTGCGTCACGGCGCTTGATCAGTGACTTGCCGCATAATTCTATGGGTTCGATCCGATTGTTAGAGACTCTAGGCATGACCGTACGATCTACAACCTGTATGCGCTCTGTCCCATTGCTTCTGCTGCTGATCTCATGCTCACTGGCGGCCGCTCAAGCAATCTCGCCCGAAGTTAAAGAATTCATCAAAGTGGACGCGCCGGTGGTCGCCCTGCAGCATGTTCGCGTGATAGACGGTACCGGTGGCCCGGCCCGTGAAGATCAGACGATCGTGCTTGCCAAAGGCAAAATTGAATCGGTGACTAACGCTGCCTCGGCCAGCATTCCTAACGATGCCCAAATCTTAGATCTGCACGGCTACAGCGTCATCCCCGGTCTGGTGGGGATGCACGATCATATGTTCTATCCCATGGGCGACGGCGTTTTCGGAGAAATGGCGTATAGCTTTCCGCGCCTTTATCTTGCGGGGGGTGTGACTACAATTCGCACCGGTGGATCCCTCGAACCTTACACCGACCTGGAAATCAAACAGAAGATCGATGCCGGCGAAACCCCGGGGCCGAAGATACACCCCACGGGGCCCTACCTGGAGGGCAAAGGGAGCTGGGTCTTGCAGGCACACAAGCTGACTGGGCCCGAGGACGCAACCAAGACCGTCAATTTCTGGCTTGACCAGGGCGTGGATAATTTCAAGGGCTACAACTTCCTCACTCGCGACGAACTTTCGGCAGCCATCAAGGCTGCGCACGCCCGGGGAGCAAAGGTGACCGCGCATCTGTGCTCGATCGGTTTTCGCGAAGCCGCTGCCCTCGGCATTGACGACCTCGAACATGGGTTGCTGGTGGATACCGAGTTCTTCCCGGGAAAAAAGCCGGATCAGTGTCCCGACGTCCCCAATGACATCGAGTTGTACGGCAGGCTGGATGTGCAATCCGGTCCGGTGCACGACATGATTCTTGATCTTGTGCAGCGTCACGTGGCGATTACGTCCACACTGCCGGTCTTTGAGATGGATGTACCCGGAAGGCCGAGCATGCAGAAGCGCGTACTCGACACTTTGACTCCCGACGCGCGCAGTTACGTCCTCAATAACAAACTCCGAGCTGCGGACGAGGGGACGATAAAAAAGCGGTACGGAACAGAGACGTCGCCGTGGGCGGCGGCCTTCAAGAAAGAGATGGAATTTGAGCGCGCATTCGTGAAAAACGGGGGCTTGCTGCTCGCCGGCCTGGATCCGACCGGCATGGGCGGAGTCGTAGCCGGCTTCGGCGACCAGCGTGAAGTCGAGCTGCTGGTCGAGGCGGGCTTCACGCCACTCGAAGCAATCCGCATTGCGACTCTCAACGGAGCTCAGTACCTGGGCGAGGCCGGCAAGATCGGCGCCATTGCTCCAGGAAAGCAAGCGGACCTGGTCTTGATCAAAGGCGATCCCTCGCAGAAAATCGAAGACATCGAGAACGTGGAGACCGTATTTAAGGACGGCATCGGGTACGACTCCGCAAAGCTGATTGAGTCCGTGCGAGGGGTGGTAGGGAGCCGCTGAGTCCAATCTCGGACCCGTCGCGGCCTTCGCGGACTCGGTACCAACGTTAGTTGCCCCCCAACTTTGCGCCCACTAGCATAGAGCTATTCGCCAGATTATCAGCGCCCGCTTTTCGTGCCGCGAACACAATTTCTGGTGAAACCGGAAGCTGGCGGGTAGTTCCGAAGTCTTGTTCAGAAGAGGGGGGGTAGTGCGTCTGGGTGCCTTTGCTACTTTTCTGAAAAATGCAACCGTGGCTGCGCTCTTGCCGTTCCTCGTGCTGGCGATTCGGCCTGCGAATGGCGAGAGCGCGGCGTTCGATCTGATCGGTCCGCGGGTGGAGGTACGGGTGCGGCGGGCTGGCGTGACTCTGCCCATCGCCCAAGTGCCCAATCTGGAGCCGGGAGACCGTCTTTGGATTCACCCGGATCTGCCGGACAGTCAATCAGTGCACTATTTGATGGTCGTAGTCTTTCTGCGGGGCGCGACAAATCCACCGCCGGAGTCCTGGTTCACGCGGGCTGAGACTTGGGCCAAGGACGTGCATGAGGAAGGAATCTTCGTCACCGTACCCAAGGAGGCTGAAGAAGCCATCGTTCTGCTAGCACCCGATACTGGAGGTGGCTTCAGCACTTTGCGCACGGCTGTTCGCGGCAAACCGGGTGCGTTCGTGCGCGCGGCCCAGGATTTGGAGCAGGCCAGCCTCGATCGATCCCGTCTGGAGAGGTATCTGGAGGCGGTTCGCGAGACTTCCAGCAACGATGCCGAACAGATAAAAGCGCGTACCACGCTGCTGGCCCGAAGCCTCAACATCCGGCTGGATCAGCAATGCTTCGACAAGCCCAGCGCGCAACAGGTGCCGTGCCTCGCGCAGAACACAGATCAATCAGTGCTGGATGACGCGCACAGTCAAAGTATGGTCGCGACCTTGACCACGGGCGCCCCCACCGACCTGCTGGCGCAGCTCAGTTCAACTCCGACTGCGGGCAGCGGATATTACAGTCCTTACATCGGCGCGGTGGTAGATGTGGCTAGGATTCTGAGTACCGCGCACACTGCGCAGTACCAGTACATACCGGCGCTTTCACTGCCCAAACAGAATCAACTGAATCTTCGCCTGAACAATCCGCCTTCGTTCCGCAATCCGAAGTCGGTGCTGGTCATTGGGTTGCCTCAGGTGCGTGCCGCGATTGCTCCACCGCTGCGCGCCCTGGATGCTGCGCAGGTCCTCTGTGTTGACAAGCCGGGGCTGGTGCTGCCGGCCGATGGCGCGCCGCTGGCTTTCGCCACGGAACTAGCGCATAACTTCGTTCTTCATGTTCAAACCAGGCCGGGAGCGGGCATTGACCTGCCAGCCAAGCCAGACCCGGCGCGCGGCGGCTTCGTAGTCGACACCCAGGCCACGCATTCGGCAAGCCTGGATGGCGAGGCGAACGCAACTCTGCGCGGCGTCTGGGGGTTCAAGGCTTTTGATGGGCCACGCTTCCGCGTGCGGGCGTCGAGGCCGGGACAATGGGTTGTCGCCTCCAAAGATGCCAGCGCCCTTATTGTCGGGAGGCAAGATACGATTCATCTTCAGTCGCCCGACGTCTGCTGCGTCAGCGAAGTCTTGTTGGAGGACGGGAACGGCAAAACGAGTAATGCGGAGTGGAAAGTTGCGAATCCAGGCGAGCTGGAAATCAAGGTTCCGCTGGAAAACGCATCTCCGGGAACGCTGAACATGCTGGTAAAGAAATTTGTCCTTTCCGATCCGGATGAGGTGCGGCTGCATACTTACGCCGAAGCCGGCAGCCTCGACGCATTCAGGATTTACTCCGGTGATTCCGAGGGTGTGCTTAAGGGAACCCGTTTGGACCAGGTCACCGCACTGGAGGCGAATGGCGTGACCTTCACCCCGGAGACGCTTTCCCGCGCCAACCAGCAGGATGAATTGAAGCTGGTCACAAAGGATGCTGCAAGCAGCGCGAAATTACCCGCAAACGGCCGATTGCTGGTACGGGTAACACTCAAAGACGGCCGTACACTCGAGCTGAACAGTAGCGTCGAGGCGCCCCGGCCCAGGCTTGGCCTTATCGGCAAAAGCGTGAAACTCAATGAGACCGATCCCGCACCGGTGGTTCATCTCGGGAATTCCGATGAACTTCCGCAGGATGCGCGGTTGAATTTCTTCCTTAAGACCCAGGTCCCGGAAAGCTTTGCTCCTAACGAAAAGGTCGAGGTAGCGACCGCCGACGAGTCGTTCCGCGCCGACCTAAGCGTCAAAGATGGCAACCTGACGCTGCAGGATTCGAAGACGGTCTTTGCGGTGCTCGATCCCGTGAAACTACTGGGACCTTCCGCCTTTGGCCCCCTGAAGTTCCGTCCCGTAAGCGGCGACGGCATCGCGGGCGATTGGCAGCCCCTGGTTAAGCTGGTTCGAATCCCAGCGCTGAAGGGAGTTTATTGCGCTGGCGCCCCGGATAAAGATTCAGCTCCGCAAAAAGTTCAATCTACTGAAAACGGCCCGGCGTTGGCCGAGGAATGTACTCTGAGCGGCGATAAACTGTTCCTGATTGACGCCGTGAGCGTGGAGCCCGATTTCGCCGCGGCGGTCAACGTCCCGGATGGCTTTGTAGGCCTGGAGTTGCCGATTCCCCGACCCAAAGGGAGCACGATCTACATCAAGCTCCGAGACGATCCGGGGGCGGTCAGCACCGCAGACCTGCCCATGCTCAACACCCAGCCATAACCAACTAAAAGCCGCCTGAGCCACCAATAACTTGCTCACCTACGGTGCCTTTCACCGTCTATCTCATAGCAGCCGGGGACTGAAACCTGCCCCCCGACGCTAAGGACAGAACGAGATGCCGGCCGATGCGTGGGTTGTACAATTTCCGGTTGGCAAGTGCTCTCATCCGGGCGCCAATCGCGATCAGGCAGGCCCTGAGCTTGCCGAACGGGTGGCACGAAGCGAAAAGCAGCAGTCGCCAACGCGGGACCACATGTTAAGTCCAGGCCGTATTGATGACACGCTGTTAGTGCGAGAAGCGCAGCGCGGAAGCCGCGCCGCTTTCGAGGAATTGGTGCGCCACTACGACCAGGCGGTATTGCGCTTGGCCCTGCACCTGACCGGATCCGAACACGAAGCCCAGGATATTTATCAGGATGCCTTTCTGAAGGCATACAAGAATATTGGCCGTTTCCGGTTCGAGTGCTCGTTCTACACCTGGATTTACCGGATCGTGACCAACCTGTGCCTGGACAACATACGCAAGAAACAGGTGCGAAAGGAAAACGCCCCGGTCTCCACCGACCAGGATGGGGAACAATATGACGTTCTGGCGCAAGTAGTGGATGCCCGCAGCGGGGCGAATCCGGAGCGCGATCTGATGCGTCGCGAACTGGGTGGCCGGATTTTGCGCGCTCTGCAGAAGCTGACACCCCGCGAGCGTATGGTATTCGAGCTGAAGCATTATCACGGACTGAAGCTGCGTACGGTCGGCGAAGTCCTGAATACCACGGAAGACACGGCCAAGAACACGCTGTTCCGCGCGACCCAGAAGCTGCGCGGGGTGCTGGGGGACCTTAGGTGAATTTATGAACTGCGAATGGGTCAAACAAAATATTGTTCTGTACGTTTATGACGAGCTGCTGGATGACGCGCGGCACGAACTGGAGCAGCACGTTTCGCGTTGCCGGGATTGTGCGGCCGAGTTGGAGTCGGTGAAGATGTTCCGCAGCGAGCTCTCGAAGACTGTAGTGCCGGATCCGGCGCCAGGATTTCTGGCGACTTCGCGCATGCGGCTGCACGAAACTCTCGAAGGCGCAGAGCAGGGCCGCTGGTGGCACCGTCTGATATTTGATCCTGCTGTCTGGCTGCATCAGGTCCGCTTCGCGCCCGCACTGGCGGCGGCAATCTTCATGCTGGGTTTTGCAGGAGGAATCGGCGCGACCTATAAGATGGTGAAGCAGCCCGTCGAAATGGTGCCCGGGGCCCCGGCCGGGCAGGCATCCGTGGCCTCGATCAGCGGGATTGAATCTATCACGCAGCAGCCCGGCTCAAACCAGGTCACTATTAAGTACGACACCGTGGCCCCCCTGGTGCGCACGGGATCGCTGGGCGATTCCAAGATCCAGCAGCTGCTTTTGTATGCCGCGCGCAATAATTTCAATGCCGGCGTGCGAATGGATTCAGTGAACCTGCTGACCCAGCACCCGAACGACACGCATGTACGCGAAGCGCTGATTTATGCGCTGCGTTACGACTCAAATACCGGTGTGCGGCTGAAAGCATTGGATGGCCTCGGACCCTACGTTAAAGATGACGTGCAGGTACGGGACGCGGTGCTGGAATCTCTGATGTCGGACACAAATCCGGGAGTGCGAATCGAAGCCCTGCGGCTGCTGGAGCCGGTCCGCGCCGACAGCAGTGTACGGATTGTGTTGCAGCGGCTGGCAACGAAAGACGAAAACCGCTATATCCGCGCACAGGCGCGTACCGTGATTGCGCAGCTTCCACAAATCGATTGAGAAGTGAGTTGAGACGAACTAACAGCGAGTTGAGACGAACTAACAAAGACAAAAAATGAAACAACTGGCAAAATTCGGACTGCCGGCCGCACTTCTGGTCACCTTGTGCGTCGCGCAGCAGAGTTCGGTACAGAAAGAGGGCGGGAACTGGATCAATGTGGTGAGCGGATCGCTCTCTGGCGTGCGCAATCTGCGTATCAAAGTGCAACTCGGTGCGGTTAGGGTCCAGGGCGGCTCTTCGCAAGGAATCACCTACGTGATTCGTAATCGGTCCTATGAAGGAGCGGAAGACAAGGCCCGCCAGCAGTTCGAATCCTACAAGATCAACTCGTATGTGAAAGGCGATACTGCCTGGATTGTCGCCGAATGGGGGGGCAGACGTCCGCACAAGTTTTCTTCGGACGTAACCGTCAGTGTTCCGCGCGGCATAGATCTGGTGAAGATAGAGACCGAGGGTGGAGAAATCGTGACCACCGGAATTTCCGGACGCCTGGAAGCCGAGAGCGGAGGAGGCACCATCCATCTGGATGACATCGGCGGGGTGGTCAGCGCCGAAACTGGTGGGGGCGCAGTTGACGTTGGAAACGTTGGCGCCGACCTGACGGTGCGCACCGGTGGCGGCAGCATTCACATCGGCTCAGCCAAAGGTAAAGTGGTTGCCGAAAGCGGTGGGGGCAGCCTGGTACTGCTTTCGGGGCTGCAGGGAGCTTCACTTGAAACCGGCGGCGGCAGCATTCGAGTGCAGAAATGTTCCGGCCAAGTGAAAGCATCTACGGGCGGCGGCGGCATTGAGCTGGGAGAGATAGGCGGCGGAGCGGAAATGGAAACCGGCGGCGGAAGCATCCGCCTGGCTTCAGCGTCTGGGCCAGTTAAGGCCGAGACCGGCGGCGGCAGCATTCAACTCGATGGCGTTCCTTCGGCACGAGTTGAAACTGGCGCCGGGTCGGTGATCGCGAAATTCATCTCGTCGAGCGCAGCACGAAGCGATTCGACACTAGAAACAGGAGTTGGAGACATTACGGTCTATCTGGCGGCGAACCTGAATATTACGGTTCGTGCCAGTATAGAGGCGGCAAATGGTCACCACATTCAGTCCGATTTTCCGGAGATTAAAGTTTCTTCGGAAGGCGGACAATACGGCCCCAAGCTGGTCTCGGCAGAAGGGATTTTGAATAGCGGCGGACCGGTACTGAAAGTACGCACCACCATGGGTAACATCTACATTCGTCGCGCACAATAGGGGGAGCTATGAAATTCAAAGTACGAATTCTTTCCGCGGCTGTGGCCATGATGATGGCAAGCGTGCCCGCCACATTGCTGGCGCAACCGGGTGGGCAGCCCTATGTATTCTACGGCGAGGAGCCCTGGGGAGGGTCTTACCTGGGTGTTGATACCCGGGACGTGACCCAGGACCGGGTGGCGGCACTGCACCTGAAAGAAGAACGTGGAGTCGAGGTCACCATGGTGGACCAGGATGCTCCAGCCGGCAAGTCAGGGCTGAAAGAGCACGACGTGATTTTAAGCGTCAATAATCAGGCGGTGGAGAGCGTGGAGCAGTTGCGGCGCATGATCCGCGAAATTCCGCCCGGGCGAAGCGTCACCCTCGGCGTCAGCCGCGACGGCCAGCCTCTCACCGTGACGGCGCAACTGGCGCAGCGCAGCAAGGTCGCGAATATGGACCAGGACTTCAACTTCAACATGCCCGCGATTCATATCCCGCCCATTAACATACCGGAAATGGATGTGCCAGTGTCGGTGGTGGTCATCCATTCGCCGAGTCGCAGCGGGCTGATGATCGAAAGTCTTACTCCGCAACTGGGCGACTTCTTCGGCGTCAAAAATGGCACCGGAGTGCTGGTGCGCTCGGTGGAAAAGGGCAGCCGGGCGGAGCAGGCGGGTTTCCATGCCGGAGACGTGGTGGTCAAGGTCAACGGTTCAGCCGTAAATGACGCGGGAGATTTTACCAGGCTACTGAGGGAGCGCCCCCAGAACAAAGCTGCGGTCACAGTTGTCAGAGATCGCAAAGAGCAGACCCTTACCCTGACCTTGCCGGAGCCGAGAAAAACCGGGGAGGTCACCGGCGAAGACACAGATGAAAGCAAGTACATGAGCGGCGTGCCTGAAACCGCGGCCTTGATGCCGGAAATTGCGACCGCTGAGTTCAAGCGGATCCAGCCGGAACTGGCCCAGGCAAAGGAAGAGAAACAGCGCGAAATGGTGACGCGCCGGGTGGAGGTGAAAGAGGAAATGAAACAGATGCAAAATAATCTGCGCCACCAGCAGAAGCAACTTGAGTTGGAATTAAAACGTTGGAGCAGAGAATCGGATATCTGACGCCAGCTTCAGCGTGGTTCATCGCGGGAACTGTTGCGCCAGCGCGCGGCGGTCTTGATAGCTCCCAGAAAGACCAGGCAAAACCAAAAATCAACGACCACTCCCAGGTCCAATCGCGTCGATGTGTGCTGTGCTGCCGGCGGCAGATGGGGCATAAGCAGGTAATACACCGCGTTCCCCGCCACCACCGCGACGAACGATTGAACGAAATTCGTTATACCTGGTTTTGACACCGCCCGTTCCTGTCTTGCTTCATCTGAATGGTAAGCCCAGGCAAATCCGCTCCGCTGGCCCGCTCACCCCGCCAATTTTCTGAAACTTAGCTGCGCCAGCCGGGCCAGCCGCCTGCGTTCTCGCGCCCTCCACTGTTACCATCCCATCAGATGCTGGAACCCTCCACCCCAGTTCAATACGTAAAAGGGATTGGCCCCCGGCTCTCAGAGATCCTGATGGCCAAGGGCGTACACACGGTGGACGATCTCTTACATTATCTGCCCTTTCGCTATGAAGATCGCCTGAATCCGCGCGGAATCGCTGAGCTGCGGGCGGGAGAGATGGCCACGGTCATCGCCGAAGTGCGCACCTCGGGATTATTTCGCACCCGCCGCATGCCCATCTTCCAGATGAGCGCGGGACAGGGTCGTGCGCGGCTGAAATGCATCTGGTTCAATGCCGCTTACCTTAAAGATAAATTCCAGCCTGGCCAGATGGTAGCCCTGTACGGCAAAGTCGAAGACAACCGCGGTGAACTGGAGTTGCTGCAGCCGCAATTTGAAATCATCGGATCTGGTGACAGTGAAGGCGACAGTGAGCAGAAGGTCGCTGAATCGCTGGAGATTGGGCGAATTGTTCCCATTTACGAGTCCGCCGGCCAGGGGAAGCTGACTTCGCGCTGGTTTCGCAGGACTATCCGGAAGGCGCTGGAAAATCTTACTCCGGAAGTGCGGGAGACGATCCCTGCCGCAGTTCGCAAGCGGGTCAATCTTCTGCCGCCGCGGGATGCCCTGTGGCAGGTACACTGGCCGGAGGCGGGCGAGAGCCTTCAGGATCTGCAGGCATCTCGAACGCCGGCGCACGTTCGGATGATCTTTGAAGAACTGTTCTTTATTGAATTGGGCCTCGAATTGAAGCGCCGTGAGCAGAAAGCGCAAACTGGAATCGCCTGCGAGTTGAATGACCGGGTGCGCGCGGCCATCAAGAGAATTCTGCCTTTTCATCCCACCGGGGCGCAGAAACGGACGCTCAAAGAAATTGCCGAGGACATGAAGAAGCCTTCCCCCATGCGGCGGCTGTTGCAGGGTGACGTAGGATCGGGGAAGACGATGGTAGCCTTCGAGGCGGCCATCATCGCAATCGAAAACGGATATCAGGTCGCGCTTATGGCGCCCACCGAGATCCTGGCCCAGCAGCATTATTTTTCTGCGCGCCGAATCCTGGAGCCGTCCGGCTACCGCATTGTGCTTCTCACCGGCTCTCTTGACGACAACCGCAAACTTGAGACCCGGCGGCATATCGCGCAAGGCAGCGCACAGATGGTGATCGGTACCCATACGCTGATCGAGCAAAAAGTCGAGTTTGCCAGGCTGGGGCTGGTGGTGGTGGACGAGCAGCATCGCTTCGGCGTCCTGCAACGCTTCAAACTGATGAAGAAGAGCGGCGACGGTGGGGCTAGCAATGGCCGTATGGGGAGGGAGGTCCCGTCGGCAAGCTCAGCGCAGGCTCCCGCTGGTGCGGCCGCAAGCGTGCCTGAGCCTGACGTATTAGTCATGACCGCCACCCCCATCCCACGCACCCTTGCCCTCACGCTCTACGGCGATCTCGACATTAGCGTGCTCGACGAAATGCCGCCCGGACGGACCCCGATTGTCACGCGCCGCGTCGGCGACGACTGCTCCGCCGAAGTATGGCAGTTTGTGCGGAGCCAGGTGGCCGCGGGGAATCAGGCCTACGTCGTCTATCCGGTGATCGAAGAGAACGAGGAGACGGAGCTCAAGGCTGCTATGAAGATGTACGGGGAGCTAAGCAAAAAGGTCTTCCCCGATCTTAGGGTCGCGGTGCTGCACGGACGAATGGATGCGGGAATGAAAGAAATGACGATGAAGCTGTTCCAGAACGGCGAAATTCAGATTCTAGTTTCGACGACGGTGATCGAAGTCGGCGTCGATGTTCCCAATGCAGCAGTCATGGTGATTGAGCATGCAGAGCGCTTCGGCCTGGCGCAACTTCATCAATTGCGTGGACGGATCGGTCGCGGCGCGGCCAAGTCGTATTGCATCCTGATGACCGGCGGCAAGATTTCCGAAGAAGGCGAGCGCCGCCTGGATGCCATGGTGCGTACCCCCGACGGCTTCCAGATCGCCGAATTAGACCTCGAACTACGGGGGCCCGGGGAATTCTTCGGCACCCGCCAAGCAGGATTGCCCAGCTTCCAGGTTGCCAACCTAATCCGCGACCGCGATCTGCTGGAGCTGGCCAAGAAGGAAGCTGCCGCGGTGCTGGCCGGGCCAAACTCTGAAATCTCACAGATCGAGATCGACCAAGCCCTGCGCCAGATGCGCACCCGCTGGCAGAAGAGCTACGGGCTGGTGGAAGTGGGATAATCTTTCCGGATGAAAGCGCAAGCCGATCTGTATCGCGAGCTGCCGGGGGTTGACGAGCTCGCGCGCGCCTCGGAGCTGGCATCGCTGGTCGCACAGGAAGGCCAGGCCGCCGTTACCGAAGCTGCTCGCGTTGTGCTCTCCCGTTTGCGTAACCAGATTGCCGCCGGGCTCCTTGATGACGCCCGGCTCGCGCTCGCTATTTCCGGTGTTCAGTCCGCGGTTGAAGCTGAACTGAGGAGAGCGCTTGGGTACTCGCTGCGTCCGGTGATCAATGCAACCGGCGTCATTTTGCATACCAACCTGGGGCGAGCCCCCATTTCCGCAAAAGCGCTGGAGCACGTTGGCGAAACTGCCGCAGGCTACTCGAACCTCGAATTCGATCTTCAATCCGGCGAACGCGGAAAGCGGGATGTGCATGTTGACAGGCTGTTCGGGAAGTTGCTTTCGGAGGCCGCCGATACCCGAAGCGAAATTTCCACTATAGTCGTCAACAACAATGCGGCCGCCGTGCTGCTGGTCCTGAACACTCTTGCCGAGGGCGGAGAAGTAATTGTTTCGCGCGGCGAACTGGTTGAAATTGGTGGTTCATTCAGGGTCCCTGAGGTGATGGCGAAGTCGGGAGCGATGCTGCGCGAAGTTGGCGCCACGAACCGGACTTATATCTCCGACTACGAGCGGGCCATCAATGAACGAACCCGTTTGCTGCTGCGAGTTCATCGATCAAACTTCGAGATCACCGGATTCACCGGGCAAGCGCCGATTACCGGACTGGTTTCGCTCGCTCACAAACACAAACTTCCGCTGATGGAAGATCTGGGCAGCGGCGCGTTGTTTGATCTGCTCACCATTGGCATCAACCACGAACCGGGCGTGCTCGACAGCCTGCGCGCGGGCGTACATGTCGTCACTTACAGCGGCGACAAGTTGCTCGGCGGTCCGCAGTCAGGCCTCATCAGCGGGCGGGGACACCTGGTTCAAAAGATGCGCTCCAATTCTCTTTTTCGCGCCTTGCGCGTCGACAAGCTCACCTACGCCGCACTCGAGGCCACACTCATTGCCTACGTCAAACGCGACTATGCCAACTTGCCAGCATTGCGGATGATGTCGCTCTCGAAAGCTAAGATCACCAAGCGGGCGGAAGCGCTGGTCGCGACTCTCAAGACAAACAAAGTTAAGGCTGAGCTGATGGATGGCGAATCGCTGCTCGGTGGCGGGTCCGCGCCTTCAGCAGTTTTGCCCACGACCCTGATCGCCATCACTCACCCGGAGTTGAGCGGCGACCAGATTCTTAGGCGTCTCCGCAGCATAGAGTTGCCGATCATCGCCCGTGTCGAGCAAGGCCGCGTGCTCTTCGATCTGAGAACGGTTTTTCCGGAGCAGGAGAGTCATCTCGCCGAATCACTTTCGCGGCTTTAATTATGGCCACGCTCTATTCAATCGGCCACTCCACGCGATCTCTCGAAGAGCTGGTCACCGCCTTGCAGTCGCATGCAATTGAAAACCTGGCAGACATTCGAGCGTTCCCAGCATCTCGCCGCCTGCCGCACTTCAATCGCGACTCGCTGGTGGAAGCTTTGCCGCAAGTAGGGATGCAATATTTTTGGATGAAGGACCTGGGCGGGCGCCGGCGAAAGTCTCTCGCAGACTCTCCCAACGTGGCGCTCCGCAGTGACAGCTTCCGAAATTATGCAGACTACATGCTCGCGCCCGAGTTCGAGCATGCGGTCGCGAAGCTGGTCACCCTTGCAGAGAAATCGTGCACCGCATACATGTGCGCTGAGCGCGTGTACTTCCGCTGTCATCGCATGCTGGTATCCGACTGGCTGGTTGCTCACGGCCATGAAGTGTTCCACATTGACGACGTCAGGCCCGCCACACCGCACAAATTAATGGACGAGGCCCGAATGGTAGATGGGCGGTTGCTGTACCGCGGCGACCGGCTGCTGTGACGGTTCCGGTTGGGTCCGCCGCCTCCGCGTGGCTCGGCGCTTTTATGCCGTGCTAACGTACTCGACATGATTGTAGGCACCGGAATCGATATTTCAGAAGTGCCGCGCATCGCCGAATCCATCGAGCGTTTTGGCGAGCGCTTTCTGCGCCGCGTATTCACCGATGGTGAAATCCAATATTGTGACTCCAAGGCGAACCGGGTTGAAAGGTATGCCGCGCGGTTTGCGGCAAAAGAGGCGGCGATGAAGGCTTTGGGTACAGGCTGGAGTCGGGGTGTGCGGTGGCGTGATATCGAGGTGTTCCGGCAACCCGGCAGCCGTCCGACGCTTCGGTTCCACGGCAAAGCCGGTGAAATGGCGGCGCGGTTGAAAGCGAAAAACGTCTCCCTTTCGCTTTCCCATACTCCTGAACTAGCGATAGCCAGTGTGATCCTGGAGAGCTAGCCGCCGGATAGTCGTTGATACGAGACGCATTTCGATCGGGACGGCAAAGGCCAGACCCGGGCCATGAGGCCAGTCCATGTGCGGCCGGACGCCCCGTCCGGCCTGGGCGGACACCCGCCCCTACAATAGCCACAGAGAACGCCTCTTAGTCATCGGTCTTCGGCAAGTTAACGTTCTGTTAGACTGACGCCTTTCATGGCCGCCGCCCACGACACCCTCTCGCCCCTAAGCGCGACAACTTCGAAACAGGTGCGCGGGAAGACTCTGTTTTCCGGAATCGCGCTAGGCAGCTTTTCCGCGCTGCTGCTGGAGTTGGCGCTGACCCGTCTGTTCTCGGTGGTGCTGTTCTATCACTTTGCGTTTCTGGCGATATCGATCGCGTTGCTGGGACTGGGAGCGGGAGGGGTTTTTGCGCACCTCTGGAAGCAGCGCTTGAATGCATGGGGCATCCGCCGCATTGCCGCAATCTGCAGCTTCGGGAACGCCGTCTCCATCCCGCTGGTGCTCGAAATCGTCCTGCACGTGCCAGTTTCGCTCGAGTTGAGCGGCGGCAATTTTCTCCGGCTGACGGTGATATACCTATGGTCGGCGGTCCCCTTCTTTTTGACGGGGCTGCAATTCTCGACAATATTCGCGAGAGAGTCCCATCGTATCCCGAAGCTCTATGGCGCTGATCTCGGCGGTGGAGCGCTGGCCTGCCTGGCGGTGGTGCCGCTGCTGAACTGGATTGGCGCACCCAATGCGATTCTGTTTGCAGCCTTGAGTTCCTCGGTTGCAGCAGTTCTCTGGAGTCCGACGGTAAGAGCGCGGAAAATCACTTTAACACTGGCCGCCGCTTTCGCCCTGTTTATCGCTTGCGACCATTCTGGCCGGCTTGTTGACGTTGTCTGGGCCAAAGGACTGCGCCGGAAGAATGTTGAATTTTCCCGCTGGAATGCGATCTCGCGCGTCGAGGTGGATAAGGGCGAGGATGGCAGCCGTCTGATCGTGATCGATGCCGACGCCAACACCTACATCATGAATGCTGACCCGCGGCATTGGGAAGGATCGGAGTGGCAGGCCAATCTAATGGCCGCTCCTCCTGCCGTTGTAAATGCTCTTCGTCCGCGCGGAAATTACGCCATTATCGGCCCCGGCGGGGGGGTGGACGTTCTCCGCGCCATTGCCAACGGCAGTTCCAATGTCACCGGGATTGAGATCAATCCCATCATCGCCAATACCATCATGCGCGAGCGCTATGCGGAGTTTGCCTACCATCTTTATCAGCGCCCCGATGTGCATTTGTACGTTGGTGACGGTCGCTCGTTCATACGGAAAGCCCATGACAAATTTGACGTACTGCAGATGACGCTGGTCGATACCTGGGCCTCGACTGCGGCGGGTGCGTTCGCGCTGAGCGAGAATAGCCTCTACACCACTGAGGCCTTCCATGAATATTTCGATCATTTGAAGCCCGACGGCATGATTGCCGTCACCCGCTGGGAATTCCAGGAGCCTCGCGAAGCCTTGCGCGTCGTCTCCGTGGCCACGACCGCGCTGCACCAGTTGGGAATCGCAGATGTTTCCCGCCACTTCATGGTTATTTCCGACGGGGAGCTTGACGAAGATGGAATTCCGGTGGCGGTCCTGGCAAAAAAAAGTCCGTTCACTCTGGAGGAGGAAGCCACCCTCAGGCAGTTTTTACGCGATCATCCGCCGCTGAACCTCTTGTACGCTCCGTCGCAACCGGGCGCAAATGCGTTCTCGTCACTGGTACACAGCAATGACCCCGAGGCTTTTAGCAAAAACTATGCTTTCAACGTCGCTCCCGTAAGTGACAACATCCCATTTTTCTTTTTCACTCTGAAGCCGGCAAGGCTGCTGCATATTACGTCCGGCACCCAGGCCATGGATTGGAAGGTTAACCTGGGAGTTGCCGTGCTCGGGATGCTGCTCATTATCTCGTCGCTTGCAGTGCTGGCATTTTTGGTCACGCCTTTGCTCCTGCAGGGGGAAAGCCGCCGGCCCGCGGCGCCACTGCTGTACTTCGTCGCCCTGGGGCTCGGTTACATCGTGGTTGAGGTGGCTTTGATCCAGCGTTTCGTGCTTTTTCTCGGACATCCAACCTACGCGCTCACTGTCGTTGTGTTTCTCATGTTGCTGACGAGCGGCGCGGGTAGCGTAGTTTCGAGAACGTGGCTCGCGGACTTCGGGCGCGTGTGGCTGCCACTGGCGATAATCGTCGTGGCTTTGCTGCTCTATGCCGGCGCATTGCCGTTTATCCTGGAGCGCCTGGTAGGAGCGGCCTTCGTACTTAAATTGATCATCAGCGCTACGGTGCTGGTTCCACTTGGATTCTTGATGGGTATGCCCTTTCCAACCGGGCTTCGCGGCCTGGGTGAGGAGTCCATCGAATGGGCCTGGGCGATGAATGCCGCTTCCAGCGTGTTGGGGTCGGTGCTGGCCATGGTTGTTGCAATACAGTTTGGGCTGAATGCCACCCTGATGTGTGGGGCCGGTGCGTACTCCCTTGCGCTGTTGTTACGAGGCAAGTTCCGGCGGCCTTTTTCGGTGGCCTGAAAATCTCCCGCCTTCTGCTATCATCAGAAAAATCCTGATGTCGAATTATGCCGCCGTCTCGGACAGACACAGGGCTGCTTGGGAGGATAGTTGCCTAGCCAGAAACAGTTGAAATGGTCTCAACTGAAGGTTGGCATCACGGTGGTAGTCGCCAGCATTACTTTGGCGATACTGATCTTTCTCATGAGCGGCACCGGCGGAATCTTCACCAAGAAAATTCTCCTGAAATCTTATTTCGACGATGCCAACGGCTTGCGCCGCGGGGCCCCGGTGCGCCTGAGCGGGGTGGACATTGGCAATGTCAGCGCGATTCGGGTAGTCGCCGGCAGGCCTCTCACTCCGGTGGAGGTCACAATGAAGGTCGTGACCAAATACGACTTCTACCTTCACAAAGACTCCCGCACCCTGCTCTCCACCGCTGGAGTTCTGGGCGAGACCTACATCAATATTGACAGCTCCCAGGCCAAAGGGCCGCCCGTTAGCGATGGCGATACGCTCTCCAGTTCTGCGGTGCCGGGCTACGAGGAGGTCATGCGCGCGGGCCAGAGCACGCTTCAAAATATGGATGCTCTGCTGAAGCGCGCCGATCGGATCATTGCATTTGTGGAAAGCGGACAGGGATCGATCGGGAAGCTCATCTACGATCCCAGCCTGTACACGCGCGTGAACTCCACGGTTAGCGAATTCCAGACTCTGGTCAAGGAGATAGCAGAAGGGCAGGGGAGCCTGGGAAAACTGATTACAGACGACGACCTGTACCAGAAGGCAAATGGGACCATCGACAAGGTCAATAAGATGATTGATGACCTGAACGCAGGGAATGGGACTGCGGGCAAACTGCTTAAAGATCCCTCGCTGTACAACAATGCCAGCCAGACTGTCGCAAATATCAGGCAACTCACGGATGATATCAATGCCGGTAAAGGCACCCTGGGAAAGGTGACAAAAGATCAGGAGTTCGCCAACAAGCTGCAGAACACCATGAATCGCCTCTCCGATATGGTTGAGCGGTTGAACGCCGGGGAGGGCACCGCTGGAAAGTTCCTGCGCGATCCCTCACTCTATCAAAACAGCAACAAGCTGCTAACCGATTCGCAGGAGCTGGTCAAAGCGATCCGGCAGAATCCCAAGACATATCTGACCATCCACCTAAAGCTTTTCTAAGTCCAGGTCACATTCTCCTCTAAAAAAGGTTCAGTGCCATCCCGCAGGCGCTCATCGCTGCAACAGGTCCAGCGGCTGGCGCACGTCGTGCACGCGAAAATGCCTTGCCAGCGCCGGATACTTCTTCCCCACTTCTTCGAACATGGCATAGGCCACGTTGCGATAAGAGAAGTGGCCGGCGGGACCGGTACGCAACTCGGAAATGTACACCGCCTCGGCGAAATCCATTTTAAAGAGAGTACGTTTGCGGAAGCCGAGCGGGATCGCATATTGGGAATTTTCTTGCGACTCCGCTGCGGCGTTTGCGCCAATGGTCCGAACTGCATTCGCGGCCTGATTCATGGTGCTCGTATACGTGGCGAGCGCGCCCGCGGGTTTCAATTCCCTGGGGATGTCATACCCGTGTTCGGTAGTAAATTGCTGCTCGATCTGGATGCAGCGGCGATGGCGGTGCATGTCGCGGAAGCCACCAATGTCCATAAGAATGTCGAAGCGGAACTGTTGCCCGGCCCGGAAGGGCCGCAACATTTCGTCGTGACGGCCGCGGTGACGGAGACCGGCATCAATGATTTCAGTACGCCGAGCCTGTCCTGCGTTCTCCACAACGCGGCGAATCTGGCGATAGGGATAGCTGCAGCGCTCGTATAACAGCGTGCTCGGGAGCTCGATTTCTAATGGTTCGTCGTCCACCAAATCGACGAGCGGAGCTTGATCGACCGCTGCACCGCCCATCAGTTCAGACGCCATCTGCTGCAGCTCCCGGCGCGCGTCGATCTCATACGAATTGCGATCAGCGTATTTCACCAACGTCGGCGAGACGCGGACTTCTTTCAGCAGCTCTGCCTCGGCACGGATACCAAGCTGAGGCGAGGCCTCGTGGATGCATCTGACCAGGTTTTGCAGAGCATCGTGATTCACGTTATATGCCGCCGAACCCGCCGCCTTTTTCAGCAGCTCGCCCAAGCGCCGAACCTCCTTGTGAGTATGCGAGAGCAGGTGCGCAATCTGGGTTTCCAGGGTGCGGGCGTTGACGATCTCGCCCAGGGAAGTATTGGTCGCGAGCGGCAGCAAGTAGCGCGAAATGTCAAAAGCGCGGGCCTTGAGCGTACGCTCGTAGGCCTCCTGCTTCATCTCCGCCGGCTTGGGTGTAATCTCGGCCAGGTAATGAAACATAATTTCTGACGTCTTCTCATACTCCGAAAAAAGCCCATCCATTGTTTGCCGGTAAAGATCTCGCGCGGCCCCGTCGCCCGCGAAGTCCGGGGTGAAGTAGCCACTCTTCCGGAAATCCTGATATCGGGTGGAGCGCTCCTGACCGTCCCAGCGCGGTTCATCCGCAATGACAATGGCCGCCAAAATCGAGAGCCGCTCAATTGCCAGCGCCACATGGGCAAGATCGGCGATGGAGCGATGTCCGTACTGGAAATAAAACGTGTTAAGGAATTTCTCGGCTTTTTGCGTGCTGATTTCCTTCAGTGACTCTTTCATGGAAAGCGACGACCGCGAATACTTCGCCATGGCATAGGCCAGCACTTCTGGCTCGGCCCCGAAAACGGCATAAACCTCCGACAAAGGGAAATCAGTGGACGGCGGGTTCCCGCTTGCGGGAACAGAGACAACTTCAGCCATGTCAGACCTCAAAGTGGTAGAGAAGATTGAATCTTAATCCGGGCCTAAAAAATTACAAAGTGTGCAAATAAGCGAGGAGATCATCGATCTGCTCCGGCGTGAGCACTTGGCCAAAGCCTTCCATTTTGTTCCTGCCGAGGCGGATGATGTCGCTGGCGCGCGCATCGGCGGCAGGCATTCCACTGGCAGAAAGATACTGCCGTTTAAATACGCCTTTCAAGCTGGGACCCTGGCGGTTGCGCGACGAGTAAGGGGCGTGGCAGCGGTCGCAATATTGGTCATAGATATGCCGCCCCGCAGCTTGTTGAGGGGTCAATCCCAGCTCGGCATCGCTCCTTCGGCGCTGGATCTCGCAGCCGGATAAGGCGAGAAAAAAGAAGATGAGGCAGGAAGGAAGAGCCGCACGCCGGAGAAGGGTCATTTCCTGGAGTTGTTGGTCGCAGCTTCCACAATACTATCGATCACGTCGTTTATGCGCTTCCCCGGGAGGCTGAAATTGTTAGTAAGGACCGCGAACGCGAGCTGCTCTCCCTGGGGAGTGACCGCGTAGCCGGAGAGCGTTTTCACTCCACCCAGCGCGCCCGTTTTCGCATATACGTGCGCCTCAGGATCCAAGGCCCGGCAGCGGTCAGCCATTGACCCATCCACGCCAGCGGCGGGCAGGGAGTCACGAAATTGCTTCCCCCAACTCTGTTCGGAGGCATAGCGCAGTAATTCCACGATGGCGTTGGGAGTCACCAGGTTTTGCCGCGATAGCCCGGATCCATCGTAAAACGCATAGTCCTCGCCGGAAACCCCGGCGTTGTTCAGGAAACCGCGAAGCACTTCGAGGCCGGCCTGCACCGTGCCTCCGGTGCCCTTTTCGCGTCCCAGCAAACGCAGGAGGATTTCTGCGTGCAGGTTTTGGCTGACCTTATTGATGACTTGAATGTCTTCGTAGAGAGGAGCTGACTGATGTTCCGCCAGCACCAGTGGTCCGGTGGGCGAAGTGAGCGAGTGCTCATCCCCGCCGCGGGTGGAAGCAATCACCGTACTCGTAAACGTGGAAAGGCTCGCGAGTTCCGTATGCCGGGTGCGCTGCTTGCCATAAATGGCGATTCCACGCACTTCGAGGAAGTGGTGAAACAAACTGGCGGCAAACTCCGCCGGGTCTTCAATAGCCAGCCCCTCATTGGCCCCGGAGTCGTCCATGGGCATGGTTCCCCAAAGGGTCAGTTGCGTCGATCCGGGTTCGCGGTTTATATAGATCTTGCGTCCCGAGCCGGCGGGCGTGGTCATCAAACGGTTGTCGATGCTGTAATAGTCCGCAGCCGGAGTGAGGCTGACGAAGGCTTTATCGCCCGGGCGCGTCCCCGGAAGAATATTTACAAACACCACGTTGTCGTTAACCGTGAGCGCCGAAACCGGAGCGCCCTCGGCCCAAACCAGGTCGTCCTGGCTCCAGCCTTCTCCGTAACGTTCGAAGGCAAAGTAGGAGTCGTCGGCGATCACGTCTCCATCAACGTATTTCACTCCCTTTTGCACCAGTTCATCCGCGAGTTGCTCCAGCACTTTCGTCGGATCTGCATCGCGCTGTGTGCGCAGGCTGTATGGAAGCTGCCGCCCGGAAAGGGTCGGGTCCCCGCGCCCTATCAGCACCAGGTCTCCGGTGAGCCGTCCATACTTGTCCAGCGAGCCGCTGGTTTCAACGGTGGTCCGGAATCTGTAGTCCGGCCCGATCAGCGCCAGCGCTGCTGCGGTCGTGAAGAGCTTGGTATTAGAGGCAGGGGTGAAAAGTTTATTTGCATTCAACGAAAAAAGAGACTTCCCGCTCTTGAGTGAGGTGATCTCAATTCCCCAAAAGCCCTGAGCGAGGTCTGGCTGCGCCAGAATGGCATCGATTCGTTTTTTTACGGAAACGTGGAGCTTGTGCGTCGCGGCATCTGCGGGGCATGCCAGCAGAACACAAAGCAGAACTTGGAGAAGCTTGCGCCTGATCATCTACAAAGGTGATTTTAGCACTGCATCCTTTCAAGGGAGTTTACCGCCTTACAACAGGGTGCCGCTTGAGGTTCATCCGAACACAGGGTTGCTGACGCCAGAGCATTTAGAATCGTGGCATGCGTCCGGTGTTCGAATGGAATCTGGGCAGCCGCGCACTTGAGTTGGGCAAGCGAACGCTGGTGATGGGAATTGTGAACGTCACCCCCGATTCTTTCTCCGACGGCGGAGAACGGCTGGCGCCGCAATCGGCCATTGCTCACGCGCTGAAATTACTGGATCAGGGCGCGGACATCATCGACTTTGGGGGAGAGTCGACGCGTCCCGGCTCGTGGGTCGGCGCAGGTGACCCAGCTGTTTCCGCGGAGGAGGAACTAGGGCGCGTGTTGCCGGTGATCTCTGCTGTGAAGCAAGTCAGGCCTTCTGCCCTCATTTCCGTCGACACTTACAAATCAAAGGTAGCCGAGGCCGCGGTCGAAGCCGGTGCAGAGATCGTCAACGACGTCTCCGGCTTCCGCTGGGACCCGCAGATGACGAAAACCTTGGCAGCTCTGAGCTGCGGCGTGGTGCTGATGCATGCTCGCGGACGCCCGGACGAGTGGAGTTCGCTGCCCCCGGCAGCCGATATTGCCGTGCTTACCAAGCGAGAACTGCGGGAACGCACCGATGAGGCTGTGATGGCGGGCATCAAGCGCGGCCGCATTGTGCTCGACCCTGGCTTCGGCTTCGGCAAGCGGAAGGAAGAGAATTATCCGCTGCTTCGGAGGTTTAATGAATTTCACGAACTACGGTTCCCTTTGCTTGCCGGCGTCTCACGAAAGTCATTTCTAGGCCGTGCCTTGGCGCGAAACGGAACCGATGCTCCGGTTGGCGAGCGTTTGTTTGGCACTCTCTCAGCCGAAGTCATACTCGCGACTAAGGGTGCGCACATCATACGAACTCACGATGTCAAAGCCGCAGTAGACGCGCTGAAGATTGCCGATCTCGCGACCAATTAGCCCATGGACACCCTGACAGAGCTGGAAAATAATCCGCGAGTCACTATAAGGCTTAAAGGGGTTCCCGATCCCGATGGCAGGTGCGTTGTGTACTGGATGCGCCGGGCTCAACGGGCACAGGACAATCCTGCGCTTGAAGTCGCGATTGAAGCCGGCAACGCGCTCGGAAAGCCCATCCTCGTCTTCTTCGCGCTGGTTCCCGTTCACAACGCAAATCTTCGGCACTACACGTTTTTAGTGCAAGCGTTTCCAGAGATTGAGGAATCGCTGCGCAGCAAGAACGTTCACTGCGTACTGCGACGGACTCCCAATCACGCGGTGGCGAAGTTTTGTGCGGAGGTCCATGCCGCCTTGCTGGTCACGGACGAAAATCCGCTCCGGGGACCCGAACACAGGCTGAGAAGTGCTGTCTGGGAGCTACGGATTCCGGTCTGGAGCGTTGACGCTGATGTCGTTGTGCCTTCGAAGCTGATCAGCCAGAAACAGTATGCAGCTCGCATCATCCGGCCCAAGCTGCTTAATTTGCGCGGCCAGTTCCTAGTAAGGCCCTCGAACTTGACAGCCAACGTTGCATGGAAAGGCAGTGTTGAGTCGCTACCGTGTGATCGCGAATGCATTCGCGATCTGCCGATGGACCGATCCGTACAGGTCGTATCAGGAATTACCGGCGGAATCCAGGAAGCTCAGACACGGTTGCAACATTTCGTGCGCGCAAATCTCGGGTGTTATCCCGAGCAGCGCAATCATCCTGAAACGCAGGGTACAAGCGGCCTTTCGCCGTACTTGCATTTTGGCCAAATCAGTCCGATTACCGTGGCATTCGCGGTGCTGGCGTCTTCAGCTCCGCAAGCAGCCAAAGAGGCCTTCCTAGATCAGTTAATCACCTGGCGCGAGTTGGCAGTCAACTTTGTTCGTTTCAACGAAGACTACGACAATTTTGAATGCGCTGAACCCTGGGCGCAAAGGTCGCTAGCCAGCCACGCCCAAGACCAGCGTCCGGTACTTTACAGTGAAAAGCAGCTCGAAAACGCCGAGACCCACGATCCCTTATGGAATGCTGCCCAGCTTCAAATGGCAGAACACGGATGGATGCACAACTACATGCGCATGTACTGGGGCAAGAAGATCCTCGAGTGGACACGCTGGCCGGGCGAGGCCTTCCAGATCGCCGTCCGCCTCAATGACAAGTACGAGATCGACGGACGTGACCCGAACGGCTATGCCGGAATTGCATGGGCGATCACCGGGAAACTGGACCGGCCGTGGTTCGAGAGGCCGATCTTTGGCCAGATACGCTACATGTCGCTTGCCAGCACCGGCAAAAAATTTGACAGCGGAGAGTACATCCGGCAGAACCCGGCTAAAAAGCGCGCGAAGAATCCATTAGGATCGTGACTGGGCCGTCGTTCACCAGTTCTACCTGCATTGACGTTTGAAATTGTCCGGTCTCGCAGGTGAATCCGGAATCGCGGACCTTCTTCACGAAGTGCTCATAAAGTGTCTGCGCGAGCTCAGGCGCCGCCGCCTCGTCGAAGGACGGGCGCCTTCCGCGCCGTACATCGCCGTAGAGCGTGAATTGCGAGACGGCAAGGACCGCTCCATGCGTTTCAAGCAGAGACCGGTTCATCTTGCCCTGTTCATCCTCGAAGATCCTCAGGCTCAGAATCTTGCCAACCAGATAATCCACATCTTTACCGCTATCGATCTTGGCGATGCCCAGAAATACCAGCAAGCCTGGCCCGATGCTGCCCGTTGGTCGATCCCCTACTGCCACCCGGGCGCTCGACACGCGTTGAACGACGGCACGCATGAGTGCGACAAGAGTATACTCACCCGTCGACGTCGGATGACGAGTTTTATGGGCACGAAGCATCCCGCTTGCCTGGTTTGACCGCAAGCTACAGCAGCAGATAGGATTTTCATTTGTTCCCCGTAGTCCTTACACAACTTCTTTGAGCGAGGAAAAACATGGCAGCGGTTGAAGAAAAAGTAAAGCAGATCATTGTGGAACAACTTGGAGTGGACGAGGGCGAAGTGACTTCTAGTGCCTCGTTCGTGGACGACTTGGGCGCCGACTCGCTGGATACTGTCGAACTGGTTATGGCCTTTGAAGAGGCCTTCGAAATTGAAATTCCCGACGAGGACGCCGAAAAAATTCGCACCGTGCAGGATGCGGTGGACTACATTGGCAAACACGCGAAAGGCGGGAAGTAGTTGGCAAGAAGAGTTGTCGTTACCGGCATCGGCTTGATCTGCGGTGTCGGCAACAAGACCCAGGAAGTCTGGAGCAACCTGCTGGCCGGCGCCAGCGGCATCGGCAGGATCACACACTTCGACGCAGCGAATTATGCCTGCCAGATTGCCGCCGAAGTGAAAAACTTCGATCCCCTGAATTTCATCGAGAAGAAAGAAGTTAAGAAGATGGGCCGCTTCATCCATCTGGCCATCGCCGCGGCGGATGAAGCCATGGGAATGTCAGGCCTGAAAGTTACGCCGGAAAACGCTGAAAATATTGGCGTGCATATCGGCTCCGGAATTGGCGGATTCGACATCATCGAGCGCGAGCACACGGCGCTGATGGAAGGTGGACCGCGAAAAATTTCTCCGTTTTTTATTCCCGCAGCCATCGTCAACCTGGCCGCCGGGCATGTTTCCATGCGGTTTGGCGCCAAGGGACCAAATGAGGCGACGGCAACTGCATGCACCACCAGCGCCCATTCCGTCGGCGACTCTTTCCGGATCATTCAACACCGCGATGCCGACGTCATGATCGCCGGCGGCTCCGAAGCCGCCATCACGCCTATGGGCGTCGGCGGTTTTGCCGCCATGCGGGCCCTTTCCACCCGGAACGATGAACCGGGAAAAGCCAGCCGCCCGTGGGACCGCGACCGCGATGGATTTGTGATTGGCGAGGGCGCGGGAATTCTCATCCTCGAAGAACTGGAGCACGCCCGCGCGCGCGGGGCCGAGCCCATGGCAGAGATCGTGGGCTATGGCATGAGCGGAGACGCTTACCACATTACACAGCCCGCCCCCGAACACGAAGGCGGCTTCCGGGTAATGAAGAATGCCGTACGCGACGCGGGCCTCAAGCCCACCGAAATCAGCTATGTGAACGCCCACGGAACCTCTACCCCCATCGGGGATAGGCTCGAAGCCCATGCTATCCGCAACTTTTTCGGGGATCACAAACTCGCCGTCAGCTCGACCAAGTCCATGACCGGACACCTGCTCGGCGGGGCGGGAGGCCTGGAGGCGGGCGTTACCGCGCTGGCCTTGCGTGACCAGATCCTCCCGCCCACCGTCAATCTCGAAAATCAGGACCCCAGCACCGGCGACATGGACTTCGTTCCCAACCAGGCGCGCAAGGCCTCTCTGGAATACGCCATGTCCAACTCCTTTGGTTTCGGCGGGACCAATGGGGCGCTGCTGTTTCGAAGATGGAGCGAGTAGGCAATTCTTTTGGTGCACGCGCGGGCAGCCTTAGCTCAGTTGGGCGACGGAGGAAGAGGCTTGGCGCCAGGGTAGCCAGCATCCCATTACCTTCGGCGCGTTTCTGGTCACCTCCGGTAATGGCACCTTTGTACCCCGCACTGGCCCTTTGCACCCTTGATGCGACCCGATTCCCGCGCCAGAATAGAGGCTCGGCGGTTCATACATGGAGACTGCTTTGGGAAACTCTCTGGCGCCCCTGTCGCCATCCCGCAAATTCTCAGCTCGTGCAGCGTTGGTGGACCTCAACGAGTCCTCCCGGATACTGCTTTCCGATTGTTTCCGGCAATTTGGTATCGATACCGTGCCCGTTCCCTCCGAAAAGGCAGGCCGTATTTCTGTGGAAAAGTTCGAAGCCTGCGTAATCCGCCTCGGACCCAAGGCTGAGCCGGTGCTGGAGTCAGCGCGCAAGTCGCGATCCAACAGCCGCATGATTATTTATGGTGTAGGCGGGTCGATCAAGGACGCGATGAAGCTCTCCCGCTTCGGCATCAATGCGGTGTTCAATGAACCGCTGGAGCGGCCGGCAGCGTTGAAGATGGTTCGCGCAACCCAGATGCTGGTGTTGCACGAATTTCGCCGGTATGCGCGCATCCCGGTCATCACGGAAGTTGCGGTAATCGCCCGCGAAAACCGTCATTTCTCCGCCAGCAGCCACGAGATCAGCAGTGGCGGCATGTCCCTGAGAAGCTCGGAGGAGGTCGCTCCCGGGCACGCGGTGGAAGTCTCGTTTGCTCTTTTGACCCTGCCGCGCATCTGGGTCCGAGGTACTGTCACCTGGACCAAGCCCGCCGATAAGATGTTCGGGATTCGTTTTGACCCACGCGATGAACGTCGGCTGCGAATCAAAGATTGGGTCGATTCTTTTCTGGAAAGCTGAATCGGATCGCCAGCGCCACCGGCATGACACCCTCCGGGCCAGACTTCCTTTTCTGAAAA
>JBBSFW010000011.1:0-76056 GCA_038254805.1 Terriglobales bacterium
GACCAGGCCAAGCTGAGCATCGCACGCTGGATCGAGGAGTACAATCGCGACCGTCCGCATCGCGGACTCCACGGACAAACCCCGCACGATGCTCGTGCCCGGTTCGCTCAAACCCTTACTTCAAACATGGCCCCATGTGTCTAGTTTTCTAGGATGCACTACAACCTGTACCGAATGTCTCCGCTCATTCCCGCTGAACGTGACCAAAGAGGAGAACCCGGAGGTTCTTCAAACTCCTCTGCCTATTCTGCTCCAACCAGGTTAAATACATTATTGATTTTTCTCTTTCAGTGTTCTCTCCAAAACAGGGAAAACCCGCCTCGATACTGACCAAAGGGAATGCGGCTTAGCTCTAAGAATCTGACCCGCCGATCGTAAACGTGATTCCAACAGCTAGAAGTACCAGCAGACCGAGAAAAACATACCCTAGGATTCTCCCGAGCCGTTTTATCCAGGGTTTGGCCATCGCTCTACCTCCGAAGTGAGGGCTCGCCAACAACAGCATTTACAAGTTTCGCTTCAGCCACCCAACGACGACCGACTGCGGCTCTTCGGCTATACTGTCTACCGAGTTCGATCTCTCATGCTGCTCGGAGCGATTATGTCGAATACGCTACCCCTAGTAGCCCTTATGGCCTTAAGCGGCATTGCGTCTGCGCAATCCTCAGGCGCGATTGCACCGCCCCCGCCGCATCCGAGCCCCGAGATTAAGAGATTGGTAGAAGCATTCTCCGGGACGTGGTCGATCACGCTGAAAATCGAGCCCAATGAGAGTTTGCCCAAGGGTGGCGGGGGAAAGGGCGAGGAAGTGTGGAGGCCCGGACCGGGAGGGCTCTTTTTGATCGAGGATTACCATTCGACGGGCGACGAAGGAGAGATTACTGGCTTGGGTGTCGCATGGTGGGACAACAATGCGCAGAGGTATCAAGTCACCTGGTGCGACAGCGGTAATCCCGACGGCTGCGGAGTCATAAAGCATGGGGCCAAATGGGAAGGCAGCCAAATGGTAGCGATGGATGAATGGCAAAAGGGCGGGAAGAAGGTTGCCTTCAAGGAAGTCTTTTCTGACATCACACCGACTTCCTTCAAACAAACCCTTTATCAGGGCGAATCCGGCGGCGACTTGACGAAGTTTATGTCAATTCTGGCGACGAAGGTAACGGCGAACTCAAGACCGTGATGACCATCCGG
The DNA here is from genome assembly GCA_038254805.1 of Terriglobales bacterium. Lineage (GTDB taxonomy): Bacteria > Acidobacteriota > Terriglobia > Terriglobales > Acidobacteriaceae > Gp1-AA145. The sequence goes on from JBBSFW010000011.1 coordinate 1,192, forward strand.
GCCACGGCGAAGCGAGTGTGTGCCTACATCTGCAATCAATTGCAGCCGCTAGCCGGACCGGGACCAATGAGTGTAAGGCGATGTTACGCCAATTGACTCTAATGCGTGGAGTTTGAGGTAGAATCGGCGCTCGATGGCGACAAGTTTCTTTAAAGTTGCGGGCCGCTCTACCGTTCCAGGACCATGTCCGGTGTTTGTGCTCGTAGCCGGTGTCTGTTCATTGTTCGCCCAGTCGCGGCCACCAGCTCTCATGTCCGGTTTGGGGCAACATCACCACACGATCTCCACTAAGAGCCCTGAAGCACAGCGTTTCTTCGATCAGGGGCTAACACTAGTTTTCGCTTTCAACCCCGAGGAAGCCGCGAGAGCCTTTCGGCGAGCGTCAGAGCTGGACCCGCAGTCAGCGATGGCGTTTGGGGTCTGGCATTGGCATTGGGTCCATGCATCAATCTGGATGTCGATCCCCTTCACGAACGGGCCGCATATGTAAGCGATTGAAAAAGCGAAATAGAGTAGAGAATTTTTTAAACAGTTCAGAACCCGCCTGTGAACTTGATCCCCCCATCGGAGCCGTGTTGACGTGGGCCCGGCATAGAACCTATGATTTCGCCCAATGCCACCTCCGTCCGCAGGTACACGGGTCTCCCACTATCGCATCCTGGAAAAGCTTGGCGGCGGCGGCATGGGAGTGGTGTACCGTGCCGAGGACGCCAAGCTCGGCCGCAATGTGGCGCTGAAGTTTCTGCCCACCGAATATGCCAGCGATCGGCAACTGATTGAGCGTTTCCAGCGGGAAGCCCGCGCCGCCTCGGCTTTGAACCATCCCAATATTTGCACTATCTACGAAATCGACGAGCAGGATGGGCAGCACTTCATAGCGATGGAGCTACTAGAGGGCTTTACCCTGAAGCACCGCATTGAACGCGGACGCATAAAGCTCGATGAGCTCCTGACGACGGGCATCCAGATCGCCGAAGCGCTTGAAGCAGCGCACACCAAAGGCATTGTCCATCGCGACATCAAGCCTGCGAATATTTTTATCACCGATCGTGCGCAGGCGAAGGTCCTTGACTTCGGACTCGCCAAACTTACCGAACAGAGGCGAGTAGGCGAGACCGTGGGCATCACCATGGGCGCGACTGCTGTGTCAGCCGACCATCTCACCAGTCCCGGGACCGCGCTTGGCACCATCGCTTACATGTCAGTCGAGCAGGCGCTGGGGCAAGACCTTGACGCCCGGACGGACCTTTTCTCATTCGGGGCCGTGTTGTATGAAATGGCGACGGGCAAACTTGCATTCGATGGCAACACATCAGCCGCGGTTTTCGATGCCATTCTGCACAAAGATCCGAAATCCCCGATTCAGCTCAACAGCGAGCTTCCACTTAAGCTGGAAGAAATCATTAATAAGGCACTTGAGAAAGACCGCGATATGCGCTGTCAGACTGCCGGGGAGTTGAAGGCCGACCTGAAGCGACTGAAACGAGATCTTGATTCTTCCGGCAGGGCAGTTGCTTCGAAAACCACATCCGGCATCCGTCCAGCTCACGAGGTGCCCAGCAGCGCGGAAAAATCCGTGGCTGTTCTTTACCTTGAAAACCTCAGCGGGGCGAAAGAGGACGAGTACTTCCGTGACGGTATGACCGAAGACGTGATCACCGAACTGGCCAAGATCAAGACGCTTCAAGTATTCCCTCGTGCGGCGGTGCTGGCGTATCGAGACAAACCGGCTACAGGGCCTGAGGTGGGACAGCAATTGAACGCCGCCTATGTACTCGGAGGCAGCGTCCGCCGCTCGGGCAATCGGCTGCGCATCACGGTTCAACTCGTCGAGACGCGGACCGGCCACAGCGTCTGGGCCGACCGCTACGACCGCGAAATGAAGGATGTGTTCGAAGTGCAGGATGACATTGCGCGCAGCATCACTCAGGCGCTTCGCATCTCGCTCTCGCCACAAGAAGAAAAGACCATCGCCCAGAAGCCGACGCAAAATCTTCAGGCCTACGACTACTTCCTGAAGGGACGCAACTACACGCGCCGCGAGAACCTCGAATTTGCCATACAGATGTTTGAGCACGCCATACGCCTTGACCCTAACTTTGCGCTACCGCACGCCGGCATTGCCAATGTTTGCGGAATGCAATTCGAGCTGCACGGTCGCGATCCGCGCTGGGTCGAAAAAGGATTGGCTGCTGCCAACCGCGCGTTCGAACTGCAGCCGCAGTTGCCAGAGGCGCTGTCCGCCCGTGCACGCATCTTCCTCGCCCAGCAGAATTACGACGAAGCCATCAAGTTCGCTTACAAAGCAATCGAACGCAAGCAGGATTGCGATGGCGCGTGGGATGTCCTGGGCCGTGCTCTGTTTACTGCGGACCGATGGAAGGAGGCGGCTGAAGTGGTGGACCGCGCCACCGAGGCCAGCGCAGATGACTACAACGTATATATCCCCTATATGAATTCTCTGTCGTCGATGGGTGAAACTGAACGTGCCAACAAGCTCCGCCAGCGACACATCAACGTGCTTGAACAGCAGGTCGACATGGTCCCTGAGGACGTGCGGGCGCGGATCTTATTGGCAAACAATCACGCGTATTTCGGCAACAAGAGCGAGGCCGCCCAACACCTCGAAAAAGCCGTTGCCATGCGTCCCAATGATCCCAATACTCTCTACAACGCTGCTTGTACCTATGGGCTACTGGAAATGAAGACCGAAGCCCTGGCAATGCTAAAAAGGGCTTCGGAGACGGGCTTCACCGACATGGAATGGGTCTCGCGAGATACTGACCTCGCCTGCCTCCACGGCGATCCCGAGTTCGAGCGGCTGATTGCGCCGAAAAAGTGACCAAGGTTCCATCCCTCCCACAAAATGACAGTGACTCAGTCAACTGGCGATATCAGCCGTTAGTACGACTTTGCGCTATTTGTTCGCTGGTTCCAACGTGGGTGGATTTGTGGCGCCCACGCTTACCCCGTTTATCGCGTCGCTCGCAGGCTGGTCAGTCGCCCTAAATTTTGGGTGTGCAATTGCCATTCTCGGCGCAGCGGTGTGGTTGTTTCTACAGCCTGCCGCGCAGGTGAGACAAATCCGACCCAGTGTTGATTCGTGATGGGCTAAAAATGTGCCCACGCCCTACCTTTGCCACTAGAAAGTGAAGAGCACCTGATAAGGCGGGTGTCATTACCGATAAATCCAAGGTGGAAGTAGAAAGTTGGCTAACTGCTAAACCAGCCTGAGTGCCTCTTGCCTTCTTGCGGCAACCTGAGAAGCAAATTACTTCGGCTGCGGGACTTCTCTCGACCATACGCCGCTGAAAAAACGGATCGTACCGCCATCGCGATCTGAGTCTGCAATTTTCTTCTATCTTGTCCTTAGCCTTCGCCGCTTCTTTCGTTTGCGCTGCATATTCAGGGCGTATCCAAACCACCGCGCACGGACCTAGCGAGTCACTTGATTGGCGTAACTCGGATAATTTCGGCGCGACAATCGCGTATAGAACCACAGGCAGCCGGTTGTAAGTCCTTGGTCATGCAGACGGACACTCCGGTCAAATAATTGTTCCCGCAACCTACGACGATGTTTTCCTTCGTCAGGCGGGCGTTGGACTCGACGAATGCCCGCTTCAGCCGTATTGGTGAAGTCGAAAATGGCTGACCCGGCGAAGTGAAGCTCGGCGGGATGGTAATCGAAGTGAAAGCTTGACGGAGGAGGCGAAAATAGTTCTCCGGATCAAGGCCACTACATGTCCCGTGGGTTGCCCACTCATGCTGAACCAGGTTAGGATCGGGCATGATGTCGAACAGACTTGACGAATTTGGTAAGCCGGGTGCGTCGAACAGTGTTCTGGATACCCATTTTGGAATTGTGGCCAGAGTCCATGAAGAACGAAGCCCCGATGCTCGCCCCTACACTCCGGGCTGGAAGGGTGTCCGTGACAAAATTCTGGTGACCAGGACAGAGCGAGAATGTAGTAATCGAATAGGCTGGTCTGCTCCTGCGACTCTGGAAAAGAGCGCTGATGCTTCTTTGCCGGATGACCACCCCAGACAAATGCCGCTGCTATAAGCAATAACGGGACCGCTATGCGCACCTTCTTCACAGATACCGCGCGCATCGTGCTGGAGAGTAATGGAGAATCCGCATGTCGTTCCCCTCGTTCAGCACTTACCCTTCTATGATATCTGCGCGAAACACGTTCAGCGATTGCAGCAAACGGGAGCTTTGGGGGACTGGCAGTTCCGCAATATTTGGCAGCAAACGACTGCGTCTGGTGTTGCGGTCATGCTCATCGTGTTCTTGATGGCACTTTGCCCCAACGGGCGGAAGGTCCACAGTCTCCATATTCTGATTTACGGCCACTCTGCTGAGCGGCACACAGACCTCCTTACGGAAATTCGCTGTGCTTAAAGTGTGCTCGACAGATTAGCGCAAGACGCTATGGAACTGCATGGAACTCGCGGCGGAGTAAAGCGCAAGTTCTAGAAGTGATTGAGCCGGCATAATTTACAAGAGGATCTCCTCAGACTCAAAATCCGCCGGGCTTCGGCCCTTGGGGGTTCGACTCCCCCTCCCGGCACCAGCGCTACTCCTGCCAAGACAGCTATTTTTTGCGGCTTATTCTGCGCTGAAGAAACAGAACTCGCCTCCGAATTCAGTTCCTTTGACGGTATTTGTTGAAGAAGTTTTACTCCTTCGGCTTGGGCTTTGGCGGGATTTGGGCATATCCAGGTGTCGTTTGAATCAGATTCTGGTCGAGTGTAGCGTGGGCATCGCCGATGGTCCAGCGGAGTCCGCCGCCGAGAACATTCAGGAAGAACGGGCTCGACCAATTTTCCGGACGGTCGCCGATCGCGGTATAAAAGACCCGTCCCCTGCCTTCCATTCTCGCCCAGGTCATGGGGTAAGGGGGACGCTGGTAGGGCTCTCCCGTCATCCCTTGGGTATCGATCGTCAGAATCACGTGCAGATCGGTTCTGAAATCCTTCAGCGAATACCACTCCTCGTTGAAGCGGACTGGGGAGGAAACGCTCTCGAGGCCCGGGAACTTCGGATCGTTGACGATGATGTTCGCGTCCTGCAGGCGCGGCGTGCTGCCGTGAGTGATGAACTCACCGCCTAACATGCGCAGGTACGGATCAGACTTCTCCCCGTGGGCGATGTAGCGGTTCGCGTTGTCTTCGGTTTCGGGCGGAGTGTGGAAGGTATCGCTGGCCGCGTGGACGCCGACAAATCCAAGTCCCCCATGAATGGCGTCGAGCAGCAATTGCTTACCTTGCGCCGACATGGGCGGGTTCTTGTCAGTTCCCGTGGTCGTCAAATCGCCGGTGGTGAAGAAAAGTACTGCAGAGTATTTATGAAAATCTTTGGAGTCGAAGACTCCGCCGTCTTTGGTGGCAATCACGTCGAAATTGTGCTGCTTGCCCAGTGCGGTCACCGCATCCTCAACGATGCTGGGCTTTCCGCCGATGGTCTTCACCACATCGTGTTCGAAGCCTGAGGATTTCGTAAAAATAAGGACCGGCTTCCTGGTCGCGGGAAACAGGCTCTTCGGTAAAGCAAGACTGGCGCCGGCTACCGCAGCGGCCTGCAAAAAGTCACGGCGATTGAAGACATCTTTCATTCGAGATTTCCCCTCTTGTGTTCTTCGATTGTCGAACTTGACAGACCATCAAGCTTGTCATTCCCAAGCGCTGCACTACCGCGCGAGGAGCCTACTATTGGGGTTTCTTCTGCGGAGCAATCTCTTCCGGGTGTACCGCTTCGCCCTGGTTGCCCCAGGAATTTCGAACGTAGTTGAGTACGTCGCTGACCTGTTCGTCGGATAAGTCCACGCTCTGCATTTGGCCCTCGTATTTCGCGCCATTAACAGTAATCTCGTCCGATGCGCCGTTCACCACGATTCCGATCGATCGCTCCTTGTTTGCCAGCAGGTAGTCGGACTTGGCAAGTGGCGGATAAACGTCCTTAACCCCTTCGCCGTTTTGCTGGTGGCAGGTGACACACTGCGTGTTGTAGATAGTTTTGCCGTGGCCGATACTCTCGTCCAGGTCGAAACTCTGAGTTGACGGTGCAGCCGGCGCTTTCGCCGCAATCATGCCTGCCACGATTATGGCGGTCACTCCCCAATAAAATTGCCAGGCCTTCATATGTGTGACCTTATACTTCGTTCCGCCGAAAACGCTCGACCAGGTGGTCGCACGCCCGCACCGTTATAGCCATCATAGTAAGGGTCGGATTCTGGCAGGCTGACGAAACGAAGCACGAGCCGTCGGTCACCAGCAAGTTATTCACATCGTGCGATTGGCAGAAAGCGTTCAGTACTGATTTCTTGGGATCGCTACCCATTCGCGCGGTGCCGACTTCATGAATCGCCATGCCTGGCATCTCAACCCCGGTCCGAAGGCTGATGTTTTTTGCGCCCCCAGCCTCAAGCATTTCTGCAGCGGTGACGCCGGCGTCGCGCATCAGGGCAGCTTCGTTCTTCCCATGGGCCATGCTTATGCGAAGCGCGGGTATTCCCCAGGCGTCTTTGAGGTTGGCGTCGATCTCGCAAAAATTATCGAAGTTGGCCAGAGACTCGCCGAAGGCGCCGAGCGAAACATCGTAGGTTCCCAGCTTCACCGCCTTCTTGTAATCCGCGCCCATACCAGGCGCGCCCATGTTGAACTCCGGAGACGAGCCACCCTGAAATCCGTAACCGCGAATGAAATGAGGATGTTTGCCCTCGGCTGGAGTGTTGCGAAAACGCACCAGGTAAATTCCATTCGGCCGGTGCGGAGGATTGGCTGTGGGCAGAATGTTCAAATCACCAAATGTTCCGCTGGCGCCGCCGCCCACAACGTGATCCATCAGGTAGTGGCCCAGCAGTCCGCTGGAGTTGGCTAGACCCGGGGAATACTCGCGCGTCGAGGAATTCAGCAGAATGCGCGTGGATTCGAGAGCCTGTGCGCAGAGGATCACGGCCTTGCCGCGAACTTGCCTGGTTTCTTTGGTCGGGCGATCGACAAATGTAACGCCCCGCGCTTTGTTGCTGGCGGTGTCCATATCCACGTGGCTGACGATTGCGTCCGTAATAAGCGTGCAGTTCCCGGACTTCAGGGCATCCTTCACGGTGGTGAAGGGGCTGCTGAAATATGAAAACGTGCTGCAACCGCGCTCACATGGGCCACAGTAATGGCAGGCCGCGCGGCCGTTGTGGGTTTGTGTGATGATCGCGGTCCGTCCAATGGTGAGCGTGCGTCCGAAATTCTTTTTGACGCTTTCGCGCAGCCGCACTTCACCGCAACTCATTTTCATGGGCGGAAGAAACTGCCCGTCCGGCAGCATCTCGTTCCCCTCGGCAGCGCCGCTGATTCCGACATAACGCTCCACAATGTCGTAAAAGGGGGCGAGGTCCGCGTAGGAGAATGGCCAATCCATGTCGTAGCCGTCACGGCTGGCGCCTTTGAAATCCACATCGCTCAACCGGTAGCTCTGTCGCCCCCAGACTAACGACCTGCCACCCAGCACTCGCAGGCGCTGCCATGTGAATGGTTTGTCCGGGGGGGTGCTGTAAGGATTCTCCAGGTCATCCACGAACCATTCGTAGTTGTATTCCATGCATGCGTAACACTGCCTCTGAATGGGCCGCGTACGCAACACTTCGGGGGAGTGGTTGCGGTATTTCAGTTTGTAGGAGGGCATATGCTCGGTGAACTCCTTCGGAGTCACCGCACGCCCCGCTTCCACCAAAGCAACCTTCAATCCTGCTTCGGAGAGGCGTTTTGCGGCCCACCCGCCGGTGGCGCCTGACCCGACAACGATAGCGTCGTATGTTGGTTGCAGAACGTTTTGAGCCATGAATGTCCTATGTGTGGGTCGCCGCAGGATGTTCGCAGCCTTGGTAGGGTCCGTGAGTGAAGGCGCCGTCCCAACCCAGTTCTTTCTCCCCGATTTCTGATCCGTAATAGGCGGAGGCGATCAGCGCTTTGAGCCGTTCGAAATGCTGGTGCCCGGGATCGGGCTGCTCCTCCTGCTCAATCCACTGACTGGTTTGCCGGGCGTATGCCCACGGCGTTAACAAGGAGACCTGGTCGTCATGCGCCAGCGCCCGGAAATCCTTCCCAAACTGCCTTTGGCTCTCGGTGTCAATGAATACCAGCGCGGCCACGAACTGCTGCTGAAACTCAGCGGGCTGTACGGAAAGCAGCAGGTCTATATAACGATTGACTAGCGCCGCCTTCGCGCCCGGGGTGTCAGTGGCAGGAATGATCACGTCGCTCAGGACAATCAAAGTCTCATTTTGTTGGTCGTTAAGAAAGGCGGCTTTCCAGTTTGGGTCGGTTAGGAACTTTGACCCGTCTTCGCCACGCGCGGCCGCAGTAAGCTTCGATGAAACCGCCTGCGCAAAAGAGAAAGCCGGACCCAGTGCCGAGGCGGCGCTGGCAAACAGCGCCGCGCGAATCAGGTCACGCCGTTTGATCAGGGGAGATGAAGACCGTCTCGAGAGAGAACCGGTGCCTTCTTGGCCAGGAATTTCCATCGGCGGGAATGATAACGCCTGTTACAGCGGTTGCTCAAGTGTCAGGCGAAAGTATGACCACATCGATAGAAACCGGCATATTAGGATTTTTCAGCCTGCCTCCTGACGGCGGCGCTCTCACCCGGTCGATCAGTTTGATGACCGCGCATGGAAAACAACACCTGAGAGCACAATCGACACGGTGGTTCGGCTCTGCACCTCTCCTGTCCTTCTCGCAAGAAATACACTCTCGAGTTCGGCAGCGGCGTGGTTATGAGCGGGGTAGCCATCCAAAGCGCCATGCAGGAGTCTGACGTAATCTGCATACTTGTTCATTGCGCGGCCCGGCGGGGACGAAGACTGTCTCCGGCGGCGATGAACCCACCCACCACTGTGATTATTTTTACCGAACATAATCGATTTTCTGCTTGACAAGGCATTTGGTGTTACCGCCTAATACGCGCAGCCGTCAGGGTAATTGTTTAATACTAGATGGAGGCTCAGAAATGCAAAGGTCGAAGTGGCTCTTGTTAGCCGTTTGTCTGTGCGTCGCCCTGCCCTTGTCCGCACAAAAGGTTACCGGAACAATTACGGGCGTCGTCAGTGACTCCGCTGGCGCGGTAGTGGCCGCGGCTGAAGTCAGCGTGAAGAACACCGCTACTGGCGAAGTTCGCACCGCGACCACGAATGGTAGCGGCGGTTACGTGCTTGCCGATTTGCCTCCAGGAACCTATGACGTCAACATCAAGCAGGCGAATTTTAAGGAGTACGTCAGCAAGGGAGTGGAGTTGTTCGTGTCGAGCACGGCCACGGTAAATGCGGTCCTGTCAGTAGGTAGCGCGACTGAGCAAGTGACAGTCGAGGCGAATGCCGTTCAGGTCGAAACTTCCACCGGCGCGGTGGGCAATGTTATTGAAGGCAACCAGGTTAGGGAACTGCCTCTTAACGGGCGCAGCTTCGCCCAGTTAACACAGTTGATGCCCGGCGTTTCCCCTGCCTCGAACTTTGATTCCAAGCACAAAGGCCTGGAGGCCGGTGTTGATTTTTCGGTAAACGGAAACAACACGACCGGCAACATTTTCCTGGTTGACGGTGTCAACAATAACGACATCGGATCGAACCGCACAATTCTGGTGTACCCGTCCATTGACGCTATTCAGGAATTCAAGATCTTGCGTAATAGCTACGGCCCTGAGTACGGACAAGCGATGGGTGCGATCATTAACATCGTCACTAAAGGCGGCACCAATAAGTTTCACGGCGGCGCTTACTACTTCGGTCGGAATGATGCACTGAATGCGACCGACTACTTCAACAACCTGAACAATGCTCCCAAAGACAAGCTTCGCCGTAACGACTTTGGCTACAACGTTGGCGGCCCAATTGTGAAGGACAAGTTGTTCTTCTTCTGGTCGCAAGAATGGAATCGCGAGCTTCGCGGCAAATTGCGAAGCGCGAATGTTCCGACTGTGGCCGAAAAGAGCGGAGACTTCTCGGCACAAACTGCGGCGACGCCTCTTCGCGATCCGACATGCGACGCAATCCCAACGGTTGGGGCAACTGTGCCCTCGATCTCACCTACGGGTTCGTTAATCGCTCAGCTTTTCCCGGATCCCAATGTGGCTCCGAGCGCTGAGGTGGCCTGTAATAACTGGGTTCAGTCACTCACCTCTCCGATCTACTGGCGCGAAGAAAATATTCGCGCGGATTACCAGCTCGGCAAAACCTGGAGCATCTTCGGTCGCTTCACCCAGGACCACTGGAACCAGCCGAGTCCCAGCACTTTGGGCTACTGGGGCGATGACAGGTATCCGTCAGTCGACCCCAACTGGATCCAGCCCGGTTATCAGGCGACAGTGAAACTCACGAAGCTGCTGGGGAGTAGTGCGGTCAATGATTTCCAGGTGTCGTATGCGGCGAATCGCATTACGGTAACTACCGCCGGAAGCAGCCCGGGCCTGGTGGATCAAATCAACTCTTCGTACCAGACATACTTTCCTACCTCCGACAAGTTCTTGGGCACAAAGGTGGGTTACCCAGTGTTTTGGGGCGGTGCCGGAGACGGAAACGTAGGCGCTTCCGACAACCTTTGGAACATGGGGCCGTGGAACAACAATGAGGAACTGTACATCGCGAAGGATGACTTCTCGAAGGTTCACGGGACGCACACCTTTAAGGTGGGTTTCCTTGCCAGCAACAATAAGAAAAATGAGCTGTCTGGTTGCACCTCGTGTGAAGCTCCCCAATATTGGGGTGCAGCCTCAAACGATAGTGGCAATGGCGTCTTCAATCTTTTGAACAGTCAAGTTACATGGGGCTTCTCGGAAAGCCAAACTAACCCATTCTCTGTGACTCGCTGGCACGACTATGAGCTTTATTACGGAGATAGCTGGAAAGTTCGCCGTAACATAACCTTGGAGTATGGTGTCCGCTGGTCCCTGTTGCGCAATCCGTTTAGTGCTAAAGACCTGATCTCAAGCTGGCAGCCAAATCTGTACGACCCCGCACTCGGGGGAGCAGGCTGTAACGGACTGTTGCTTGTGCCGGGAACAGACCCCTGTACGCCTTTGGGTTTCGCGGGCGGAGTAGCTGGCCCCAACCGGTCGCTGAAGAATAATAATAACCACGCATTCGCTCCGCGTCTGGGGATCGCCTGGGACCCCAGGAGCGACGGCAAAACCTCAATCCGCGCTGGAGTGGGCCGGTTCTACCAGCGTGAACGTCTTACCAATTACCTGCAGCTGGCTACCAACTCCCCGTTCTCGGTGGCTGCTGGAGGAACCCGTGCGCTGAGTGGCTCAGTAGCTCCTGGCTCTTTGACCTCATCAGCTTCTCCGAGCTGGGGACTCGATCCAACCGACACTATGCCGAATACCTGGCAGTGGAATTTGACGGTGGAACGAGAGCTCTACCGCGATAGCAAGCTGGAACTTGCTTACGTCGGCAATCGCGGAGGTAATATCCTGGATTACAAGGACGTAAACTCTGTTCTTCCTGGGAATCGCCTGGATTTTGCGCTTAACAACACAAACAATGACCGGTTCGCAACCAGCTTTGGCACTATCAACTATGGGGAATGGCGAGCACACTCCACTTACAACGCTCTCCAGGCGCTTTACCGGACGCGTGTCAAGGCCCTGGACGCGCAATTCGCATACACCTGGTCGAAATCGCTGGCCACCACCGATATCACCAACAGCGGCACTACCGGGAACACCTCAAGCGTGACGGATGTTTCCAACATCAACTTGGATTACGGTCCTACCCCCATCAACAGGAAGCATGTGTTTACTTCGAACGTTGTCTATACGCTTCCCGTAATGGCCGGACGTTCGGCTCCGCTGCGGTTCGCTCTGGGAGGATGGGAGGCGGGGGCCATTCTGGGCTATGCGAGCGGGCCTAGTCAGACCATCTTCGGACTCAATGGCGGCGCAACGAATGCTCCTGGAGGCATTCAGGGGACTGGAACCAATGCCAACCAGAAGCCAAATCTTCTGCTATCGGATTGCCGTGCCCACGGAGCTCCCAAGTTCCAGTGGTACAACCCAGCGGCGTTTACTCTCGACCATTATCAGCTCGGGAGCTTCGGAAACGAACGTACCGGGTCTTGCACTGGACCAGGAATCGCCAATACCGATTTCTCCGCGTATAAGAACTTTAAGGTTACTGAACAGGTGACGGTGCAGTTCCGTATGGAGTTCTTCAACTTGTTCAACAAAGCACAGTTCCGTGCCGACCAGATTAATACTCAGCTGGCTGGCGGGGCGGTGGCTTGTACGGCTGCCAGTCCCTGCGCGGGGTACGCAGTCAATACCGTGCAATGGAACTTTGCGGCGCCGGGGCAGGGCCAGCAAAACTTCGGACAAGCCGGCAGCAATGGCACGCCAGGTGATCGCGGTCCTAGAGAAATTCAGTATGCTCTGAAGATTACCTTCTAGGCTTGTTTCGCGACTCTGCACGATGGGACTTGACGAAAGTCAAGTCCCATCATTATTTTCTCACTCCGCGTAGAACTTGACGAACCTCGGGTCCGAACCTTTATTCTAATATCTAGTTTTTACATGCTCCCCAACCGGTGTCGGCTCTCTTTCCGGAATCCCCTGCGATTGGTGTCTGAGACGCTCTTTGGGCGATCTGTCCTTCTTGCCTTGCTACTCGCCTCTGGCCTCTGCTTCGCACAAGGCTCGCCTCGTACGCAGGCTGGCAGACCTGCCCCCAAGGACAAGATGCAACAGCATTACGAGGCTGCGCGAACCTTTCAGCTCAGCGGCGACCAAGATCGTGCAGCGGCAGAGTACAGTACGTTTTTAGTAGAAGCTTTGCGGATTAGCGCCAAGGCCAGCGTTGGCCTTGCTCAATGGGACAAGGCGGCGGCCCTCTTCGAAGATGCCCTGCGCTTGTCCCCGGAGGACCCACAGACTCGCCTCGCATACGCACAATTGCGCTTTCAGCAGGAAAAGCTTCTCGATGCCCGCTCCATGACGGAAAAAATTCTGGCAGCGTCTCCCGATAACGCACAAGCTCATTCGCTTCTGGGCCAAATCCTGTTTGCTCAGGGGGATTTCAAGGGTGCCCGCGAGCACCTTGAGCTGGCGGTGATTGGCGCGCCGGGCTTCGATGTTGCTTATCTGTTAGGCGTCACATACATCAGGCTCAATGATTTTGATCGTGTCCGACTGGTATTTGATGACATGGTGGCCAGTTTCGGAGACACCGCGAAGATGCACATGATGTTCGGTCGGGCCTACAAGGAAGGAGACTGGGAGGCGCTGGAGTATGCCGTGAAAGAATTGAAGCTCGCCATCGCCAAAGACGGCAGATTCCCTCATGCTCATTTTCTGCTCGCACTGGCTTATGTGGATCGTGACGGTGAATCTGCCTTTCCTCAAGTCGCGACCGAGTTGCAAGCTGAACTAAAAATCAGTCCGGAGGATTCCCGTAGTCACTACCTGCTGGGCTACATTGCCATGAAGCAGCACGACGCCAAGGCTGCTGAGGCAGAACTGCTGCGTGCGACAGAACTCGACCCCAAGAATCCTGATCCTTTGATTTATCTTGGTCAAATCTATTCCGACGCTGAGCGCGACGTCGAAGCCGAAGCCATGCTGCGGAAAGCCCTCGGTCCCTCTACCAACCGTTCGCCAACCGATTACCTGATCGGCCGGGCTCACTACATATTGGGCCGGGTTCTGTTGAAAACGGGCAGACGAGAAGAGGGAGAGAAAGAATTGGCGGCATCCCAAATAGTCAGAGACAAAATGAATCGGCCAGAGTCGGTGCGTGATCGAAAGAGCAAGATTGATCCTGAACTGGCAAGTATCTCCCAGGAAGAAGCGGTGGGCCGTCCTGCGGCAGCGATTGAACTCCCTCCGCAGGCCAGGCAGGAGATGCAGACTTTTCTGGAGCGTCTCAAACCGCCCATCGCCGATTCCTACAATAACCTTGGCGTGATTCAGGCTGGCCGCAAGGAGTTCGCGCCCGCGGCGGAGAATTTCCGCAAGGCCGGGGAGTGGGTTCCTTTACTGGAGACTCTGGACCGCAACTGGGGTCTCGCGGCGTTCTACGCGAAGAATTACCAGGAGGCTATCGCACCGTTGACGCGGCAACTGCAAAAACAGCCAGACGATGTTAAAGTCAGGGCCGCGCTGGCGCTGAGTTTGTTCTCGGGAGAAAATTTTAAGGGGACCCTGGAAACTTTAAAGCCGATTCAAAAGGAAGTGGATAGCGACCCTGGACTCAGCTACGCCTTCGCCGTTTCTCTAGTCAAGACTGGCGACTACGCTGAAGGCACACGGCGCTTGCAGTCTGTAGAAGAGGCAAATCCGAATTCTGCCGACATTCACATGCTGCTGGGGTCGGCACTAGCTGACCAGCACGAGTATGACCGCGCCCTGGATGAGTATCGCCAGTCTCTTGCGATCAATCCCAGTCAGCCGCAAATACATTACCTTGCGGGGTTGACGCTGATCCGCAATGGTCATCCAAATGATGCAGTGGAAGAGCTGCGCACGGCGCTCAAACTAAGTCCTTCAGATGCCTCGGCCAAATACCATCTGGCATTTGCTTTGATTCAGATACAGCAGAAAGTAGAGGCACTATCGCTGCTGCGGCAAGTGATTGAGCAGGACCCCAAGCGGGCAGATCCCTACTATGAACTTGGCAAGCTTCAACTGGAGCAAGGGGACACGAAGGCGGCTGTTCTGAGCCTGGAAACTGGAGCCAAGGTGAGTCCAGATGCCGATTACATTCACTACCAATTGGCAGTGGCCTACCGTCGCGATTCACGTAGCCAGGATGCCGAGCGCGAAATCAAGGTTTATCAGTCGCTGAAGAACCGCCAACGGGGGCGCGGGGATGCTCCACAATCCAACTAAGCGGCTGCCCAGACTCACGGCTATTCTGGCGGTCTTGGTATGCATGCCGTTCTTCTCGCTGGCGCAGAAATCCCATTCCCCCATCGCATCTTCTTCTGAACTCTCGACCGCCCAAGCCCTGCTGAACCGGGGCGATATCGAATCAGGCGAAAAGATGCTGTGGAGTATCCTTTCGGCCGAGCCAACGAATGAGCAGGCTCTTACCATGCTTGGACTCGTTCGTGTGCAGCAAAAGCGTTATTCCGAAGCCGAAGCTCTGTTCCGGCGCATTCTGCAACTCAACCCAAAATCGATCGTCGCCTCCCAGACCTTAGCTGAGGTACTCGTAGCGCAGGCGAGGCCCGAGGACGCCATCGGGCAGTATCAGAAGACGATCCAGCTCGTACCGCGGGATTCCCGATTGAGAATTGCAGTGGCAGGGTTGGATCTGCAGCGTGGCGACTTTGCGGCGGCCCTCTCGAGCCTTAATGCGATCAGGCCAGATCGATTCCCTGCTTCAGCCATTCCTCTCAAGGCTGCCAGCCTTCTTGGTTTGGGGCGAAGGTCGGATGCGGAAGGGCTGCTCCCACTAGTCAAAGGCTCTTCCGTTGCGGCGCTCGATCTTGCGCAGGTGTTCGTTCAGGCGAATGATTCTGATGCTGCCTTGAGATCACTTGCATTTGTCAACTCAGTCACCAAAACCGTGGCCGCACGGCTGTACTACCTTAAAGGGCGCGCGCTTCTGCAAAAACCGAACCCGTCCCTGGCCCTCACCGCTTTCCGCCAGGCCCTCACCGCCGATCCGAAGTCGGTGGAAACGCTAATCGCGATAGCCGAGATCTTCGCAGCCGAGAAAAAGCACGCAGAAAGTTTCGCGACCCTGGAGAAAGCGCGAGCTCTAGATCCCGATTCGGCCGAGATTCTACGCCATCTGATTGTGGAGGGGATGCAGGCTGGACAGAATGAGAAGGCACTGCAAGCTGCACAGGATCTTCAACGCAAGAGTTCTGAACTGGACGATCGATACCTTGTGGCAACCGTGATGCTGCAGCAGAAACATTACCTGCCGGCCACCCATATTCTGGAAGACTACCTAGCACAGCGCCCCGACGACGCCAAAGCATCTCTTGGAGTGGGAATTGCGTACCTTGGCCTATTGCGTTATGCGGATGCCCGCCAGGCCTTGGAACGTTCGCTTCAACTGAAACCCGATCTCGCCGAAGCGGAATATCAGTTGGGGATGTTGGAGGCCCAGCAGGGTAGCCGGCAGGGAGCCATCCAACGCTGGGAGAAAGCCGTCGAGTTGCAACCTCATCACGCCCAGGCGCTGTTCAGCCTGGGTACAATGTATCTCGAGCAGGGCGAACTGGCAAAGGCGCAGAGCGCCTTTCTGCGGTCCTTAGCGGAGGACCCGAACAATATGAAGACCGAATACGACCTGGCTTTGGTCTTGAACAAACTGGGGAACTCGCAGGAGGCCAAGCAGCACTTTGAGCGCTATCGGAAGATGCAGAACGAAGAACACATTACGAGCGGCAATCCCCCTGAGGGGGCAGATCATCCATAGAGTTAGTGACGTGCTATTTCGCTGTCTCGTGCGTGCTGCTGGCTGCGCTCGCGGGCTTACTTTCCGTGAAGGGTGTTCTCACCTCAACACCTTCGCCCTCGACGATGGCGTAGATAAAATCGGTGGGAAGATCCTTGAAAAAATCTTTCTTGCCGCTCGGCCAGCTCACCTCGATAGTATCAATGACCTTCTTTTCCCCGAAGCCGAAATGCAGGCGCAGATCGTTTTGCGAAAGATAGCTGGAGCCGCCGCGGACTTCATCGAACTGCGTCACACCCCCGCTCGTTACCGTCACTCGTGCGCCAATGGCCGCCTTGTTGCTCTTCATACCGGTGAGCTTAAAAAGCGCAGCATGGCCCGTACCTGGAGTGCGATTGATGAGCAGAGTAGGGGGGTGGCCCACATTTAGCATCAGTATGTCTATTTTCCCATCGTTGTTCACGTCTCCGAACGCGGCTCCCCGTCGTGACTCCAGAGGAAGCTTGTCGAGCTTCGAGAGGCCCGTGACGTCGTCGAATGTGCGATCCCGCAGGTTGCGGAACAGCAAAATCGGCTGGCGATACGGCACACCGCCCTTTACCAGGTCCATCTGCGGATAAACGTGGCCGTTGGCAATGAACAGGTCAAGCCACCCATCGTTATCCATATCGAAGAACTTCGTTCCCCATCCCACAAGCGGATAGGCAGGTTGGGCGATGTGGGAGCTCCAGCTGATGTCTGTAAAGCCTTGCCCACCCTGGTTCCAGAAGAGCAAATCCGGCTGCTCGGTGAATTCAGTGACGATGATGTCCAGTTTGCCGTCGTGATCGATATCGCCAAAATCGACGCCCATCGATCCTACCTCCTGGCCATCTCTACTGAGCGATGCACCCGAGAGCAGTCCCAGTTCCTCGAACGTGCCGTCATGCCGGTTGTGATAGAGGTAATTGGGGCCAGCATCGTTGGCCACATATAGGTCCGGCCAGCCATCGTTGTCGTAGTCTGCCCACACTCCCTGCATCCCGAAATAGTGGTTCGAATCCTCGACCCCCGCCTTTTTGGAGACATCCTCGAAAGTCCCGTCACCACGATTGCGGAAGAGGAAATCCGACTCTCCCGGCAGTCCCCAGGGGCCGCACTGCACCGGAATGCCTCGAAACTTGCAGGTTTTTTCGTCACTGCCAAACTGCGGTAGTTTATTGGCGTCCACGGAAACGTACCGCGGGACGAAGAGGTCCACTCTACCGTCACGGTCAAAGTCTCCCCAGGCTGCGCCCGTGCTGAAGCCGCCGGCTTGCAAGCCCGCTTTTTCTGTCACGTCTTCGAACTTGCAGTTTCCGAGATTGCGGTAGAGCACGTTCCCGCCGTAGCCGGTCACGTAAATGTCCAGCCAGCCATCATTATCGAAATCTGCCACGGCTAACCCCATGCCCCAGCCTTTGCGGGTAAGATCGGCCTCCCTGGTAATCTCGCGAAATTTCAGGTCCCCTTCCTGTCGATAAAGTGTGACCATAAGGTCGCCACCCTGTCGATAGCGTTCAACCGAAGACCCATTGACGGTCAGGATATCGAGCTTGCCGTTGTTGCCGCAGTCGATAAAGCCGACCCCTCCGCTCATGGATTCCAGGATGTAACGCTTTTCGGGAGTGGAGTTGTGAGACACAGTGAGGCCCGCCTGCTCACTCACGTCTTCGAAACGGGGAACGGGCAATGTCGGAGTCGAAGTCTGCGCCAAGCAAGAAACTGCCAGCAAAATCAGGGGGATGACGGCACAAATTGCTCCCATGCGATTCGTGTATTCTAACAAAATGTCCGGGCTGACGCGATGCGTCCTGAGCTGTATTCTCTCGGTTTTAGGTAGCATGCGGGCCGTAAGTTCCTCGCAAAAGCCTCTGGAGAAACCTGAAAACACTCGTACTGCGACTACCATCCGGTTTTCCGATGTCACCCAAGCTTCTGGAATTACGTTTCAGCACACCCTTTCTCACGAAAAGAAATATCTGATCGAATCAATGGCCGGCGGAGTTCTACTTCTTGACTACGACGGCGATGGTTGGATCGACATCTATTTCACCAATTCGCCCAGCGTTGACATGGCGCTTCACGGGGAGAAGGCGAAAAGTGCGCTCTACCGGAATAATCATGATGGGACGTTTACCGACGTGACCGATAAAGCAGGGGTTGGATATCCCTGCTGGGCTATGGGAGGCGCCGTCGGTGACTTTAACAATGATGGCTGGCCTGACATGCTCGTCACTTGCGAAGAGGGACTGGCGCTGTATCGAAACAATGGCGACGGAACGTTTGCCGATGTGACCAGGCAAGCACATTTGGCGGATCCGCGCTGGTCCACGGGCGCGGCCTTCGGGGACTACGACGGCGATGGCTTTGCGGATCTTATGGTGTCGCGGTATGTGGAATTTGATCTCGGGCATCTTCCGCAGTTCGGCGTCGGAGCCACTTGCCGCTTTCGCGGAATTCCAGTGCAGTGCGGGCCCCGAGGTATGAAGGGTCTGGGGGACAGCCTTTACCACAACAACGGAGATGGAACCTTCGCCGAAGTTTCGAGGTCGGCCGGCGTCGAGGACTCGCACGGGTATTACGGACTGGGAGTGATCTGGAGCGACTTTAATGACGATGGCCGCCTCGATCTGTTCGTCGCCGATGATTCCACGCCCAACTACCTGTACAGGAACGATGGCAATGGCCATTTCACCGACGTCAGCTACATCTCAGGGACCGCGGTGAGCAATGACGGGGGCGAAATGGCGGGCATGGGCGTGGCCGCGTGCGACTTCAACCACACTGGCCGGTTTTCCATCCACGTGACCAACTTCGAGGACCAGAGCAATTCTCTGTACCGCAACGACGGGAACATGACCTTCACTGAGGTTTCACGCCCCGTTGGAATTGAACAGATAACCGTTCCTCTTATGGGGTGGGGCGCTGGGTGCGTTGACTTTAACAACGACGGCTGGCCTGATCTGTTCGTCGTCAACGGACATGTTTACCCGCAGGTCGACTCACTGCAAGCAGGTGCCAAGTACCGGCAGCGGAAGATTGTATTTCAGAATGAGAAGGACGGCACATTCGCCGATATCAGCAACTCGGCCGGTCCTGCAGTGTCCCTCCCACAACCCAGCCGGGGCGCGGCTTTTGGTGATCTCGACAATGATGGCAGAATCGATGTGGTGGTCGAGAACATCGATGGTTCGCCCACCATTCTTCGCAACCAGGATAGCAGCCTGAATCACTGGATCACCTTTCAATTGGTAGGCGCTCGCAGCAATCGCCTCGGTCTAGGCGCTAAAGCTCGTGTCGTCGCAGGCCCTTTGTCGCAAACGGATGAGATCCGGAGCGGAGGCAGCTATCTGAGTCAGAACGATCTGCGGCTGCACTTTGGACTGGGAGCCGCGAACAAGGTCGATCGGGTGGACATTCGATGGCCTTCCGGCGTCTCCCAGACCTTGCAGAATCTCACTTCGGACCGCTTCTATATTGTGAGAGAGGATCAGGGAATCATACCTTCGGATAAAGATTCCCTTGGACATCATTAACCGGTCGTATTCAATTCTTACTTGGGCGGAGCCAGCGACCCCGCTTTGGCTCTCACCGGGTCGCCACGCTCGGCTTTTGCAGCCCTTTCGGTAGAGGAATCCAGCTTCGATTCTCGTGCCTGGTCCGCGCGGCCTCGCCAGAGCAGGTAAGTACGTTCGGCGTCGGAGATGTCACTTTTCGGGACGTTATTATCAGCGGCCACCCCATCAATCATGGGATCGTAGCCATCAGCCAAGTCGCGCGCCGCGTCCGCCTGCCCGTTTACAAAGCGCTTGTACAGGTTGTCTTCCATCTTCGCATTCAGTTTCTTGGCATCCGCGGCAATCTGCTTCCAGTCAGCGTGGTCGGCATTGGCAATCTGACCAATGTCCTTGCCGGCTTTTAGCTGGCTTGCGACATCTTCCATCTTTGCGCCGTTCTTCACCAGAACATGTGCGATAAAGACGTCGCCATAATTCAGATTCATGTCTCTGCGTTCCTTGACCAGGTCAACCCGCTTGGCTTCCAAGGCGTCAGCTACCGTGCTACTTACCACTCGGCGGCCTGTGGGATCGGTTGCCATGGCTGTGATTTTGTGCAGCTGCTTTTCTGCTTTCTGCTGATCATCGCCGAAGGCTGGAATTGCCAGCATGAACACCAGAATCACGATGAAGAGATTAGCGAGCCACTTCATGATTCACACCTGCAGACCTAATGGAATTTTAGCCTAATTCTCAATCAAATTTCGAGGGGCATGGCGGCCGCAGTCCGCTTATTCGAAGCGTCTCCTTCTTGCGGCTAGTTTGTCTTTTTTTCCGCCGGAATCACTAGCGGCACCCTGATAGTCCCGATTTTTTGCGATGCTCGATCGAGCACTCCCAGCCTTAGATCGTATGCACCCGGCGGAAGTACAAGTTCCTGATGCAGGGGAAGCCCGGTGCGTTGGAAAGCTGGGTATTCCTGGGGCTGGAACGCTGCATCCATGGTGTTCGCGACCTGGCCCGCCACCTTTCCATTTCCGTCGAGCGCCACCGCCATACACTCGAGAATTGCGCGCTTTCGATTGTCAACCGTGTCTCTGAAGTCCAGTCCGCTCAAGTCAATGTTGTAGTCAATTCGCACGGCCTTGCTGGCGGCGTCGGGAGCCAGCACCCGGGCGGTTACCAAAAGCATGGTGGATTGCGGCAACCCCGGTTGCATCGCCGCGGCGAGCAAATGTGCTCCACTCTGTTGCAGCGAATCTGACGACGGGGTTGGGTAGTATCCATGCCGATAGGCTAATATCGCGGATCCGTGGTGCAGTTTTATCTCCACGCCCCGAAACGCTTTGTCCTCATTATTTTTTTCAGGAGTGTACGCCAGGGTGTAGTAGTTAGATCCGTCCTCAATGCTGCGGCCGATCGCGCCCCGAACGTCATTGTCGATGAAGAGGCGGCCACCTGTCTGCTCCGCCAGATCGAGCATCGAACTGCGCTCGCCAAAGCGCACCTCTGACTGACTGCTCAAGGTATGGTTGAAAGCATCATGGTTTGCGGGGTCAACCATACTGCGGCCTGCGTCTGCACCCACCCCGATTGCGGGGCCGCCAACCCTCAAGCCCCGAACGTCGATTGGATAAAGCGCAATTCGTGCTGTCGCCAGCACGCTCGTCAGGTTTCGGATGGCGCCCTGATAGCTGAAAGTAGTGCTCAGATCAGACACCGCCGAAGCGGCTTGGGTGGTTCTCGCCGCAGGGCTCAAAAAACTATTGTCTGACGGTCGCAGGCGGATTTGGAAGGAGCCAGATAGCCAGACTAAATTTTTCCGCCTGGGATATCCTGAAACCGCGCGCGCCACCGCGCCCAGAGCGTCCAGCGTCATAGTTGTGCGCTGATCGGCGCGGATACTTTCCGTCCGTGCGCTGGTGGCAGTGCGTTGTGCCACGGACCCCGTCGTACGCTGCGCATCCGTTCGCGACGCTGCTACTGCGGGTGCCGCCGAGGCCGGCAACCCGCTTGGGGTGCTCGGCAGCGCGTGCCGTCCCACCTCTTCCGTGAAACCCTGGTCCTGTTGTTGCTGAACCTCGGTGGTCAGCAGCGGAGAGATCTGCCGCACCAGATTTTCTGCCGTCTTCACCAGCGTCGCGGGGTCGTCGGTGGATCCTTCGACCATTTGAAGGCGAGTACCCAGAACGAATAGCGCAATGTGTTTTCCCCGCGGCATCATCCGCAGGTACTGCAACATCTGCGATTGAGCGTAACCCTGATCATTTGGAGGGGTATTGAGCAGGTCGAAAAGGAGGATGCTCAAAGGTTCGTCCGCCGCCGTAGACATGCCGTTGCTGAATGTGTTGGGCGGCAGCGCATTTTGGGACGCCGCCACGCCGGACGCCCGGGATTCGTGTGTCTCAAAGACGCGAATCGCCTGCGGCCTGCCATCTTCCAGCAACGTGAAATCCCCAGCCTGCAGTCCATTCACGGGTGCGCCCCGTGCATCGGTGACTGAGATGTCCATTACTACAAGCTGCGAATGGGAGCGAAAAACAGGAATGTCCGGAGGCGTAGCCGCCTGTTCCCCACCTTCGGGGAGTTTGGGCGTGGAAGCGGTGGCGCCCGCGGATGCGATTGTAGTGGGGCTTCCGCTGGCGGCAGAATTCGCGCTGGGGGGAACAGCACCTCGGAGCACTGGCGATGACTTTGCCTTGCCTAGACCGTCGAAGGTGGATCCCTGCGCGTCCTCCGACACCGGTGGAGAAGAATGTTGCGTGCCTAGGTTGCTGTCCAGATAGAGGAGGAAAACCGACAACTGGTTATAGGTTTGCTCGTAAATATCCAAATCGAAAGACTTCCCAGAGGAGGCCCCTGGCCAGGCGCCAGCTCGATGCATTGCCGGGATCATGGAGAGCGGGGCGGAGCGCAGTGCAATCGCTGGGACGCGAGCTCGCTGAAATGCCTTAGTGTCCGTCAGATATTTATCCGGATCAAAGGTAGGTTCGCTATTCGTAAAACTCTCGCCGACGGTGCGCCCTGTAATTTCCATGGGCCTGGAGTCCACCCGCAAGGTGTTTGAAGACAAAGTCAGCCAATTGGCGAGCAGGAGATCCTGTTGGGCCAATGCGTACACGAGCGGCGTTCGGCCGACATCCTGCAGGCTGATCATGGCGCGGATTTGCTGTTGCTGGGATTTTGTCAGCTGCTTCACATATTCGGAGGCGCCCCGCGATCCCGGTTGCCGCCCGCTGAAAGCCACGAAAGTCAGCGATAGCCTGTGGGGAACGGAACCAACCGACTCCGCCAGCAATGGCAAAAGGGCTAACGTCGCCCACTCGGTACCGCCTTCCGGCCCACCCGCAGCCAGCTCCGTCGGTGCGCCGATCACGATCGTACCCGCTTCCCTGCCTGGCAGCTTGCAGATCAGGTTAGGGAGGTTCTGCTTGGAAATCTCATCGTCGTACAGTTCGTTGCTGGAGCATCCAGCAGCCCGGAATTGGGTACGCAACTCGCGTAGCTGGTCTGCTCGGGTTCCGGAAGGGAATTTGAGACGTTCTTCGAGCACGCCTCGGTGCACACGCATGTAAATAATGCTTCCTCCCAGGCACCAGGTAGAAAGCAGAGAAAATAGCATCACTCGAAAGAAACGTGGCATGATACCCCGTCCGAGGGCACTTTATCACGATTCAAGGCTTCTGGGCGCGGGTTTCGCATGCTTTGCTGCCAATTCCAGATGGCGGATCTGATCTAGCGGCTGCAAGCGGCAACTTATTCGGGCCAATTTCGGCACGAGTGGAACCGTGTCCTGAGCGAAGCCGATGAACAATCCCTTCCGAACCCATTCTTTTCTCTCGGTCATTTCGAGCGGAGCAGATCGTGAAACGATCTGAGTAGTGGAGAAACGCAAAATCTAATTTTCTTGACTCCCGATATGCCGAGGGAAAGGCTGTCGTCCCCCTAATTGTCAATGAGTCTCTCCGCGGGCTAGTCCGCAAAAGGTTGAATGGGTGGGTCTCCTGCACTGCCGTGCGCTGTCCGGCCTCCATATGAGCTTGGCTGCCGTGTCGTCTGGTTGTTCAGACGTTCGAATTCCTCTCGCTCTTGTTGCGCTTCGATCGTTCGGTTCGCCTGCGCGTAAGCTCGAGCCAGGTTGAAATGCACCTTCGGACTGTTGGGGGCGAGACGACGGGCAGTGTCCAGTTCACGAATCGCTCCAGAAGCGTCCCCTTCTACCAACAAGGCGCGTCCCAATACGTAGCGAGACTCCGCGGACTTAGGCGCGACTTCGACTGCCTTTTTGGAATCTTGAAGGGCGCTTGCGGACTGATGCAACACCAGCGCGATCGAAGCTAGCCGG
Organism: Terriglobales bacterium; assembly: GCA_038254805.1. Taxonomy (GTDB): domain Bacteria; phylum Acidobacteriota; class Terriglobia; order Terriglobales; family Acidobacteriaceae; genus Gp1-AA145. The sequence continues at coordinate 25,452 of JBBSFW010000011.1, forward strand.
ATATAGGCAAGTTCGCTGTTGGGGTTCAGCCGCGTTTCCGCCCTTAACTGGGTCTCGGCTGCGTCATATCTGGAGGCAGAAGCCAGAGCGTCCCCATATGCATAATGAAGGAATGGCGTATCCGGATTCTCGGCCAGGACCTTGTCGAAAATCTGGAAGGCTCGGTCATAGTAGCTCTGGGATAGCAGCGCGGCTGCCTCTCCGGAGGAGCGGACCAAGGCGCGCTTGACTGGATCTACTTGCCCAGGAAGAGCAGGTATCCGGAGTAAGGCGATACCCATCGCGAACTGAATCTCTTCCGACAGCGCACCCGGCCCGGCCTCTGGAATTAGCAGGGCAATTGACCTGTCAAACTCCCCATCAAGGTTCAACAGCAGCGCCAGATGGTAGCGCGAGACCCTAACTGCGGCTGCGTTTCCGCTGAATCCCAGAGCGCGGCCCCGCTCCAGGTGGATGCGGGAATTCTTGTAGTCTCTAGTTTCGAATTCGCTCAGGCCCAGCAAAGTCCAGGTGTCGGGCTGCGTCGCTTTAAGGGCAACAGACTGCTGCAGCGCAGCGATTGCTTCGGGATAGCGGCCTCGCATGTACTCGACTGTGCCTAATTGTCGCCACCCCTCCTGCCAGTCGGAGCGAAGTCTTACGGCGCTCTGGTACAACGCCGCGGATTCTTCCAGTCGTCCGTTTTGCCGTGCCGACTCCGCGAGGCGTGCCGTGTCTTGCAGGCTGGATGCAGGCGATGGGGGCGGAATTGCAGACATCCGGGCGTCAGCGACTCCTGTAACGCGGGTCAGCGCATAACGTCTGGCCTGAGCGGAATCTATCTCAACAGGCCGTTTTGCCAGCTCATGCGCCTGCCGGAAAGCAGTGGCCGCTTCCTGGGACTTGCCTTGTCCTTGTAAAGCCTGCGCCAATGCGTCATATGCAGCCGCAGAGAAGGGGGCAAGTAATGTTGCTTGGCGCGCGGCGACAGTCGCCTCTTCGAAACTCTTGTGCCGGGTGGCTAACGTTGCCAGGGCAATCCACGACAATACATCGCGCGGCGTGGACCGGATTTCGTCGCGCAACTGAAGTTTCGCGCGTTCATCTTGCGAATTGGCTGCCAGCGCCATTCCGTATGCATAGTGCAGGTAGGTGGCGCCGGGATAGTCCGCTAGCATCTGTTCAAAGCTCCGCAACGCGGCGTTTATCTCGTGATGCAGGAGCAAAGCCGCAGTTTCTCCGGCTGCATGGACCAGCGCGTCGTTCGCCGGATCTACTTGCGTGGGCAAAAGTGGAATCCGCAGCAACCCCAATCCGAGCGCTGTTTTGATCTGTTCTGGAACCGGTCCGGTCCGAAAGGCATTTGCCAGAACCTCATTGGCGCGCTCGAACTCTCCATGCAGGTCGAGCAGCAGCCCGAGATGATAGAGCGCAACTTTCTCTACATCCGGACTTTCGGTGATTCCCAACTGAGTTGTTTTCTGGAGGTGAACGAACGCCTCCGGGTAGTCTCCTATTTCGAACTCACAAAGTCCGATAAATGCCCACCCGGCCGCGACCTGGGGATTTAGTTCGACCACACGGCGAAGTGCAGGGATAGCCTCCGCGAAATGGTCAGTGTCATACAGGAGTGTTCCGAGATACCACCAGCCTTCTTCCCACTCTGGGCGCAACTTCACGGCTGCTTGATAGTTTCGAATGGCGTCATCTATTCTGCCTGCCTCCCGAGCTGCCAAAGCGTCCGACGCAAGCGTTTGAAAACCTGGCGGATTGGTCAGCGCCTGGGGCGGGGCGGCGGATTGCAGGGGAGGGAAAAGGGCCAGGACCACAAGTACAAGGTAAGGAAGCCTGCCGCCTCTACCCATCGGCGCGGGGCGATACTCAGGTAACATTTTAACTATTACACGGTACCACGGGGATCCGACTGCGCATACGTCTGCCATGCCGAATATCGAATCGGTCTTGATGCCTTAAAACTCGAGACTAAGACTATGGTAAAAAGATATCGATGCCGTTGCATTTGGGACCCACCCGACCGTCCTGTTTGTCCCGGCGCGAGTTTTTTCAAGGACTTGCCGGCAGCGTCGGGTTTTACGCCCTATCGCGCGGAGCGCTGGGGCAGACCTCTCAAACCCCCCCCGTATTCGAGGAAATCCCACCGTCGGCAAGCGGAATACACTGGACGCACAATGCTGCCCGGTCTGCCCAGAAGTATCTTCCCGAAGCCACCGGCCCAGGATGTGCATTCCTCGATTACGACAACGACGGTTGGGTGGATATCTACCTGGTTAATAGCGGCGCGGGCGATTTCTATACCCCGGCGACGCCCTTGCGCAATGCCCTGTACCGGAACAATCGGGACGGAACGTTCACCGATGTCACCGAGAAAGCCGGCGTAGCCGGGGGAGGCTTCGGGATGGGGGTCGCGGTGGGCGACTACAACAACAACGGATTTCCAGACATTTATGTCACGCAATACGGTTCCAGCATTCTTTATCGGAACAACGGAAACGGAACTTTCAGCGACGTCACCAGGGAGGCGGGAGTCGGCGTTCAGGGTTGGGCGTCCAGCGCCGTGTGGTTCGACTACGACAATGACGGCCGGCTGGATTTGTTCGTCGGCCAATTCGCGAAGTTCGACAAAACAACCGGATGCGGCATCAGTTCAGACGGCAAACGACACTACTGCATTCCCCGCATTTTCCCTTCTACGCCCAGCTGGCTGTTTCACAACAATGGAGACGGAACATTCACGGACGTAAGCCGGCAGTCGGGGATCGCCAATCATTTAGGAAAGGCTTGGGGAGCGATCGCGACCGATGTGAACAACGACGGAAGAATGGATTTGTTTGTAGCTAACGACACTGTGGGAAATTTTCTATTCATGAATCGGGGAGATGGACGGTTCGAAGAAGTTGGTCTTCGAGCGGATATCGCTTACAGCGCCGACGGGCGCGCCCGCTCCGGCATGGGTGTAGACTCGGCTGACTTCGACGATGATGGATGGATGGACCTTTTCGTCGCAAACATCGACGAGGAGATTTTCTCGCTGTATCGGAACAACCGTGAGGGAACGTTTGATGACTTGGCTGTGCCGCTGGGGGTTGGAATGGCAACTCGCTGGATGAGCGGCTGGGGAATGAAATTCATCGATTACGACAACGACGGCCGTCTCGACCTGTTTCTGGCGAACGGATTCCCTGACGACCTGGTGGAAAGCTTCTCCAGCCAGGTGAAGTATCACGAACCACTTCTGCTGTTTCAGAATGCGGACGGCAAATTCAGGAATGTCAGCGAACAAAGCGGACCGGTATTCGCCAAATCGTTCTCCGCCCGGGGCATGGCGGTCGGTGACCTCGATAATGACGGTGGCATCGATGTGCTGGTCGCAGTTAACGACGGTGCGCCCATTCTGCTCCATAACAATGTCGGCAAGCAGAACCACTGGCTTGGAGTGCGCCTTGTCGGAACTAAATCAAATAGGGATGCGATCGGAGCACGGGTCTCCTATAAGGCGGGTGATCTGACGCGGAGCCGGATGAGGGTTAGCGGCGGAAGTTTCATGTCCTCTCACGATCCGCGAATGTTGTTGGGCCTCGGAAAGCGGGTTAAAGCGGACTGGCTCGAAGTGCGGTGGCCCCAACCCGGAGGCAGTGTGGAGCGCTTCGCGAATATTCCCGTGGATCGTTACATCACCATCGTTGAAGGTACTGGCGAGTGGAAATGAGAGTTTCCCTGAGCGAAAGGCGAGCCAAGCTGAGCGGAAACCCCAAGCGTCGCCGAAGGGCGGCAACGCATGTAGTCCTTTTTCTTTCATCTCTCTTCGTGGCGGCGCGAAGTGCGCCCGGGCAAAGGCCTCCCCCATCGACCGCCGAGATTCGTATCATCGTGGTGGAGTCTCAATCGGAAGCGGATCAAATCCTCGGAGGTCTGCGAGCCGGGGAGGATTTTGCGGTACTGGCGCGGCAAAAGTCCATCGACCCTAGCGCGTCGAGCGGAGGCTCCCTGGGAGACATCGATCCATCCACCCTGCGTACCGAACTTCGGGATGCGATCGCAGGAGCACCTAAGGGACAACTCGCGGGGCCGGTCAAAATTCCAAACGGGTTCGCTATCTTGAAGGTCGAAGAATCCGGAGCAACCACCCCGGGCGGCCCCCTCAACGCAGTCACTACTCCGGTGGAAGGAACTGCACCAGCCGCGAGCAGCGGGCAAGGCATGAGCCCGACGGCGATGCTGGCGCTGGCCGGCCGTGGCAAAATTGAGTATCCGCCGGACGTCTCCGGAGCGGTCGAGGTAGAAATCGCCTTTCGGACTACGCCCAAGCCTGCAGATTGGGACCACGACCTGCGCAGCATCTGCGAGGTACGAAAACAGACCCTGGGCCGCGCGGTCGATCACTTGCAGCAGCTCCTGGACCCCAAAGATCCCGATAGCTACACAGTAAGCCGGCCTCACGAAGTTGGAAGGGTGCACTTTTCGCGTGCACAGCTTCTTGCCTATCAAGGCCAAATGGAACCAGCCATACAAGAATGGATCAAAGCCTACAAGTTCGCAGTTGCGAACTCTCCGCAGATGGTCCCTGAACTGGAGGAGGTTCTCGGCACCGCTTATCTGCACAAGTCGGAGATGGAGAACGATGTTTACCGAAAGCCCGGGGACCGTTGCATTTTCCCTCCACGCAAACCCGTTCGGTACCTTAACACCGCAGATTCAGAGCAGGCGGTCCAGTACCTCACGCGATTTCTGGAAAAGAAGCCCCACACCCTGGAAGTGAAATGGCTTCTGAACCTCGCCTACATGTCGCTAGGGAAGTACCCGTCCGGTGTGCCTACAAAGTACTTGATCCCTCCTTCGGCCTTTGCGTCTGAAGAGAGTCTGGGACGGTTCACCGATGTCGCACCCGCCGCCGGTCTAAACTCTTTTTCGATGGCGGGCGGCGTCATTGTGGATGACTTTGATAATGATGGCATGCTGGATGTAGTGACGTCGAGTTACGACCAGTGTGAGCCTCTCCATTTCTTCCATAACAATGGAGACGGCACCTTCACTGATCGGGGAACTCAGGCCGGATTGGCTGACCAACTGGGAGGCTTGAACCTTATTCAGACCGATTACAACAACGATGGATGTCTTGATATCTTCGTGTTACGGGGCGGCTGGCAAGCGCCGATGCGCAGCTCGCTGCTGCGAAATAACTGCGACGGCACCTTCGCCGACGTTACCCAAAGCGCCGGACTCGGCGAGCCCATTGCCTCCCAAACCGCGGTTTGGTCTGACATTGATAACGACGGTTTTCTCGATCTGTTCATAGGTAACGAGCAGGGCCCCAGCCACCTTTACCGCAACAAGGGAGACGGCACTTTCGAAGATATCTCGCTCTCCGCGGGAGTAGACCGTGTGGCTTTTTCCAAAGGCGTAGTTGCGGCGGACTACGATAATGACGGCTTCATCGACTTTTATGTTTCCAATCTTGGGGGCAATAATTTTCTTTACCACAACAACCACAACCGCACTTTCACTGAAACCGCCAAGCAGGCGGGTGTGCAAGCACCCTGGATGAGCTTTGCGACCTGGTTCTTTGACTACGATAACGACGGATTTCCGGACTTGTTCGTTACCAGTTATTACATGTCCACGGAAGAAAATCTGCGGAGCCAGCTGGGCCTGCCTTACAACGTGGAAACCCTTAGGCTCTATCACAATGAGGGAAATGGGACCTTTCGGGATGTGACCATCAAAGCCCACCTCGATCGCGTTTTCAATCCCATGGGCTCTAACTTTGGCGACATCGATAACGACGGATTTCTCGATTTTTACCTCGGCACCGGAACTCCCCCCTACGGGGATATTCTTCCCAATGTCCTCCTACACAACCAGCGCGGACAGAAGTTCGTGGATGTTACAGCATCTTCCGGTACGGGTGAGTTGCACAAGGGACATGGTGTAGCCTTCGCCGATCTCGACAACGACGGGGACGAAGACATCGTCGCTGAAATCGGCGGTGCGGTGCCCGGCGACCGGCACGCGATTCGGTTGTTTGAAAATCCCGGCAACGGCAATGACTGGATCAGCCTGCGGCTCGTGGGAGTGAAGTGTAATCACGCTGCCATAGGGGCGCGCATCAAGCTGTTAGTGGAAAATGAAAGCCGCGATCAACGCCCAATTTATCGCACGGTGGGGAGTGGAGGGTCGTTCGGGGCGAACCCCCTGCAGCAGCACATCGGACTTGGCAAGATCGCCAGAATCGTGAGCATGGAAATCTGGTGGCCAGGAAGTAATACCCACCAGACATTCTCCGACGTGGGCAAGAACCAATTCATTGAAATCAAGGAATTCGGGAAGGACTACGCACATCTCGAACGGCGGCCCACGCGGCTTGGCAGAGAATCGCGCACTCCGGCAAAGATGACGCGGCAAGCGCTCAGATGAAGAGTATTGCCCGTCCCGCTTGAAGGATTGAAGCTTATGAATTGCGCACGATCGCATCTGTTGATGTTGATAATAGTGATATGTCTGTATTCCCCCGCAGCCCTGGCTCAGCAGAGCTACGAAGCAGGCGGCCTTGTGTTGAGCGTAGATAGTTCCCGAAAAAGCATGGTGGTTTCATGCCAGGAGATAAGGGGTTTTATGGACGCAATGGTCATGCCTTTGACGGTGCCGGATGCGCGGTCACTCGACCATATCCAGCGCGGGGCACTGATTGATTTCATTCTGGTTGTGAACAAAAAAACCCCGCATGCGGAAAATATTCGCGTCCGCAGCTCTGCCAGCGCGGAACGTGAACCCTCGAAGGGCCGCCGGCTACAGGGTTTTTCCGAAGATTTGCGCCAGGCGATGTCCCCGCGGTTGGCGGCGGGGCAGACCGTCCCTGACTTCGTTTTGAACGATCAGAAGAACCGCCCCGTTCGTCTCAGCCAGTTCGCCGGCAAAATTGTGGCGCTTAACTTTGTTTATACCCGCTGCGCTCTTCCTGAGTACTGCTTTCGTTCGTCGAACAACTTCGGGATACTCCAAAAGCGATATTCAGAACGCCTCGGCAGGGATCTGGTGTTGCTTTCTGTAACCTTCGACCCAGTCCACGATCAGCCCGAAATTCTTCAGAATTACGCGCAGACGTGGAAAGCCAATCCCGAAAGTTGGCGGTTTCTTACCGGGTCTGCAGCCGATGTTCAACGAGTATGCGATCTGTTTGGCGTGAATTTTGTCCCGGAGGAAGGGCTTTATGTCCACTCGCTGCACACCGCGATTATTGGCCGCGATGGTAAACTGCTGGCGAATCTTGAAGGTAATGGATTTACGGCACAGCAACTCGCCGATTTAGTCAAAACAGTGCTGGATCCGGGATGGTAATAGGGGCGGCTTCTACGGCGAACGTCCCGAACGGATGAGCCCAAGCCCGCTTCAAAAACGCCCGCGTCCGTCAGCACCAGCTTCGAGGCCATTCCGAGACCCACACCGTAGCGGCGGCATTCGACCGTCAATGAGTGATAACCACCCATTGGCATCAGTGGGCGGAAATGGCGAATTTCACAGTAATTTGGGCCTCTGTTTCGACCGCCTGTCCCGATTTGTAATAAGGCTTAAAGTGCCATTGCTTGACGGCTTCACGCGCGCCAGCAAAAAGAATCTCTGGACCACTGATTGCTTGGAGCCTCTGGATGTTCCCGTCCTTGTCGATTTGGGCCCGCAATACCACCGACCCTTCCATCGTCTGTTGTTTCGCCAGTAGAGGATCTACGGATCCTACTGGAGGCGATGCGAGTTCGACGACGCCGGACGAAAGCCGAATCTGTTCAGCCGCTTTGATCTCGCCTGTCCCGTACCCAGCGCTCGCATCGACCCCGTCAGAAGTTGCAAGAGTTTTGTCGTGCAAATCGAGGTAAATGGAGTCATTGCGGGTGGGAATCATCTGATGCTGGCCAGCCCCAGATACCACTTCTACCGCGAGTGGAGACCTAATTGCGGATTGGGTGATGCCAGGAGCCAACCTCAACTGCGCCTCAGACGCCGGTGGAACGACCGCGTCGGCGCGATGTTTTGAACCGGTTCGTCGAGACCTGGCGTGTGCCGCTTTTTCTGCAGTCGTATCCGACGTGCTCACACGGCCTTGGTTCGATGCGCCAGGCAGGATATTTCCGAACCAGCCATAGTACATCAAGGCCAGAACGAAAACCGCGAGCACGGCCAAAGCAAGGAGCACACGGAAGAGCCACTTCTGTTTGGGAGCAGTCTGGTAGGCAGCTAAGTTGATCTGCGGTTGGTAGCTTTGCACTGTCATGCGCACTCTCGCCTCAAGGCCGAAAAATTATAGCAATTACAGGCATCAAAGCAATCACCCCAAAGTTGTAGATGCAAATTCACCGGCCTGCGCTGGAATAGAAGTGAATAAATGCAGAGTAGATGTTCGGAGGATCGGAGTCTTGTGGCCGCATCAAGCTATTGCCACCAGTTCAGGATGGGCCCAGACATTATCCTGCTTGTCCGGAGCTGGACGCATCATCTCTGGCTGATCATTTCTGGACACATGTGCCCGAACGCCCAAGCAAGTATGGCCATATGCCTGTCACTCATGCACTACCGTAACTGGGTCTGACTCCCATTTCGGAACTAGAATCACCTTGTCATGCGAGCGAAGTCCCCCCTTCCGCGCAGGAGTTTCGTCCCCCCGGACCAGGCCCCTATTCTGCGTTACGGCATCGCCATTTTGAGCGTGGATCTCATCCTGGCGTTGATTCCTCCTTTTTTGCTTTCGAATGTAGTGGTCGAAAGCCGCCTTGTTGTTTTTTCCGTTGCGATTATGGTAAGTGCCTGGTATGGAGGCTGGAAGCCCGGCCTGGTGGCGACCGCATTTGCCTCAATTGTCAGCGCATACTTTTCCCTGGTCGGCGTACATTCCCCGTCTGAGCATCGCAGGGCGATCATACATCTCGCGTTATTTGTTTTTGTTGCCCTGCTGATCTGCTCCTTCAATGCGGCGCTGCGCTCCGCCGAGGATGCATTGCGCCGGTCGGAAATCAACTTCCGGTCGTTAGTTACAAATGCGCCTTACGGTATATGCCGCTGCGACTCAGCCGGGAATCTGCTCGACGTCAATCCAGCGCTGATCAGCATTTTAGGCTACGAATTTGCCGCGGATCTCCTTCGCCGCAATTTGGCCAGCTTCTATGTAGATTCTCAACAATGGTTCACTGTGGCCGACAACTTCCGGCTTATGCGTCCCTTTAACGGCCTGATGACCGAGTGGTCGCGCAAAGACGGAACCGTGATTGGCGTACGCCTTTCCGGGCGTTCAATCCGAGGGGATCGCGACGCCCTTTTTTACGAGCTTTACGCCGAAGACGTCACCGAGCAACGCTCTTTAGAGCAGCAGCTTCGCCAGTCCCAAAAGATGGAAGCTGTCGGGCGGCTTGCAGGCGGCATCGCTCATGATTTCAACAATCTTTTGATGGTGATCTCGGGATACTGTGAGTTCCTACTCGAACGTGCCGGTTCGGACCCGCAGCTTAGAGGACCCGCGCAAGAGATCGCCAATGCCACCCATCGGGCTACGAGCCTGACCCGCCAACTCCTTGCTTTTAGCAGGAAGCAACTGCTCACTCCCAAGGTGCTTGACCTGAACGCAATCGTAACTGAGAGCTTCCGGATGCTGAATCGCGTCATCAGTGAAAATGTGGAGCTCTCAATGGTCCCAGCGGCGGGCCTAGGCATGGTCAAAGCTGACCCCGGCCAGATCGAACAGGTCATCATGAATCTAGCGGTAAATGCGCGAGATTCAATGCCTCATGGAGGCAAACTGACAATTGAAACTTCCAATGTGTCGGTGAAAGAGAGCTCCGCTCGGCTTCACGGGGCTATCGAACCCGGGGAATACGTGATGCTATGTGTGCGAGACACCGGAATCGGCATGGACTTCGAAACCCAAAGTCACGTCTTTGAGCCTTTCTTCACCACCAAGGGTCCGAGGGGAACCGGGTTGGGACTTTCCACCGTCTACGGAATCGTCAAACAAAGTGGTGGATATATATGGGTCTCCAGCGAGCTTGGGAAAGGTACATCTTTCAAGGTGTACCTTCCCCGGGTCACTGGCGCCGGAGAAGCCGTCGTTCTTTATGCGCCGATCGCCGCAGCTGACGTTCAAAAAGGCAACGAAACCATATTGTTGGTCGAAGATGAACAAAATCTTCGAAATATGGGAAAGATATATCTGGAAAGTGAAGGCTACGCGGTGCTCGAAGCCCCCGACGGGGCTGCCGCGATTCAGATCGCCAATGCCCACCCTGGACCCATCCACCTTTTGCTAACCGACGTCATCATGCCCGGTATGAACGGACGCGTGCTTGCCAGTAATCTTTCACTGTTGCGCCCTGGAATAAAAGTACTGTACATGTCGGGGTACACGGAAAATGCTATTGGACATAACGGGACACTGGACGCGGGCGTCATTCTCTTACAAAAACCTTTTACTTTGCCGACGCTAAAAGCAACAGTGCGCGAAGTGCTCGATTCAGCTCTGAAGGAGACAACTGCTTCGGTAGGACAGGCGATGCAGACTCAACTCACGCGGGACCGGGAACGATCGTTAAGGGCCAGGCGCTACCGGCTTGAAGTACCGTTGCGATACCGCCAGATCGGCGAAGACGATTGGCAAACAGGTAAAACCGAAAATATAAGCCGCTCGGGAATGTTATTCCGAGCGAAGCAACTCATTCCGGCCCAGATGCAGCTAGAGATTAACCTTGTCCTTCCCGCAGAGATCGCCGGCCTGTCCGCCGCGGAAGTTACTTGTCGGGGCGAGATTGTGCGTACTATCGATGCTCGGGAGCCGGCATTGCCGCCAGCGATGGCCGCCAAAATTTTGCAGTACCACTTCCAGCACGGAATTCAGGTTCCCGAAGCCTAGGGCCCGCGCTCGTTGGCACTTTTGCGAACGCGGAGTAAGCGTGAGCCCTCTTGCTGCTGTCGAAAACCATGCCAAGTTTCAGTATTAGTGGCAAACGGAAGATTGGAAGACCGCAGGCACACCGGGCATCAATGGCAGCCGCTGAACCTTTGTAATCTTCGCGCGCGAGAATCACTGCGCTATCTTCTTCTCAGTGGTGTACGCATGATTCACAGACCCAACTTCAAGTCAGACAGGCGGCGCAGGAAACGCCAATTGCTGAACGCCGATGTCCAGATTTTCACCGGATCCAGCTGCGTGCATGCCTTGGGCATCAATCTTAGCGACGTCGGCATGTGTCTCTTTACCATCGCTAATTTGCCCTTGGGTTCTCAAATTCAGATCGATTTTCATCCGCCGCGATGCCAGGAGCCGGTTCGAGTTTACGGGACTGTTCGCCATCGCGCCCTGTATCTATACGGAATCGAATTTCTGTTGAACCCAGACCAACCCCCAGGTGGTTGGGCAGAGGTAGGCACGCTTACCCAGGCCCTTGAGCCGCAACTAACTCATGACTGAGCGATTGAAATAAATCGCCAAGCACTCTCATGAAGTGAGACCTGCTGTTTGGCAGGACCAAGTGTGGCGTTGGCGAAGAGGGCGTAGCGTTTTACTATCCCAACGAAGGAAGCAGTGGTAATGTTGGACGTTGTTAGTTTTGCGCTGCAGACATAGGCGGGGAAGGGTTAGAAGGCAATTCCACTCTAGTAATCGGCGCGGTGTTACCCTCTCCCGCGCGGGATGCGCCCATCAATTGGAAGAATCGCACTGGCTGTGCAGAAGCACATCGCCTTTGTGTCCGAAACAGCATCGCAAGAAGATGCTCCGAGACTTGGAGCAAAAGCGCGTGTTCGGGGTACTTTAACCAAAGAAGCGTTCGCTCAGGCAGTGTGAAGCGCATGGCCTCGGCTGTGGGTGAAGGCGCGATTTCCATTCACCTGGTGCATCAGGCTTTGGCGGAGCTCGAGGCCAGCATTTCCCAGCCGTTGGTCATCATCATTGGGATGCGGCTCCCCGATAGTTCCCGTAGCCAACGATCACGGTGGATCCGACTAGCACCAGCAGCGTGAATGCTACCAGCAATTTCGTCCGCAGGCCGGTGCCCTTCCATTCCTTGAGCGCAATTCCCCAGAGCGTGCTGAAAATCATGATGCTGGCCATATGCAGCGTCCAACTCGAGAACTTGTATCTGCCCATCTGGGTCTCGCCCATGGTGTAGAAGAAAAATTGCATATACCAGGTGGTTCCGGCGAGGGCGGAAAACAAGTAATTGGCAAGCATGGGTGCTCTTACTGCCGGATCTCTCGCGATGGCGAGGGCCACGGCCATTTCTTCCGCCGGAGCGTCCGTTACGTTTTCCAGAATATGCTCGTCGCTGCGACTGGGAGAGCTGCCGCGAATCTGGGGGTCGAAGTACTGATATCCGGTGCGGTTGCGAATGTTCAAGATCACGCACCAGACGAAATTTGTGGTGAAGCCTCCTGCCAACAAAACCACCAGCACCGGAAGACCTTGCCACAGCACCGGTGTGCCATGCTGGATGGTGAGCGTCTTAATCGGATCGCCCGCAGCCAGACCATAGGCAAAGCAGGCGCTCATGACGCCGGAGAATGTGGCGACAATCAGACCCTTCTTCAGGTCGAATTCTTTGATGGCGGCGCGCTTCTGCTCCGCCGACATCTCCCGCTCTTTTGAAATGCCGGCCGCTCCTGCGAAGGCGATTCCCAGCAAACAGACGCCTACGCCCCCCAGAATGATCAGCCCTGAGTGCGTGCCCAGAACTTCTGAGACAAAAACGCCTCGAAAAATAGGGGGAATCAGCGTTCCAAAGGCCGCCGTATAACCCAGCGCTACTGCCATCCCCAGCGACATTCCCAAATACCGCATGGTCAGACCAAACGTCAGGCCGCCCAGTCCCCAAAGCACCCCGAACGTATAAGTCCAAAACAGGCTGCTGGCGGGCGCTTCGTGCAGCACCGCCGAGAGTTCATGCGTCATGGTAAGGGCAAGGACCCAGGGCGCGATAATCCAACTAAAGAACCCGCCCACCAACCAATAAGTTTCCCATGCCCAATGCTTCACGCCGCGATACGGAACGTAGAAGCTGCCGGAGGCGAGACCGCCCAGCCAGTGAAACAGAACGCCCAGCATCGGGGTCGGCATGATTGTCCTTTAGGAAATTTAGATGTGAAAAATCTCTTCGAGCGGGGCCATGGCGCGATCGGGCAATAGTCCGGCAGGTTGCACGAAAAAGTCTTTCATCTCACGTTGCCAACGTTCGTTCACCTCGCGTTCGGCCATGCCGGCGCGCGCGCGTTCGAAGTCCTGGGTTTCCAAATATCCGACCAGCAAGCCATCCTCGCGCAGGAACAATGAATAGTTGTTCCATCCAGTCTCGCGCAGAGCAGTAACCATCTCCGGCCAAACCGTGCGATGCCGCCGTTTGTACTCTTCGAGTCTGTCGGGTTTTACCTGGAGTAAGAAACAGATACGCTTCATGGTTTGAGTTCCGCGCTACTTCGCGGCCTGCGGCCTCTTGAGTTCGACGTCGAGGACAATTTGAATTTGATCACCGGCCATTGCCGGGGCCCCGTTCACTCCGAAATCCTTGCGATTAATAGTTGTTGTTGCAGATGCACCTACCCGGGAATTTCCCATGGGGTCGTTGATCGCTTGGGTCGGCCCTTCTACATCCAGCACAACTTCCTTGGTGACGCCATGAATCGTCAGATCGCCGGCGATCTTAAGCTTTCCTGCGCCCGCAACCTCGGTGTGTTTGGATTTGAAGGTGATGGTGGGAAATTTCGCCACGTCCAGAAAATTGGGGCTGCGCAGATCGTTGTCCCGCATCTGCACCCGGGTGTTCACAGTAGTGGCGTCAATGGACGCAGCAATTGCCGTCTTGCTGGGGTCGGCGGGATCGAAACTCACCGTTCCGCTAGTCTTCTCGAAAATCCCGCGAACGGTTGAAATTCCTAAATGGCGCACCGAAAACTGCGCCGCGGAGTGCATCGGATCGATCTCCCACGTGTGGGTCTGTGCCAGGCATGGTAGAGCGAACGCAAGGACAGCAAGCGAGCAAAAACTCTTCATACAGAAAATTGTCTCCTCTACTGTTGATTTTCCCGACCAACTATGGGTGGTATTCGTTTGGATGCAATCCCCCTAGTCGTTACCGCAGGAAAGCCTCCCACAAACCGCCGTCCACGGGAATCACGTGGCCGGTGGTCTTTGCGCTCTCGTCGCTGCTCAACCAGACGATTGCGGCCGCGCAATCCTGTGGCAGGATCGGACGTTTCGTAAGAGTACGCTGCGCATAGAAGCTGGCCAACTTGGCGCGTAATTCTTCGGTCGTCTCAGATTCTGAAAATGCGATCTTGTATTTTTCGAGCGACTGAATCACGCGATCGCGCGGAAACATCGTAGATCCGGCAACCACCGTCGCGGGAGCGATCCCGTTCACTCGCACGTGAGGACTAAGTTTAACGGCAAGTTCGCGTACCAGGTGATTCAGCGCCGCCTTGCTGGTGTCATAGGCTTCACTGCCTTTCTTGGGGACGACAGCGTTGGCGGAACTCGTCAACACCAGCGTGGAGGAGAGATTTTGGTCCTTGAATACCCACTCCGCTTCCCGCGCCAGCAAATAGTTGCCTGTGACATTTACCAGAAAAGTCTTGGCCCACCCCTGTTCCGTCAATTCCCCATCGGGTCCCGGCACCGCGTAGATGGCGGCAGTATTAATGATGCTGTCAATTCCGCCGAATTGCAGCACGGTGAACTTCACCGCCGCCGCCAGGCTTTCGGATGAACTCAGGTCGGCCGGCGCGCTTGCGACCAGTTCGCGGGATGAAATTGCGCCCGCTTCCGCAGATACTTTTTCTGCGCCCGCCTGGTCGAAATCGGAGACGACAATGTGCGCACCTTTTCGGGCCAGCAGCAGCGCGACTTCACGGCCAATGCCGCTGGCGCCGCCGATTACTATGACAATCTTGCGGCTAAACTCGGCTTCCGGCGGCATGCGCTGCAGTTTGGCTTCTTCCAAAGCCCAATATTCGATTCGGAAGGCTTCCAGGCGAGGGAGTGCAACGTAGTTATGGAATTGACTAAACTGCTTCGACTGTTCGGCGGTGCGCGCCTGCGGTAACGGATCCGGCGCCATGCCGTCCTCCAGTGCGTTGGCCCCTGCCATCACGTGGATCGCATTGATGAAGAACTCCGTAGTGATTCGGGCTTCTTTCTTGTTTTTGCCAAAGCCGAACAATCCAAGCCCCGGAATAATCACCACTGAGGGATTCGTGTCCCGCAATTTTGGGGAATCCTTCGTGGCCGACGAGTCGTAGTACTTTTTATAATCGTCGCGGTATCCGGCAACCTTCTCTCGAATATGCGATTTCAGCGCCGCCACGTCCTCTTTCTCGTGGTCCCAGGTTATAAACATCGGGCAAACACGAGTTCTCAGGAAATGGTCGGGGCAACTCGTGCCCAGCTGCCCCAGTTCCCGCGACCACTTCGATCCGGCAAAGTTCAATGCGTCTTCGTGGTCGGCATAGTGGGCGATGACCCGGCGGTTTGAAGAAAGCGCCCCGCGCAATAGAGGCAGAATCTGAGCGGCAACTTCCTCCCGGTTCGACGCGGGGCCGTGCTCCAGCCCCCCAAAGAGCGTGCCTTTTGCCTTCTGATGCTCGATGATGAATTCGCCCATTTCGTCGATGGTGCGAATGCTGTTCAAATAGCACTCGCGCTGAGTCATGCCCCAGGTGAATAATCCGTGGCCGCCGAGAATGATGCCCTCTGTGCCCGAATTATCCCGAACTGCCTTTTCAATCAGCAGCGCGAGTTCGAAACCCGGACGTTGCCAGGGAACCCAGATAATCCTTCGGCCAAACTTGCTATTGAATTCCTCCAGCTTGCGTTTTCCATTGGCGCTCGCAGCTAAAGCGATGGCCCAGTCGGGATGCAAGTGGTCCACATGCGGGAAGGGAAGGAAGGCGTGCAAGGGCGTGTCGATGGAAGCCGCGACCCGGTTCTCTCCGAATGCGGAGAGCGGATAGTAGCGGACCATTTCGTCTTCGTAATCCTCGCCGCGATAAAGTCCTTTCAGTTGCTCCAGCCGGTCAAGCGAGACCAGCGCGAACCCCGCTTCGGTGATCGACCCAATGTCTCCGCCGCTGCCTTTTACAGCCAGCACTCGCACCGGTTCGCCGGTGAACGGGTCGGGCAACTCGATTTTGGAACTGGTGTTCCCCCCTCCGAAGTTTGTGATGCGCAGATCAGCGCCCAGCAAGTTGGAGCGATAGCGTAAAAGCGACAGCTGGTTATTTCCGAGGCTGCGAGCGTGTGCTTCGTCCCATAAATCTTTCAAGTGAACAGTTTCTTGAATTTCAGGCATAAACTCTCTCGTTGTAGTGCTGGAATCTCTCGGCTTGCCGGTCCCATAAGTCGCTCTCGGTCGGGTCAAAAATTTGCGTAGGGAACGAGCGGTCAACCATGGCTCGTACTTCCGCAATTGAACTTGCTCCGCCGGTTGCAAGAATTTGAACCGCAATGTTGCCCAGCGAAGTAGATTCCGCCGGTCCTGCCAGCACTCTCCTCCCAGTTGCGTCCGCGGTAAATTGGTTCAGCAAACGATTTTTTGAACCGCCGCCGATGATTCGAATCTGCTCAATGCGGCGTCCGATCAGCTTTTCTAGATGTTCCATAACCAGCCGGTACTTGAATGCGAGGCTTTCCAGCACGGCGCGGACGTATGCTCCCGGGTTCCTGGGCGCTGGTTGCTGAGACTTTGCACAGAACCGATCAATCGCGGCAGGCATATCTGAAGGACGCAAAAAGGATTCGTCATCCGGATCAACCAGATGACCGAAAGCCGGTTCGCGCTCCGCCAACTCCATCAGCTCGCGGTATTCGTAAACCTGGCCTTCAGCTGCCCACCATTGCCGGCAGCATTGCAACATCCAAAGGCCCATCACGTTTTTTAAGAGCCGCGTCGTCCCTGCCACCCCGCCTTCGTTGGTGAAATTCAGGCGGAGGGCCTCAGAATGAATAATCGGGGCGTCGATCTCGGTGCCCAACAGTGACCAGGTTCCGGAGCTTAGAAAAGCAATGCCATCGCGCGCGGCAATCGCAGCCACCGCAGAACCCGTGTCGTGAGAAGCGGGGGCAATGACCGGAGTGCCGGATAGCGAAGAACTACCAAGAACACCGGCGTCCAGCCGCCCGACCAGCGAACCGGCTTCGACCAGCGGCGCTGGTAATCTGGACGGCAGCTCCAGACGGTCCATCAAGGCTGTTGCCCACGTACGCGAGACCGGATTCACCATTTGCGTCGTGGTCGCATTCGTGAACTCGCACACGGCGTTACCGGTCATCCAGTAATGAAACAGGTCAGGGATTGTCACCAGGTGTTGAGCCGCGCGCAGCAGTTCAGGCGTGTCTCGCCTGGCGGCAAACAGCTGATAGAGAGTATTGATTGGCATGAATTGAATGCCGGTCGTCTGGTAGATCTCTTCTTTCGATACTTTTTGGAAGACCTGTTCCATCACTCCACGCAGCCGCACATCGCGGTAATGATACGGATTCTGTAGAAGTTCCCCGCGCTCTCCGAGCAGCGCAAAATCCACGCCCCACGCATCGACCCCGATTCCTGCGAGTTCGACTTCATCCAGTCGCGAAAGGGCCTTGCGAACTTCGAACCACAAACGCGCGACATCCCAATGAAGAGCGCCGCCGTACTCGACCGGCTCATTAGCAAAGCGATGGACTTCCTCCATCGTGATTACGCCGGACTGAACATGGCCGAGGACTGCCCGCCCACTTTCTGCGCCGAAGTCAAACGCCAGAAAAGGCTTCTGGCGAGTGTCAGGCATACGAGCTGACGCTCCGCGCATTCCGCGCTGCCCGCTCTTTGGTTATACGGTCCAAATATCCGCTCTCCCGGAAGGCCTGCATGGGCTCCCGCGGCAGGCCCTTGGAGTCCCGCCAATCCTGGATTGTGGGCCGCACATCGGTATTGAAGGCGTCTTGCAATAATGATTCAGCCTGCACCAGATCGCATTGCTTTTGCGCGGAGGCAAGCTTGGCGTGATCTACCAGCGCAGCTTTCGAGAAAAGCTGCTGCGCCATGGTCACGGTCTGAATCATGGCTTCCATTTTGCCCTTAAGATTGTGGCTCTGGTCGATCATGTATGCGATGTCGGGCGCCGAACCTGTTTCCCACTCGAAGTAGAGAATTTCGTGAAAAATTCGGAACACCTGATAAGGATCAATCGAGCCCAGGGTGAGATCGTCATCCGCGTAGCGGCGGTCGTTGAAATGAAATCCGCCCAGCATGTCCTCGGAAAGCAGCCAGGCCACGATCTGCTCAATATTTTGCGCAAGATAATGGTGGCCGGTATCCACCAGAACTCTGGCTTGCGGCCCAGTCGCCCGCGCCAGCAGCAGCGCCATGCCCCAGTCGGCGATATCGGTGTGATAGAACGCCGGCTCAAATGGTTTGTACTCCACCAGCAAACGCTGCTTCGGCGAGAGCGCGGCGTGAGACTCTTTTAAAGCTTCCTCGAACCATTGCTTCCGCTGCCGGATGTTGGCCGTGCCGGGATAATTTGAGCCGTCAGCAAACCACATGGAGATATCGCGGCTGTTCACCCGCCGGGCAATCTCAATGCTATCTTTCGTGTGCTGCAATGCGCGCTGGCGAACTGACCCGTCCGGATTCCCAAACGAGCCAAATTTGTAATCCTGGTCCTGAAATAAATTGGGGTTGATAGATCCCGCTTGTATGCCATGGCTCTCCGAGAGGTTTCGGATCTCATCGCTGCTATTCACGCCTGCGGAAAAGTCCCATTGCACGTGCAATGCAACACTTGGGCACACGCCGGTGACCCGGTGCACTTGGGCGGCATCGCTGAATTTTTCTTCGATCGTAGAAGCCGCGGCAGGCTGCAGGAACTTGCCAAAACGGGTGCCGGTATTGGCAAAACCCCAAGACGGAATTTCAATTCGGAACGTTTCCAGCGCCTTGAAGATTCGTCCCGCCTCTTTCGAGTCCATACCCTTTATCCTTTCCGAGCGAGATTACACAGTTCAGGCGGAGCCGGTCACGTAGTTTCCGGTGTAAGTACAAGGTTTCGCATTGCGAAACGCTGTCCCACCGCAAGTGCCTGGAAATTTCTTCCCCGAAGTGAATGACAGAGTATATGACAGCTGCCACCTCGGTGTTGGGTGCCAGAGCTGTTTTCGCAATTTCGTGATGCAGAACACTCAAGACACGAAGGCGCGCATCCGATCCCGTCTCAAGAGCTGATCGCCTGCCACACTACACTTCAGTCAAAAGCCTCACAGGGCCTATCAGACCAGAAGGGGTCAGTGGCGAGTTTTTATTAAAATAGTTCCAAGTTGTAAATGTATAGCGACTGTTCGAAGGCCGTTGTTCTCCGTTGAGAAACCAGTCGGGAAACTCCTTCATAAATTCCCCGCTACCGATTTTCGGATCACCAACCTGCCAGATCCAGTCGGACTCTTGCTGCTCATCACCAATCAGCCGGTTCGCCCAGACGTTCGTCACGGCGATTTCGATAGCATTCTCACCTTGCTTAATTGCTTCGGAGACATCGATTCGCCATGGCGCTGTCCAAAGAACGCCAAGGCCCTTTCCGTTTACTGTCACCTGCGCCAGATGGTTGCACTTGCCAATATCAAGGAAGAGCTTGTGGATACCGCGCGCGGGATTTACAAATACTGCTTTACGATAAACCGCGATCCCCGAGTAGTACTTGATCCCCGGATCCGGGTTAGTCGTCCAATCAGTCAACTGCTCGAAAACCCTTGATGCAGGACCGCCCCACGCCGGATCGAAGCTCACATCCCACCTTCCGTCCAGCGATGTAAGGGTGCGATAACTAGGCATATTCGACTTGCCTGTCTTCGACACTCCAGCCGGCTTGCGGAAAACGATGAAGAAGCTTTGAGCAGGTTCAAAGCGGAGATCCAGGGTCAACCTGCCATTTGCTTGCTCGAACGCTGGAAGGTCTCGCATGGTGCCCCAAACTGGATCCCAGAGCTCAGGCTGCAATCCCGACACGGGGAAGGTCGCGCGCACTGACCCTGCCGGCCATGCGATGTTGGCCACGAAGAAAACTGAAGCTTGGCCGATCTTCCGGTGAATACTCTTGAACTCCGGATTGGCCCCATTTACTTCTCCCTTGCCGTTCACCAGCCTCGCGCTCGTTGCCTCTGAGGCTTCGACATAATCGCCTTGCTGCAAAAGATTCTGGCAGCGCCAAAGATACGCAATCCAGGCTTTGCCTGGTTTCCACCAAGTTTGGTTCCGGCCGAAGTGAACCCCCCATTGCCCCATCGCATTTCCCGGCTTGTACTTGGAATCCCATGGCTGCTGCACAAAATGGTGCAGGTTCACACGATTGATGCCCTGGCAGAATGCCTCGTCACCAATGGGCTTTAGCCATCCTGGATACTCATTCCATTTGCCGAACTCTGGCGCTGTGGTGAAGGCCTCAGCCGCTACGATCTTCGCTCCCAGTTCATGCGCGGCCTTCATCACCGGTTCGACGTCCTGCGGGAAGTACTTGCCCTTGTGCGTCCAGAACTCTACGACCGGCAAATCCAGGGACCCTACTACCTCAGAAATCTCCCACGGTCCTTCATATGGTTCCGCAACAAACTTCAGGCCGTCCTTGTGAGCCATGGGTCCGGGGGTTGACCAGTAACAATCGCGGTATAGATCATAAGTCGTCCGCTTGAAGTCAGCCTTGAAACGCGCCGTTTGCAAATCGCTCTCTACCGTATGACCCGCCAGCACGGGCAACCACGGCGTCAAATCATATCCACGCCTGTTCTCAAACTCTTCCCGCATCATGGGCGTCCACGTGGGAACTCCGGCCTCATAGCTGTCGAAATAAAGCGTGCTGATCCCCTCGCCCATCCACTCGCCAAGGTGCTTCTTCATTTCGCCCAGTACATGCCGCACATGGAAGGTCACAGCTTGCTTGCTCATTTTGTCGCACTCAAGGCCCGTGGCGTCCCACTGTGCCGGCTGGATCATCGCTCCTGTTGTCGTGTGCCCGAAGCGGTAAACTGTCCATTCCCCCGCTGGCGCCTGCCAGTCGAGTGCACCTTTCGCGTCCAGGCTGTTGCTCAACACAACGAGCTGCTGTTTCTTTGCAACCCCTTCCGCCGGAACAGCGATCACGGCAATATCCCGGTAATAAGTTTCTCTTGCCTTCACGATCGGTATGTCCACGCGTCCCAAAGCGGGCATGTACACCTGCGGAAACTGGGCGTGAGGATGCGGATCCACGGCCGCACGTTCCAGCAATCCCTGGAATCGCGTCCCGCCGTGCACCTGAGTCTTCGACCAGACCACTTCCTGCATCGAGAGTTCCGGAGTTATCCAGGGTCCGCCGCTGCTCTCGTAGCCTGCGCAATTGTGCAGAATGAGTTCCAGTCCCAGCCGATGCTCGCCGCATGCCGCACCATCTTCCACCACGGAGTAAACGCAACGATCTCGGGCGTCGGACTTTTTCCGATCACACCCGCCCAGGGAATGGTCGAATCTGAAAGGCTGAAGATGGTAGCGCCGCCGATTCCGGCGTCCATCATAGCCTCCAGATCTTTCGTGATTCCCGGCTGCGAAATATTGCAGCCCATCCACATCCACAGAACGTACGGTCGTGCCGAATCACGAGGCCGCGCGAATGACCAATTCTCGCCATGATTGGCGTCGGAAAACATCTGCTTAGCCGGCAGAGCTGTCCCGCCGGTAAATTGGCGCAAAGTTGCGGCCGTCCCCGCCAGGAGCACGCAAAAGCGCCGTCTGGATAACATCTCTAAACCCCTAATCCAAGTATCGGAGTGCGCCGTGGGAACGCTCGATGCATGAAGACATGACCGCTATTTCCGTTGCAATTGCTCACAGCTGCGAGCCAAAGGTATATTCTCCAGCCGTAACCACGCAGAGAATGCCCCGCTCGGTTTCGTGCTTGCTGATAATGCCGCTGGCTTGATCAACAGTACGACCGCTTTCCCTTACCGAGGCAGCATTCGAAGCCGGGATTTCCACGCTGGCAACGGCGCCTGCGGGAACCTTTACGTGCAGAGACAAGCTGTTCGCCTGATGGGTCCACGCGCTACTGATCTCGCCCAACACAGACTGGTAGGTTGCCGATGCGCTCTCAATCTGTCCCACGGGAACCGGCTGAATGAGGATTCGTTCCTCGACCGGCCGATCGAAATCAACGCTGATGCCGGCCAATCCGCGGTAGAACCACTCTTCGGCGTGTCCCAGCATGAAGTGATTCTGCGAACTGTCAGGATTCGTGTCCCACGCTTCGGTCAAAGCTGTGGCCCCGCGCGCCAACTGGTATCCGTAACTGGGCGAGTCGGTGCGTGACAGCATGTCATACAAAACATCGGAGCGGCCGCTATCTGTCAGCGCACGCACCACGTAGTGAAAACCAATGTCGCCTGCGGTGACGTGGTTTCCGTGAGCGCGAATATCGTCAACCAAATTTTCGAGGACCGCTTTCTCGCGCCCATATGGGACCATGCCCAGGGCCAGCGGCATGGCATTGGCGGTTTGACTTCCGCGATCGTATTGGTCGTTTTCTGGATGAAACAATTTGGCGTTGAATGCGTCTTTCACCGCTACGGCTTCCTCTGCATAGCTTGCTGCATCTTTGGATTCGCCAAGGATGGCTGCGACCTTGCTAAGCGCCGTTAAATCCTGATAGTAGATGGCTGTGGCCGTGAGCTCCTGCCCTGTAAGCTGCGATTTTCCTGGAGCACTGGGGCCAATGTCGTACCAGTCGCCCAAACCATATGCCAGGATGTGGTGCTTCGCTTTTCTTCGCAGGTAAGCAGCGTAAGAGCCCATGGTCTTGTATTGCGAGGCCAACAGTTCCTTGTCCCCATAAACCTGATATGCCGTCCACGGGCTCAGAATCGAGGCACTGCCCCACTCCGCAGAATCACGGAAGTCGGTGTTCACTCCCTTCTTGTCCACGAAAGCCACATATTCGGGAGCGATGCCCGGCACCATGCCATCGGGCAATTGCGAATCTTGAATGTCCTCCGCCATCTTTTGATAGAGGGTGATGGCGTCGTAATTGAGCAGAATGGACGGTCCTGCAAGGTAGGTCTGTTCCAACCATCCCAGCTTCTCGCGGTGAGGACAATCGGTCAATACGCTAACCATATTGCTCAACACAGCCATGTTGATCAACTGATGGATCTGACCGAAGAGAGTACTGGATGTCTGGAAAGTGCCCACCGTGTCAATGCTGTCATGGACGAACTGCCCTTTGATCGAGATGACAGCCGGCTGATCATCTGCGTGGGAACCGGCAGCACTCGTGCTCTCAACCTGAATATAGCGGAATCCGTAATAGGTAAAGCGAGGATGCCACGTCTCACTTCCGCCTCCGCGTAGCGTATATGAGAACCGGTTTTCGGATTTAGGCGAGGCATTGGCGCTGTGTTGCGTGACCAGGCCGGAATCATCGAGCAGCTCGCCCGCGGTCAGTTTGACTATCCCACCGCGACCGCCGCTCACCGTGATCTCTGGCCATCCACTGAAGTTTTGCCCGAGATCGTACACCGTGATGTTCGTTTTAGGCTGCCAGGTCTTGACCGGTTCATATGTATGCATGATCTGAATTGGCGGAGCTTTTTCGGCGACGAGTGCGCCCCACGGGCCTTCAACTTCGAGAGCTGGCTGCCAACTTGTATCTCGAAAACCCGGAGAGTCCCAGCTGGCTTGTTCGCGCCGCGCGTCATAATCCTCGCCGCCGTAAATAGTTGTAAAAGTAATCGGACCAGGAGCGGTTCTCCATGACTTGTCGCTCACGATGACCTTCGTTGTGCCGTCCTCATACTGCAAATGCATCTGCAAGATAAGTTTCGGCTGGCCGAAAGATCCGATGAACTTGGTATAACGGCCCTCGATTCCAGGGACGTGGTACATTCCGTTGCCCAGCAGAACGCCGAGGGCGTTCGTCCCCGGCTTCAGCAGGCTGGTGACCTCGTATGTATCGTAGAAGACCCGCTTCCGGTAATTGCTCCATCCCGGCGTGAGCACGTTCCTGGTGACATTTTGGCCGTTAATACGGAGTTCGTACTGCCCGAGTCCGGACACGAAGACCAGCGCTTGGCGGATTTTCTTGGCCGCTGAGAACTCATGCCGAAAAATCGGCAGGGGGTTCATCCCTTTGGTTACCGTTCCGGTATTCTCTCTGGCTTGTTGTTGAGTGGGAGTGTCGGCGGTGGCGGCGATCCAGCGTGCTCTCCAGCCGCCCGGCCCCAGCAGCCCGGTGGTGTACTCGGCAGGATCACTCCACGACGAGGGGCGATCGTTTTCGTCCCAGACGCGGACCTTCCAGTAATAGCGTGACGCAGGCGCCAGAGTCTGACCGTCGTATTCGATTTGAAATATCTCTGCGGATGAAATCTTTCCACTGTCCCAGTAGTTGCCATGACTTTCTGACAACTCCCGAACCGAATCTGCCACCAGAATTTGGCGCCCAGTCTGCTTTGCACCGCGCGCGTTCGTATCAATTGACCTGAGTGTCCAGCTGAAACGAGGATGAATAGCATCAATACCCAGGGGATTTGTCCGCCATTCGCATTTCAAGTGCTCGGGCAGAATTCCGCCTCGAGTTGTTGGCCCTGCCTGGCAAAGGGCCGACGCGCAGAGCATCACCGCCGCTCTCATGCAAAGAGCAAGCCGGCGAACCGACCGGCTATGAAGCTCTGACATTGGAACCATGGTCCTTGTCCGCGCCGCGCCGTTTGCAACTGGCATCTTGATTTCTTGCAGCGAGACTACGGGTGTGATTGCCGGCGGTCACGCAGTTTCGGAAGGATGGCCCGTATTTGGTATAGCGAAACACAGGACCAGTTTGTCTTGACTTGCTGAGAACGCGAGCGCTAAATGAACAGCGCAGATATTGCCCCCTGAGAATCTGGTATTCTGGAAACCGTTCTTCTGGCGGTTTCGTCATGCAGAACGAAACGCCGATCCCGGGATTAATGCCCGACGTTTATGACCCAGGAAGCACAAATTCGCGATCCCTACTTGGTGAAGTCCGTCGTTCATTCTTCCAAAATCCTTTCCGCATTCCGTTCGTCTGGCGAGGCGTTGCCGCTCAAAGAAGTCGCCGCTCGCAGCGGACTTCCCAAGACCATGGCTTTTCGGCTCCTTTATACGCTCGAAAAGTGCGGCATGATCGAAAAGCTGGGTACGAACCTTTACCAATCGAGTGTACGACCCGTAAAACAGCGGCTCTGCCGCCTCGGATATGCCGCCCAGGGAACGGACTACCAGTTTTCGCGGGACGTATCTTCAAGCCTGGAACGCGCCGCCGCCGCCGAGGGAATCGAACTGATCTCGCTTGATAACCGCTACAGCGCGAAAATCGCGCAACGCAATGCTGATCTGCTGGTCCGCGAAAAAGTTGATCTGGCCATCGAATTTCAAACTGACGAAACCGTGGCTCCGATCGTTGCAGCAAAGTATCGCGAGGCCGGGATTCCCATGATTGCGATCGACATTCCGCATCCCGGAGCCACGTATTACGGAGCGAACAACTACGAGGCTGGCCTGATCGGCGGCCGCTACCTGGGGCGCTGGGTGAAGGAGCATTGGCACTCCGAACTGGATGAAATCCTTCTGCTTGAACTTCCACGCGCCGGCAACCTTCCGCAAATGCGGCTAACCGGGATGCTCGTCGGCATTAACCTCGCTCTCCCTACTGCCAAAAGTTGCCGGGTCACCCACCTGAACGGCGACGGCGATCTGGGGCCAAGCTTCGAAGTTGTGCGCCGGTACATTCGCGGGACGCGCTCACGCCGGCTTGTAGTCGGCGCAATCAATGATGTAAGCGCCATCGGTGCCCTGCGCGCCTTTGAAGAAGCTGGCCGTGCCGAAACTTGCGCCATCATGGGCCAGAATGCCGCTCCCGAGGGGCGGGCCGAATTGCGGGAGCCGAACACCCGTCTGGTCGGCTCGGTGGCGTTCTTCCCGGAACGCTACGGCGCTGACTTGGTGCGGGTGAGCCTCGATATTCTCAACAACCGTCCCGTACCTCCCGCTGTTTTCGTGGAACACAAGCTGGTAACGCCCACAACAGTCGACCACTATTATGCGAACGACAGCCTCCTGCAAATGCCTGCCGCCACCATAGCCGGGAAAAGTCGCTCGGCGTAGTCAATCCTTCCTTCGGGTGCGAAATTCGCATTGCGAAACCAGCGACTCTCATCCCTGCCGATGTAAATCTGCGACCCGAGCCGGATTTCTATTCATTGGAGTTGGATTCAGCGGCTTTCAGCGGTCGTTAAAGGCATTTGTCATTGCGAAACGTCTGCGTTTACTCGTTTGCGGGTTGACGGTGTTTCTAAACCAATGGGAGTATCGCGGCACCTGAACGCCGTTGGTGGGAATGTGCGGCATTCGTACATTTGATCGTCCGTATGGGCTGCAACCGGGTTGAATCGCCCTTTCGCGGTGAGGAGGCAATACCAATGTCTGCAAAAGTGAAAACACTTCCGCTGATACTTCTGATGATGCTTTCCGCAACCCTGCTCTACGGACAGGGAGGCGCCAACGGAACCATCGTGGGAACTGTAAGTGACAACTCAGGCGCTGTCGTCACTGGCGCCGAGGTTGAAGTTACCAATACCGCGACCGGTCTGAGCAATCGCACCCAAACCACCTCGGCAGGAGACTTTTCGGTGCCATTTCTGCAGCCCGGAACCTATCGCGTCTCGGTGAACGCTGCGGGATTTCAGAAGTCGGTCGTAGACAATATCGGCTTAGTCGTCGGACAGCATGCCCGGGTTGATGTCAGCCTCAAGGCGGGCTCGATTTCCGAGAGCGTCGAAGTTCAGGCGGTAGCCGCCTCATTAGACACCGATAGCGCGGCGGTTTCACAGGTGATCACGCAGAGGCAGGTGCAAGAGCTGCCTCTAAATAGCCGCGACTTTTTGAGTTTGATCTTCCTGGGAGCCGGTGCGGTGCAGACCTCAGGTGAACAAGGTTCGATGCGGCACGGTGAGGGGGATGCGATCAGCATCAATGGAGCGCGGCCAACTTCCAACAATTACCTGCTGGACGGCCTGGTCGATACCGACACCGCACTGAATACACCGGCGGTGGTTCCTTCGATTGAGGCTTTGCAGGAATTCAAGGAGCAAACCGCTACGTATTCGGCGGAATATGGATTTAGCGCAAACCAAATCAACATTGCCACCCGGCCGGGCGGCAACCAGATACATGGGACCGGATTCTGGTTCGGCAGGAATGACTTTGCCGACGCCAAAGATTATTTTTCGCGGTCGACCGACAAGAAGCCTGAACTCAGGCAGCACCAGTTTGGCTATGTGGTCAGCGGGCCGGTTTATATTCCACACGTTTACGACGGCCGGAACAAAACGTTCTTCATGGCGAATTACGAAGGCTGGAGGATATTAGCGGGCGGCCCGCAATTCTTCAACGTCCCGGATCCCACCTTGCTTACTGGAGACTTTTCGGCGTCCGGTTTACCCGCCTTCGGTACCGCCCAATGCAGTGCGGCGCTGGCTTTGGATCAGCCCTGCATGCCTGTCAATCCCAGCACCGGCTCGCCTTTCCCAGGCAACATTATTCCTGCGGGTAGTTTCTCCCGCGTGGCGCAAGTTGCTTTGGGTGGAGGCTTGTTCCCGGCGCCTAATTGTGTGGGCTGCGCGAACGGCAACTACGTGGTGTCTGGGGCTTTCCCCACTCGACAAAACCAGCAAACCTACCGGCTGGATCAGAGCCTGGGGCGTTTCGGCTCGGTTTTCGGCAGATACACCAAGGCGGCCTATTCGGTCGTGAACCAACAAACTGCTACCACGAATTTTGGCAATGCCGTGTTCGACCAGGAGTCAGCCAGTTGGGCCATCTCCCACACCGTCAACCTGGGACAGCATTTAGTCAACAATTTCCGTTTTGGCAGCCTTCAACCGAAGGCCAACCAGGTAGGAATCGCCGCCCCTTCGGCGGACATAGCCGCTCTGCAACTCACTGGTGCTTTCGCCAATCTTCCGGCCTACGCGAACACTTATCCGGGGATAGGTCTGGACCAGGTTTCCGGTGTAGGCAGCCCGGTGAATGACGTTACCACCAGCTACATCCCCATGTGGGAATATGCTGATTCTCTGAACCTGGTTCATGGAAAGCACACACTCGGCGTTGGTTTCGATTACCGCCGCTGGGTCCAGAACCGCAATCTGGCGAATGACTATAACGGCCAATTTGGATATAGAAGTGATTTGATCCTCACCAACGGAAGCGCCACCGGATTCAACGGGGAGCCGGCCAATAACTGCTCGACGGTAACGTGCGGCACGGGAAACATGGTGGCGGATTTTCTGCTCGGTTATTACAATAACGCCTCTACCTTCCAGCCCGGGCCATTCAGTTCGTCCGGCACGCCAGGCAATTTGAATCAGTATCATTTCATTTACTTCGCGCCCTATGTGCAAGACGATTGGAGAGTCAACAATCGCCTTACTTTAAACTTTGGTCTGCGCTGGGATTACCGCAGCGTCCCCTACGAGACCAACAACAAAATGGGATGGCTGGATCTCACCAACCCGGCCGGGGGCCTGTGCATTGCTGACAAGCGGCTCGATACCGCCGGTGTCGCTGACGTTGCAGGAAGCATTTATCGCTACTGCGGCCGCAGAAATCCCTCCGACGGCTCGAAAAAGCCGTTCGCTCCGCGATTCGGATTTGCCTGGAAGCCATTTGGTGAAAACACGGTCCTGCGCGGCGGATACGGCATTTTCTTTGATTCCGCGGAAGGTCGCGAGATCGACGATTCTGGTGATATCTACCCGTACCTGGTGCGCTCCAACCTCTCTCCCGCGACCAGTCCAACCCCATTGCCGAAGCTCACCGATGGGTTATTCCCCGCCGTGCCAGCACCGGGACCGGCCACCGCAGCTATCAATACATTCATTGCGGTGATTATCTCTGAGCAGCCGCGGAACCCTTACGTGCAGCAGTGGACTCTGTCGGCCCAGCGCCAATTGTCGAAGGACACAACCTTGGAATTGAACTACATCGGCACCAAAGGCACACACTTGCTGTCGCGCAACAATATTGGCCAGCCCCTGGTGCCCTCGAATCCGGCGGTATGCCAGGCGAATCCGGCCAACTGCCCGCCTGCGGCTCGCCGCCCGTATCCAAACTTCAACATCTACATTGACAGCAAATGGACGGGGTATTCCAACTACAACGCCGCGAATGTGAAGCTGGAACATCGCACATCTTCGCTGTTACTGAACGCGGTTTACACCTGGTCGAAGAGCCTGGATGACAAGTCCGCGGCCGCCGGAATCGGGAATGCTGACATTGGCTGGCAGGGCTTCATGGATAATCACCAGCCCCAGCTGGACTACGGGCGCTCGGATTATGACGTGGACCATCGTTTTGTGGCCAGCTTCGTTTACCAATTGCCTGTAGGCCGTGGCAAGCGGGTTGGTAACAGCATGAATAAGGCGGTCGACACGGTGGTGGGAGGATGGCAGCTCAATGGAATCGTGACCATGCAGAGAGGTTTCCCTTACACCATCTTTGGTCCTGACCAGAGCGGGGTATTGGCCACATTCGGAAATCGGGCCGATTTGGTGGGCGATCCTTATCCCAGCGGGTTTCAAAAGAGTGTGAGCCAATGGTTTAATACCTCGGCGTTTGCCGCAGCTCCAGTGGCAGTCTACGGCAACTCGCCGCGGAACTTGCTGCGCGGCCCGGGCATCAACAACTGGGACTTGGGACTGACAAAAAACTTCGCTTTGACGGAACGAGCGCATCTGCAAATTCGCTTCGAAGCCTTCAATGCGTTCAACCATCCACAGTTCAATAACCCCGCCGGGCGAACTTTCGGTCAGCCGCAATTCGGCGTGATCAATTCGGCGCGATCACAACGCCAGCTACAGTTGGGGACGAAGTTGTCGTTCTAAAGAGCACCCACCCATCCCGCCAGGCTTTCTCCGGGCCTGGCGGGTTGTTGTTTTTGCGGTACACTCCCATTTCATGCGGCAGCGTCCCACAAAACTACTGCTCCTCTGCGTAGTGATTGCCTCACGTGGATTGGTCTTGGGACAATCTTCCGCGGCGGTGTTGCAGTATTCCGAACAGGGACAGAAGGCGCTCGCCGATGGGCGCTATAGCGAAGCCGAGCAGGCTTATGAAAAGCTGCGGGATCTGCAGCCGGGGGTCGCCGAAGTTCATGCCAACCTTGGACTGATCTACTTCCAGGAACGGAAGTTCGAGCAAGCTGTCCCCGAGTTGCGCCGCGCATTGAAGCTCAAACTGGGTCTGACCAAGACAGACGCCCTTTTGGGGATGTCGCTCTCTGAAATCGGGCACTACGCTGAGGCACTGCCGGGTCTGGAAAAGGGATTTCGCCAGACGGCCGATCCCGCCATCAAGCGCATGTGTGGGTTGCAACTGCAGCGTGCCTACACCGGCTTGCAGCGCGACAGCAAAGCCGTCGAAGTTGGGTTGGAACTGAACCGCCTTTATCCCAACGATCCCGAAGTGCTTTATCACAATGGCAAGATCTTTGGGAATTTTGCTTTTTTGACCATGCAGAAATTGGCCCAGAACGCTCCCGATTCTGTCTGGAGGTATCAGGCTGCCGCCGAGGCGTACGAGAGTGAAGCCTCGTACACTTCGGCAGTCGAAAATTACCATCGCGTGCTGGCCCTCGAACCGCACCGGCCCGGGGTTCACTATCGGCTGGGGCGCACTCTGTTGGCGCGCTCGCACCACATGAATTCGCCGGCAGACATGGCCGAAGCTGAAAAGGAGTTCCAGCACGAGCTCGAACTTGAACCCTCCAACGCGAATGCGGCGTATGAACTGGGCGAATTTCGCCACAAGGCGGGAGAGTTCGACCAGGCACAAAAATTATTTGAAATGGCCCTGAAAGACCACCCTGACTTTGAGGAAGCGCAGGTCGCGCTGGCGGCGACGCTCATTGCGCTTCACAAACCAGAAGAAGCACTGCCTCATCTTCAGAAGGCCATCGGCTTGCGAGCGGACGATGAGGCGGCCTGGTACCGGCTGGTCCAGGTGCAACGGGCGCTTGGCAATGCTGCCGAGCAGCAGAGGGCGCAGGCTGAATTCGCGCGCCTGCACGAAAAAGCCCAGCCGCACGAGGAACTCGGGCCCATGGCCCCACCGTCCGAAGTAACCAGGCAGGAAGTGGATTCCAATGCCGCGCCCTGACACATCTAACTAAGACGTGGCGGGGTCAGGGAAGGGTTACCACCGCCACACCAAATCCATTCAGTGTGATTTGGTCCGAATCCAGGCGAACTGATTTCGGCGGATCAAATCCTGTGATCTGGTCAACCAATTCCATCTGTCCCCCAGCGGAACCGGGAATGGACAACTGGAACGTCCGGTCCCGCTTGTTTGCAAGCAGAACCCGCCGTTTCCCATCTTTCGTGACCATTGCCAACGAATATACATAGGGATTCGCCGGCGGTTCCGAATGGCCGGGAGGTGCGATCTCTACCACTTTATCGCCGGGGCCGAAGTTGTCATGCAAGAGCTTCAGTACCCAGAAGCGGGGGTTTGGTTTGCCATTATTCCAATCGACCATGGAAACTGATGGGAACTGGGTTGGGTACCCCACCAGTTGGGATTCACCCGCAACGTCAATGCCCATGCGGCTGAGTTCGCCGAAGATGTAGGTGAACATCGCGCCCGTCAGACTCCAGTACGAATTTGGAATCGATTTCATAACGTGACCCGGCTCGCCCTGGGCCAGGTCGTCGGCTGAAATGGCCCCTATTTCGTCGATGGTTGTGCGCGTTCCCGGAGAAAGCCTTTTCCGGATAGATTCCACGTAACGCACCGTATTCAAGAACCCTTCCGCCTGTACGAAGGACGTATATCCCTGTATCTCCGGGCTTTGATCGGGCGTCGGCACCGCATAAAAATGATAGGAGATAAAATCCAGTGGGACCCCACGTTCGTGGTTCTTGGGGTTCAGGAAATACTCGAAGAACTGCGGGTTCTGCGATGGAAAGGCGAGCGCCAATCCCACGAACTTAAGGTCAGGTTGCACGCGGTGCATCGCCGTGACCACCGCGTCATACAAGTGTGTGTAGGTCTCCGGTGACATGTGGTGCTCGAGTTCGAGCTCGTTCAGCAATTCCCAATGCGAAACCTTGTAGTGATAACCAGACTCGTGCCGTTTGCCGAATTCATCCGTAAATCCGCCCTGCGCGTACCATGACAGCAAGCGCGCGAAGTAATCCGCCACTTCCTTAAAGCTCGGGTCGCGTAGTTCAGTGCCTTGCTCGTATTCCCAGGTCACCTGCTCCGGATCGGAGGGATACGGCACTGGCTTGTCGGTCTTGAACATCCATTGCGGAATGGTGCTGAAGTTCAGAATGACGGAATGACCTTTGGTTGCTTCGAGGAAATCTATAGTCATGGGATCGATCAGCGAAAAATCCCACGAAGTTTTCCCGTCCTTC
Organism: Terriglobales bacterium; assembly: GCA_038254805.1. Taxonomy (GTDB): domain Bacteria; phylum Acidobacteriota; class Terriglobia; order Terriglobales; family Acidobacteriaceae; genus Gp1-AA145. The sequence goes on from JBBSFW010000011.1 coordinate 57,907, forward strand.
GGCGGCTCCAGTTCCGCCACACCGAGCTTGGGATAGGGAAGCCACGGAACATAGCGTACAAAGTCCGCCTGTAGATCGTGCAAAGCTTTGTAGGTATTATCGTGAATTGGAGTACCGCGCCGCAGCGGTGGATTCACCACCACCTGAAGAGTGGGCGTGGTCTGCGAGACCCGCTCCACCTTGTCCCAATTCACTTGCAGCCTGGCTGGTGCGTCATTCACTTGCGCGGATGCGATGATTGCGCCAGAGCACATTGACAGGGCCCATGTAACACGCCATATGAGGGAATGCTTCCGATCCACTGGTGTCCTCCTTAAAGGAACAGGCAAACCGGCACAGGATAGTGCGCGTTGCACGTGCCTGCAAGAGAACAGTTAGTTTGAAAACTAGTTGCGCGCTGCGAAACCGAGGTTACGCGAGTAATTGGTTCAACCTCCGCGGCTTGGGCGCCAATAGCCTTGAGCGCTTCGGCTCCGCGCGGTAGTGGTATCCAACTCTAGGCTTGTTTCTCACTGCGAAATAATGGCCCTGCCTCGATAGCGGTTGACGGGCCGGCCTCGGCAATGGGAGTATGCCTCGGCGCTGAAACGCGCCAACATTCCCATGTCCGCTTCACCACCGAGGAGCGAGTTGAACATAGGCCTATTCGGCATCGGGCTGGACACTTACTGGCCGCAGTTCGCAGGTCTCGAGCAGCGACTGCGTGGATACACCGATTCCGTTGCCCGTCGCCTCGTCCGCCCCGGCGTTCACGTCGTCAACCTCGGATTGATTGATACTCCGCAAAAAGCAGTGACAGCAGGTCATGAGTTTCGCCGGCAAGATGTTGATCTCATCTTCCTTTACGTCTCCACCTACGCATTGTCTTCGACGGTGCTGCCAGTGGTTCGCCGCGCTAAAGTTCCAGTGATCATTCTGAACTTATCGTCTGCTGCCGCCATCGACTACGACGCATTCAACAGCTTGGGTGATCGCACCCAGATGACCGGGGAGTGGCTGGCGTACTGCCAGGCTTGCCCGGTGCCCGAAATTGCGAATGTGTTCCATCGCTCCAGAATCCCATTTTTCCAGGTGACGGGAATTTTAGAGAATGATCCCATTGCATGGAACGAAATTGACCATTGGATCGAAGCCGCCCGGGTTGCGCACATCATGGAGCACAACCGGCTTGGCGTAATGGGTCATTACTACGGAGGGATGCTCGACATCTATTCTGATCTCACACTGCAATGCGCCTCCTTCGGTGGCCACATCGAGATGATTGAAGTCGAAGAACTGGCGGCGCTGCGCCGCGATGTTGGCGATGCCGAAACCCAGACCAAGGTGACCGAAATTCGCGCTGCCATGGACGTTCAGCCCGATTGCCCTCCAGAGGAGCTCGAGCGCGTAGCTAAGACTTCCGTAGCATTAGACCGGCTGGTGGATAAGCACCAGCTCGGTTCGCTCGCTTACTATCATCAAGGCACCGGCAATCCAGAAAACGAACAAGCGATCAGTTCCATCATTCTGGGCACCAGCCTCCTCACCGCTCGTGGAATCCCCGTTGCCGGGGAGTATGAAATTAAGAATGCGCAAGCCATGAAAATTATGCATTCGTTTGGCGCCGGAGGTTCATTCACCGAGTATTATGCGGTGGATTATAACCACGACGTCGTTCTCATGGGGCATGACGGCCCGGGACACATCGCCATCGCGGAAGGAAAAATAAAGGTCCGGCCGCTGAAGGTTTATCACGGCAAGGTGGGGCGCGGGCTTTCCCTGGAAATGTCGGTAAAGCACGGACCAGTCACGCTCCTGTCAGTGCTTGAAACCGGCGAGGGGAAGCTGAAGCTGCTGGTTGCCGAGGGCGAGTCGGTTCCAGGCCCGATTCTCGAGATCGGAAACACGAACAGCCGCTATCGCTTCCCAATCGGCGCGCGAAGTTTCATGACTCAATGGAACTCCCACGGGCCGGCTCATCACTGTGCTGTTGGTGTTGGTCATATTTCAGAAAGCTTGAGCAAGTTAGCGGCACTTGTCGGGATAGAGTGCGTCAAGGTGGGTTAGCCAGGCTCGGCGAAACCGTAAGCCACATATTCTGCAATGCAGAACGGCCCAATTGTCTGGGTGTGAAACGCGAAGACGTTTTGTCGTTCCTATTCCGCCCACACAGATTGTCTTCCGGCTGCTTTGAGTTCGTCTCTGAATTTCTCAATGCGAAACGTTGTTGTCACGTTGACGTGCCAAGTTGCCGGTGAGACCATTCGCCCTTCGCGCTGCGCTGTGGAACCGAATGGCGCCTGCGCCGGTCTTCCCGGGGGAGGGTTTATGAACGCGCCTCGAAGTGTGCTCCGATTCTTCGCACTGATGACATTGTCTGTCTGCGTGGCGGTACCCGGCTTCAGTCAAACCTCGCCTGACGCGCTGAAACAGGGATTCGCGACTCCGCCAGCCTCCGCCAAGCCACGCGTCTGGTGGCACTGGATGAATGGCAACATCACCAAAGAAGGTATCAAGCTTGACCTTGAATGGATGCACCGCGTTGGGATCGGCGGCTTCCAGAATTTCGACGCCGCTCTGAACACGCCCAAGTTTGTGGATAAGCGTCTGGTCTACATGACGCCCGAATGGAAGGACGCGTTTCTCTTCACCACCAAACTCGCCGACCAACTCGGCCTGGAAGAGGCCATTGCCGGTTCTCCGGGTTGGAGTGAATCGGGCGGCCCGTGGGTGAAGCCGAGCCAAGGAATGAAAAAAGTGGTATGGAGCGAAACCCGGGTCGAGGGAGGGAAACCTTTTACGGGAGCACTGCCCCATCCGCCAACAGTCAGCGGCCCCATTCAAAACGTTCCCATCGTTGATTTTCTGGCGATCATGAGCGGACAGACACCCGCTCCGGCGCCGACGTTCTACGCCGACACCGCCGTGATCGCGTATCGCGCCCCCGATAACGATGTTCCGCTGTCGTCGCTGCAACCGAAGATTACCTCCAGCGGAGGCGATCTCGACGCGGCCATCTTAACCGACGGTGATTTGGTGAAGACGACAGGTCTGCCCAAGGCGCCTGTAGGCCAGCAGGCCTGGATCCAGTATGAATTTGCTAAGCCCGAGGGGATGCGTGCGGTAACGCTGGTATTCAACGATCCCGCTGCAGCGGCCGCCAACATGTTCGGCGCAGCGCCATCCCTCGCGGACATTGAGGCCAGCGAGGACGGCAAAAATTTTCGTAAGCTGGCCGCCATTCCCAATGACGGAGGCGTGGAGCACACCATCGCCTTCCCCCCGGCTACTGCGCGATTCTTTCGCGTGACCTTCACAGAAAAGCCGCCTGCTAGCTTCAGCGACCTGAGCTTTGACGTGGAGAATGCTTTTGGCGATCCCGGTGGAATGAAGCCTGATCCAAACTTTGAGATTTCGGAGCTTGTGCTCCATCCCGGGCCCCGCATAAGCCGCTTTGAAGAAAAGGCTGCTTTCGCCAACCTCCCGAGCTTCGATGACTTCCCCACGCCTCCCCTTGAGGCCGCTGACTCGATTCGCAAGGAAGACGTAGTTGATCTGACCTCAAAAATGAGGCCGGACGGCACGCTCGACTGGACGCCAGCGTCCGGCAACTGGGTAGTCCTGCGCTTTGGATATTCGCTTCTCGGCATCACCAATCATCCCGCTTCGCCCGAGGGAACTGGGCTGGAGGTGGACAAGCTGAATCCTGAGGCCGTCAAGCAGTACATGAATATTTACCTCGATAACTACAAGAGCGCGGTAGGCCCCCTGATGGGAAAGCGCGGCTTGCAATATGTAATCAGCGACAGCTGGGAAGCGGGGGCGCAAAACTGGACTGACAATCTTGTCGCCGAATTCACCAAGCGTCGCGGTTACGATCCGCGTCCCTGGATGCCGGTGCTGACCGGCCGCGTCATTCAGAGCTCATCGGCAAGCGAAAGCTTTCTCTGGGACTTTCGCAAAACTCTGGGTGATCTTTTGGCCGAATACCACTATGACCAGATCACTCGGATGGTGCACGAGCGCGGCATGGGTCACTACGGCGAATCACATGAAGAAGGCCGTGCCTTCATCGCTGATGGCATGGAAGTCAAACGCAGCAATGATGTTCCCATGGCGGCCATGTGGACGCAAAAGCCCGGAGTCAACAAAGACCTGCCCGGTTACAACGCCGATATTCGCGAGTCAGCTTCGGTCGCGCACCTTTACGGCCAGAACCTGGTCGCAGCTGAGTCAATGACCGCTTCTTCAGGTGCATGGGCGTGGTCGCCGGCAACGTTGAAGCCTACGGCAGACAAAGAAATGGCCATGGGCCTCAACCGCTTCGTGATTCATACGTCGGTCCATCAGCCGTTGCTCGATCGCAAACCAGGTCTTGCTCTCGGACCGTTTGGGCAATGGTTCACGCGCAACGAAACTTGGGCGGAGCAGGCCGAGCCTTGGATTTCTTATCTGGCGCGCAGCTGCTACCTGTTGCAGCAGGGTCATTTTGCCGCCGACATCGTTTACTTCTACGGGGAAGACACCAATCTCACTGCTTTGTTTTTGAACAAGGCGCCGGAGATTCCGGAAGGCTACAACTTCGACTACATCAATGCAGATGCCCTCGTGCATCTGCTCAAATTCGAAAATGGTCAGCTGGCAACAGCGAGCGGCATGAAATATCGCGTGTTGGCGCTCGATCCCCACAGCCAACATATGTCTCTGCCGGTGCTCCGCAAGATTCGCGAGTTGGTCCAGGCAGGAGCAATCGTCTCCGGGCCAAAGCCCCCCGATACCCCCAGCCTGAGCGACGATTCGCAGGAATTCCACAGCATTGCCGACCAGCTGTGGGGTTCTGGCGCCGGCGATTCCGTGGGCAAGGGCAAGGTCTATGGGAACCAGAAATTGGGGGAGGTGCTGGCAGCGCTTCACGTTGCTCCCGACTTCGAATTCACCCGGCCGCAGGCGGATACGAATCTGCTGTTCGTGCACCGCAAGGTCGCGGACGCCGATCTCTATTTTGTTGACAATCGCAACGACCGTTTCGAGAAGTTGGACACCACTTTCAGGGTGGCAGGGAAGACCGCCGAACTCTGGCATGCTGATACCGCCAAGATCGAAGCTGCTTCTTATCACACGGCAAGCGGGCGCACCACCGTCCCTTTGTCTCTGGCTCCATGGGAAACCGTGTTTGTGGTTTTTCGCCACCCATCGAATACCGCCTCTCGCGCTCTGCCGGTGACCACTGAGCAGTCCATAGCGAATGTGGAAGGCCCATGGGAGGTTAGTTTCCAGCCCGATCGCGGAGCTCCCGGGAAGACCACCTTCGACAAATTGACAGCGTGGAATGAGAACGCGGAAGACGGCATCAAGTACTTCTCCGGCACCGGATCTTATAAGAAAACAATCCAGGCTTCGGCGGAGTGGTTCAAGCCTAGTACGCACCTGTGGATCGATCTCGGAGAGGTGAAGAACCTGGCGGAGGTTTCTGTGAACGGCAAGAAACTCGGAATCGTGTGGAAGACGCCGTATCGCGTGGATGCCACAGCGGTTTTGAAGCCCGGAGCCAACACCATCGAAGTAAATGTGATCAATGGCTGGGCGAATCGTATCATCGGAGACCGCCAACCCAATGTGACGAAAACTTACACCTTCACATCTCCAAAATTTTACAAAGCAACCTCGCCCCTGTTGCCGTCTGGACTGCTGGGGCCGGTGCAGATTGTTCGAGTGACAGAACAAAAAGCGATGTAAGAGCCTTGAATGCTGAGGTACAGGTCCACTTTTGGAATTAGGAGTTGCCGAATGCGAAGGCTTTTGCTGGTTGCGGGCAATGTGGCAATGGCATTCCTGCTGGCGGCTGCGCACGCCGCGCCGGTTCATCTGCGCTGCGAGTACCTCCAGAATCCGCTCGGAATCGACAAGGCAGCGCCGCATCTCTCCTGGCAAAGTGACAATTCCGGGCATAACTGGAAGCAAGCCGCCTATCAGATTCTGGTAGCTAGCACTGCTGACAATCTTAAGGCTGGGAATGCCGACGTTTGGGATAGTGGAAAACAGTCCTCAGCCGACTCAATCGGCATCGCCTACCGCGGACCGGCACTCGAGTCCGGCAAACGCTACTACTGGATGGTCCGCGTCTGGGATTCGACAGGCAAGCAATTTCAGTCTCTCGAACCTGCCTGGTGGGAAATGGGCCTGCTTCAAAAATTTGACTGGACTGCCAAGTGGATTACCTGGAAAAACCCTGAGGCCGCGGCCGATCGCGCTGGGATTCAATGGATTTGGATTGCTGGCCAGGATCCGCTGAACGTCACGCCCAAGGCTGTGGTTACCTTCCGGCGGCAAGTAAATCTGCGCGACAAACCCAAAGACGCTGCATTGTTCTTGCTTAGCCGCGGAGGTTTCAAGGCCCAGGTCAACGGTCACGAAGTCGGCGCGAAAACCCGGTGGCACGAATTCGACCGCGAAGATGTTACCGCTCAACTGGTCCCCGGCAACAATACGATTGTTGTGACTGTTACCACAGCACCGCCCGACGAGTTCGGACCCGATGCCGGGGCCCTGACAGTGAAAGCCGCCCTCGCGGGACTTCTGAAGGTCACAGGTGCGGACGGCTCTGTTCTCCGCGTTCCTACCGATGAGCAATGGGAATCGCATCCAGAAGCCACGCCGGCCTGGGAAAGAGCTGTGGTCGCGGCGCAACTGGATGACAAGAAACTCGATGGCGCCCCGCCTCTGCCACAGCCGGCATCGCTTTTGCGGCATGCGTTCGCCATATCCAAAAATGTTGCATCGGCGCGTCTCTATGTGACAGCGATGGGCGGATATCGCATGTTCCTGAATGCCCACGAGGTGGGCCATGATGTTCTCACCCCGGGTTTTACGGATTACAGCAAGCGGGTGCAGTATCAAACCTACGATGTGACTTCGCTGATGGTGAAAGGGAAGAACGCAATCGCTGCAATACTCGGCGACGGCTGGTTTGGAAGCGGATTGACATGGACGGGTACCTCGTTCTTTTTCGCTCCTCCACCCACTCGGCTGCTCGCGCACTTAGATATCAGGTATGCGGACGGGACCCATGACACGATCGTCAGCGACGATAAGTGGAAGTCAGCGCCCTCGCCCATACTGCGGTCTGAAATCTATGCTGGGGAAATCTACGACGCGCGCTCTGAAATCGCCGGTTGGAATGAGGCAGGTTTCGATGATAGTCCGTGGGCCGCAGCCGTGGTCGCGGATCCTCCGGCTGCCGCCGTGGTGAGCCAGGTTGACCAGCCGGTCCGGATCATTCAGACGCTCGCGCCCAAGAGTGTGACCCCGGTGAACGGAGCCTACGTCTTTGATCTTGGCCAGAATATGGTCGGCTGGGCACGATTGAAAGTGAGTGGCGCGGCCGGAACCCGCGTCCGGCTGCGCTTTGCCGAGCGCTTGAATCCAGACGGCAGCATCTACACCGAAAATCTGCGCAATGCGGATGCCACCGACATCTACGTGCTCAAGGGTAAAGGGGAAGAAACATTTGCGCCAAGTTTTACCTTCCACGGCTTTCGCTACATTGAGGTCACGGGTTTCCCAGGGCAGCCTTCCATTTCCAGCATCACCGGAGAAGTTGCCAGCAGCCTGAGCGGAGAAGCTGTAGCCAGAGTTTCGACGTCGAGCGATCTGGTGAATCGCATGTGGTCCATCGGGATCTGGGGACAGCGTGGAAATTTCGTCAGCATTCCCACGGATTGCCCGCAGCGCGACGAGCGGCTGGGCTGGATGGGGGACGCAGGAGTTTTCTGGCGAACCGGAAGTTACAACTTTGATATTGCCGCGTTCTCGCACAAATTTATGTACGACGTTGTGGACGGACAGACCGCGGAAGGAAACTTTACCAACGTCGCGCCCGACGCGCTGCGTCCGCACGGCAGTGAAGGCGCTCCCGGCTGGGCTGATGCCGGAGTCATTGTTCCCTGGACCACGTGGGTGCAGTATGGCGATCGCGCGATCATTGCAGAGAACTGGGACGCCATGCAGCGCTTCATGAGCTTCATTCAGAAGGCGAATCCGGATTTCATTCGCAAAAACGGCGTAGGCCCGAACTACGCCGACTGGCTCGCTCCCGATGAACACACAAACAAAGACCTTTTGGCCACGGCTTACTGGGGGCTGGCGGCGAAAATGATGTCGCAAATGGCGCACGCGATCGGCAAAGAAGATGACGCCAAACGCTACGATGAGCTGATTGCTGACATCCGCGGAGCATTTCAGAAAGCCTACGTACAAGCGAATGGCCAGGTTGGCACCGGAACCCAAACATCGTACGTGGTCGCGCTGTACACAAAAATGGTCCCCGAATCGTTGGAACCGGCGCTGGTAAGCAATTTGGTGAAAGATATCGAATCGCGGAACTGGCATCTTTCAACCGGATTTCTCGGCACGCCATTTCTCCTCGCCACGCTTGCGGATCATGGACGCAGCGACGTGGCTTATCGCCTGCTCCTGAATGATAGTTATCCTTCCTGGGGCTATATGCTCTCGAAGGGAGCCACAACGTGGTGGGAGCGCTGGAACGGAGACTCCGGCGATCCCGCCATGAACTCCTACAACCACTACGCCTTCGGTTCGGTCGTGGCCTGGGTTTACCGCTACGTTGCGGGAATCGACGTCGTCCCGGAAGCCGCCGGCTTCAAAGAGATTGTCATTCATCCGCGGCCAGACCCGAGCATGAACCATGCCCAGGGAGAATACGAGTCGGTGTACGGGAAAATCAGAACCGATTGGAGCAGTTCGACGGGAGCCTTCTCTTTGAAGGTGACCGTTCCGGCCAATACCTCGGCGAAGGTGCTGTTGCCGCTTTTTCCAAATGCCCACGTCACCCAGGATGGAAATCCGATTGAGAATGACGCGCGGCGGGAAAACGGCTCGTTCGTGGTCCGGATCGGCTCAGGCACGTACCACTTTGAAGTGAAATAGTCCTAACCGCTGACTGCGCTGAGTGTTCGCGAGGCCGCCGGGAAAGCCATTTCCCGCTACGATTTTGATCTCCGTTATTTTTGCGCTCACCGCGATTAAAATTTTTGGGGCAAAGGCAAAAGCTTTCGTTCTGATAAGGTATCCCGCTTCGATCGTCACTTGCCCGCTTCGCGAAGAGTTGCAATGCAGATCGTTTCAATCTGATCCGCAAAGGTATCCCAGGTATAGTGCTCGCGCACCAAGTTCATTCCCTCATTCGCAATCTGCCGGCAGACCTCCGGCATCTTGCTCAGCGGGACAATTTTCTCCGCAAGCGCTTTCGGATCTCTGGGGGGGAACAGGACCGCGTTCTGACCATCGGTAAGCACTTCGTGCACTCCCGCCCCGCGTGAGACGATGCTCAAACAACCGCATGCCATGGCTTCAAGTACGACCAGTCCCCAGGTTTGCTTGTCGTTGGGAAAAAGGAAAGCGTCGCAGGCCGCGTAGAAATCCCGTATCTCTTCGTCCGTTACTTTCCCGGTAAAGGTCACTTCTTCCCTAAGCCCAAGGCTGAGAGCAAGTCGCTGGAGTGAGCGGAGATATTCGGGATAACTGCGGTTCGATCCTGCCAGCAAAAGCCTGACCCGGGAGCCGCGAGCAGCCAATTCGGCCGTTGCTTCGATAGCATCTTCCAGGCGTCGATGAGGCATGAAAATGCCCAGCCAGAACAGAACAAACTCGTCATCGGAGTAGCCGAACCTTGCCCGAATCTTTTGGCGATCTCCGCCGGGAAAAAAGCGAGCCGGATCCGCGCCGCTGCGCACTACGCACGTGCGCCCCGGGTAGGCAGTTTTATATTCGCTCTCCGCCCACCTGGAAAGGAACATGGTCATGTCCACTCTCCGATTTTGCCTGCGGTCATAGAGGTAGTACATCCAGTACAGAGGAATCGAAATCGCGCCTTTCACCGAGCCAGGCTGGCTGGCCTTGTGACGGAAATCCGGGACGTCATTACACATCCAGATCACTTTCCCCCCCAGCTTCTGCTTAAGCCAGAGGGCGCCCCATTGCGCGGGCCAGTGGTGCGGATTCCAAATCTCATGCTTCTCAGTGACTGCCGCTGCCAGCCGCCGCATGTCCAGATAGCCCCGAGCAAAGAGCGGCCGTGTCATCCAACCCAGAGCACCTCGTCCCACGTCTCTCACCGTGAAGCCTTTGCAAATGTCGGGAAAACAATTGGCGGGGTCGTATGCGGAGGTGTAAAGGGTAACTTTGTGTCCGCGACGGGCCAGCGCCTGAGCCAGGCACACACACTGCCGTTCGCCACCGCCTTCAACCAACAACTCGTGAATGATGAGTGCAATGTCCACGCATCCGATTATTATCACCTTCCATGGATTGGCTTCCAGCGATCAAGCATGGTACTTTTGACGTTCTCCAGGAGCTCCTCCGATCATGGCACAACGTACAGCTCTGATAACCGGGATAACCGGGCAGGACGGCTCCTATCTCGCGGAACTCTTGCTGGAGAAGGGCTACCGGGTCTTTGGCCTGGTCCGCCGCAGCAGCACCATCAATTTCGAACGCATCAATCATCTTCAGGACTTGGTTGGACTGGTCCCCGGCGATTTGCTCGATCCCAGTTCGCTCATTAGCGCCCTCCAGCAGACCAGCCCCGACGAAGTGTACAACCTGGCCGCGCAGTCTTTCGTCCCTACATCCTGGAGCCAGCCGGTGCTCACCGGAGAATTCACCGCGCTCGGGGTGACACGAATGCTGGAGGCGATCCGCGTGGTAAATCCGGGCATCCGCTTTTATCAGGCCTCCTCCAGCGAAATGTTTGGCATGGTGGAGGAGACTCCGCAGAACGAGAAAACGCGTTTTTATCCGCGCAGTCCCTACGGAGTGGCGAAACTCTACGGCCATTGGATCACGGTAAATACCCGGGAAAGTTATGGCCTGTTTGCCTGCTCCGGAATCCTTTTTAATCACGAATCGCCACGCCGGGGCATTGAATTTGTTACCCGGAAAATCAGCTACAACGTCGCGCGCATCAAGCTTGGTCTGCAAAGAAAGATGAAAATCGGCAACCTTGATGCCGAGCGCGACTGGGGCTTCGCCGGCGACTACGTCCGCGCTATGTGGCTTATGCTGCAGCAGGACACGCCGCAGGATTATGTGATCGCCACCGGCAAGACTCACAGCGTGCGGCAACTTCTGGACTTGGCATTCGCCCGAGTGGGTCTGGACTACCGGGATCATATTGAAGTTGATCCCGAGCTGCTACGGCCGGCAGAAGTCGTTCATCTTCGGGGAGACTTCTCCAAGGCGCGCCGCGAAATAGGCTGGGAGCCTCGCGTCGCCTTCGAGCAGTTGGTAGCCAGGATGGTGGATAGCGATCTGCAACTGCTATCCAAGGCTCAGGCCCTGCCGGTGGCTATCTAATCATTCGATCCATTGCGATTCGGCAAAAACAAGACAACAAGAGGTCCTGCGCTTGGCCCCCATACTCATTACCGGCGGAACCGGATTTGTCGGCAATCATCTCATCACCCATCTGCAGGCGCGCCATCCTCGCATCGCGGTACTAGCATCCGGCGGCGGGACGGTTGCTATGCCGGGCGTGGATTTCTACGAGGCCGACATTCGCGATGCCAGCGCCGTGCGTTCCATTGTGTCTGAAGTGAGGCCGGAGCAAGTCTTCCATTTAGCGGCGATCTCAGATGTTGACAGCTCCTGGAAAAACCCGCGTCTCACTTATGAAGTGAATTTCTGGGGCGCGCTCAACCTGTTCGAGGCAGCCATGAGCTTGCCGCAGCCGCCCATAATCCTCAACGTCAGCACCGCCCAGGTCTACGCCCCCAGTTCCGGCGCATTCAAAGAAACCGACCCGCTTGCGCCTGACAACCCCTACGCGGCCAGCAAGGCCATGGCGGAGCTGCTGACGGTGCAGCATCGGAAGAGCGCCTCTGGCGGCATCATAACCGCTCGGGCATTCAATCACACCGGTCCGGGGCAAACGGCCAGCTTCGTCCTGCCTTCAATCGCCAGGCAATTCGCGGAAATCGAAGCCGGGCTGCGGCCTGCAAAGCTGTCGCTGGGCAATGTGAACGTCAAACGCGATTTTACCGACGTCCGCGACGTGGTGCGCGCCTATTCCCTATTGCTGGAAAAGGGCACAACCGGCGCGATTTACAACGTTTGTTCCGGTACGGCATTGCCCCTTGCCGACATTATTGCGATGTTCCAATCGGCTTCCGGGATGACAATAGAGATCGAGCTGGATCCCGCAAAGGTGCGCCCGAATGAAGCGGAGCAGGTATGTGGCGATCCCAGGAAACTTTTCGGCGCCACTGGCTGGCGGCCGGAAATTCCCATGGAGAAAACAGTTTCCGATCTGCTGGAATATTGGCGTGCAAGGGCAACCTCTGAAAACGCTCAAGAGCCAACAATCGAGCGATAGACCTTCACCGTCTCGTCGGCGGTGCGTTGCCAGGTGAATTCGCGTGCCCGCGCAAGTCCCCGGCGGCGAAGTTCTGCCACGGTCGAGGCGTTTTCCAACACATCCTCTAAAGCATCCGCCAGGGCCAGTTCGTCCTGGGGCGGAAACAGCATCGCCGCATCGCCTGCCACCTCCGGAAGACTGGAAACGTTGCTGGCGATCACCGGCGTTCCCACCGCCATACTCTCGAGCACCGGGAAACCAAATCCTTCGTACAAAGAAGGCATAACCAATACGCTGGCCTGAGCATAAAGTCCCGCGACATGCTCGTCCGGAACATAGCCGGCGAGAACCACGCTGCTCCCCAGGTCGAGTTCCCGAATCGTATCGTAAATCTCTTGCGCCCCTTTCATTCCCGCGCTTTGGGAGCCAGCCAGCACTAGCTGACGCGCGCCCCATTTACCCTTCGATCGGAGGCGAGAAATTGCACGGAGCAGCGTCGGAATATTCTTGCGATAGGAGAACGTGCCCACATGAAGCACGTACCCTGTGCGCAGGCCCAGCCCCTGTGCCCACGGCTGGTTAAGCGTAATTCCAGGATGGAAGCGGTCGTGGCCGACACCATATGGAATGACGTGAACCTTCTCTGCGGAGATCGAATACGCCTTTGTAATATCAGCTTTCGAGTGCGCAGAGCCACAGATAATGGCTGCTGCTGCCCGGACCGCAGGCGGCATTACGATTTTAAGATACGCTGACCACCACCGCGGGAAGTGTGACGCGTACAGAAGATATGTAACGTCGTGGATAGTGATTACGACCGGGCAAGGCGAGAAGGCAGGCGCGACGAAAGCCGGGGCGTGCAGCAGATCAACATGCCTCTTCAAGGTCTTCGCTGGAACAGAAACTTGGGTCCAAATTGTGTTTTTCCAAGTCCCAATTGCGCGGCCTACGAAGCTTCTGGAACTCGAAGCTCGACGCCTTCCGTCGAGAACTTCCAACTCCAAATCCGCTCGGTGGCGAAATTCACCTAGCAGCCGCGCGGCATAGGTACCGGTCCCTGCCTTGTCCTGGCTCGCCAGGCGATTGTCCCATGCTACTTTGATAGCTCGCATTACTTAGGCTACGCTCTGACGCTCAGCATCGACGGGTACTTTGCGGGCGATCACCAGCATTGCGTCGTATATATTCATCCCGAATATTTTCTGGAGGAGAAGACAGCCGGAATAGTAAAGGTCGGCTTTCAATCGGCGAGTGCCCGTAGCGACGTAATACGGGTCTAACGTGTTCTTTATAATTGAGAAGCCTGCAGATTGAAGCAGCCGGCGCAAAACTGCTGGGGTGAAATGAGACAAATGAACCTCACTGGGTTGCTCGGTTAATGTTATGCGAGGCAACCCAAAAGTCCCGGCACCGCGCGGTTTCCGGAGCCTTGCCTTCACCAGTTGTCTTTGCAACCGTGCTCGAAGAGATGTCACTTCATTTGGCACTGCGACCACTAGAATTCCCTGCTGGGAAAGCAGTGAGTGGCAAATCTCCAACAACCGCCTCGGATTAGGAACATGCTCCAAAACGTGAAAGAGCGTGATGTTGTCGAAAAGCTGGCCCTTTTCCTCAAGTTTCTCGAGAGTGCCTTCGAATAAATCCAACGTGTATTTCTCTTTGGCTATTCGGATTGCTTCCGTGGATACTTCCGTTCCATACACCTTTTCATAACTGTCGCGGGCGAGAGAAAGAAATTGTCCGATCCCGGCGCCCACATCGAGCAGGGAACCTTTTTTTCGGGTAGAGCGCAGGATGCTGAGCCTTCGATTCCACAATCGATCTCGCGTTTTCAACTCGCCCAGCCATGAATCGTACTGCGATGGCCGAGAGTAAAACATAATCAATTCTTCAAGGGTTGGTCTGGGATTGTCGAAGATATAGCCGCAACCGGAGCATCGGGAAATATTGCACTCAGGATCAACAACTTCCAGCACGCTGCTCCCGCACACATCGCATCGCTGCAGGAGTTCGAGCTTCATAATTCGCCCAGGCACAAGCCGCAACTTTGGTGGCCGCTGCATTGGGATAAGATTGAATCGACCATTGAACGAACATTGTATCGAACGAAGCCGTACCGCACTCTGATTTGCTTTGACCAATAAATTCTCAAGAACAAAGGTTGTTTTCTGCTGAACACTGAACACGCTGCGGCGGAAACACCGGCCTCGATGAACCCGGTCAGTCTTTACCAGTTCGGTAGCGACGAAGACGTGGTTCGTCGAATCCAGACGCCGTTGGCCGCTCATTTCCGCGGGCTTTCTCCGGTTTTGGACATCGGTTGCGGACGCGGAATTTTCCTGGATATTCTCTCTCGCGCGGGCATTGACGCCATCGGGCTTGATCATTCCGAGGAAGCCCTGGCGGTCTGCCGGGAAAAGGGCTTCGAAGTTCATGGTGAGGGCGCTCACAGCTATCTGGAGCACACGCAGCAGCGCTTTGGAGGAATTTTCTGCAGCCATGTCATCGAGCATCTGGCGTACGAAGATGTTTTGGCACTCATGCAGCTCTGTCACAATGCGCTGCAGCCCGGCGGTGTGCTGTTACTCATAACCCCTAATCCTCAAGATCTGGCGGTGATATCAGAAATCTTCTGGCTTGATCCTACCCATGTTCGTCCCTATCCAGCCCCGCTGCTTAAAAGCATGCTTCAAAGCGCAGGTTTCGTCGTGACCCTGGAACGATGTTTTTTGGGTGACTGGCGGCTGATTGGAAGACGCCATCTGCCGGGCTATTTTCTGCGGCGACTTCTGCTGGGGCGCTACTACGGTAAGCCGAATACGCTGGTGCTAGCGAGGAAAGATGCCCGCCCCGGCGGAATTTGAACCCGTCATGGGGCAGCCGCCGGATTCGGCCTCCGGTATCTTGTCCGCCAATGTTGTCCCCAGCCGGGGACGAACCGTTTCTGTCGTCACCCTTCTCACTCTGGTGGTTGCTGTTTTAGGTTATGTCCGCGAGGCTGCGCTGGCTGCGCGCTTTGGCGTCTCCTCCACCATGGACGCCTACTTTAGCGCGATTTTTATTCCTACCAATATTTATCTAATTTTGGTTCTGGGGACGGTGTCCCCGATTTTGATTCCCATTCTTCTAAAAGACGACGGCGAGGACCGCCGCCGATTGTCCGAAACCTTCAGCGTGGTCACAAACTTTGTACTGATTACATTTGCCGCGGTCGTTGTCTGCAGCGTAGTCACGGCGAATTGGTGGATCGATGCGCTCTTTCCCGGTTTCGATGCGGCGACGAAAGTCATGGCGCTGCGCCTGATTTACATTATTTTTCCCGCGCTCCCCATTCTTGCGCTGGCAGGAATTTTCACTGCCACCTTGAATGGATACCACAAGTTTTCGCTCGCGGCATTTGCGCCCGCGCTGTCAAGCCTTGTAGTAATTGCAGCCGCTGTTTTTACGCGTGGAGAGCGGGCCATCTACATTGTCGGTGTCGCCACCGCCGCCGGTTTCGTGCTCCAGTTTTTGGTTCTCGTGCCCTCGACGAGGTCGCTGGGCATTCGCTATCGGCTTTCAGCGAAGCTCCGCCATCCTGCGATCCGGCGCCTGGCGCGGCTCGGAGCTCCGCTGCTCCTGTATCTGGTGGTTGCCAATGCGTCATTGATTGTGGAGCGGAATTTGGCGTCACTCCTGTCTGTCGGATCGCTCTCGGCGCTTACCTACGCCATGCGTCTATTCACCGTGCCTTCGAATCTTCTCGCTGCCCCGCTCGCCATCGTGGCCTATCCCCACTTCGCGCGGGAAGCCTTGCGGCCAAACCGAGGGCAATTGCGCAGGGAGCTGGCTCAGACCCTGCGATTCGTCGTCTTCCTTTTCATGCCGATCATGGTATGGACGGTTCTTAACGCGCTGCCAGTTACCCGCATGCTTTACGAGCGTGGCCAGTTTGGTTTCAAAGATTCCGTAGTCGTTTCGCGAGTTCTCATGCTGTACGGGATTGGCATCCTCCCGAATGCCTTGGCGGTCATCCTGCTACGCTGCTTCTATGCCGTGGAGGACACAGTCACGCCCTTGTGGGCGGAGGCGATCGACCTGCTGTTCTTCATCGTCTGCGCCCATCTGCTGACTCCGCGCGTCGGCATCTTAGGGCTGGCACTTACCCGCGGATTGACGTTCTCTCTGGTTGGCGGAATCCTGGCTTTTGTGCTGTCGCGAAAGAAGGCCTTGCTGTCGCTGGACCGCGATTCGCTGTGGTTCGTCGCGCGAACCATGATCGCCACTGCTGGCATGGCCTTGGTGAGCTGGGTGAGTCTGCAGCTCCTGCAATCGTCTTTTGATCTGGGGAAAACGCCCTGGCGGCTGGCAGTCGTAGGTTTTCTGTTGCTTGCAAGCGGCGTGGCCTTTTTGGGCATCGCCTCTCTGCTCAAGATGCAGGAGTCGGGTAGGTTAGTGCGAACCGCCTCGCGGTTATTTCACCGTGCAGCGGCTCCCCAGTGAAGTGGTGTGAACTCCGCCCCTATTTGTTGGTGGCGGCATCCTTCTCGCCATTCTGCGCGGTGGTGGCGCCGGCAGCGCCGACGACCAGCCTGGTAAGCCGGGGGAAGAAGGGCGTAACCTCAAACGGCATCTTGTCGCGCGCGGAGGTAATAGCCACCGGTGCGGCTTTGATCATTTCTACGTGGTCTTGCCAGGGATCGAGCTTGATTCTGCCACCCAGTGGAAGTGCGGCAATTTGGTCCAGCTTGGAGTCGTCCAGATTTGGGGCCGTGCTCATGAGCGCCTGCAAGCGCATCACCTGGCCTTTTTCATCGGTGAAGCGATTGCCCAGGTGCGAGGTAAGCAGCGCCGAAATTGCGGGGGCGCGAACCGCCAACTGCCTCAGATAAAGTCCGGCGGATGCCAGCTTCTGGCTGTAAGGCGAATTTTTTAGCAACTCGATCGCTTTTGTATCGGCGGCAGTTTCTTCCTCGGGATTGTGACGGAAGCCAAGATTCTGGTAAGTGGAATCGTCAGAGAAGAGCATCCGGTCGTTGAATGCGAATTTGCTTCCCAGATTATGCCCGAGCACGATGTGCGCCAATTCGTGCGATAGCACGGCGGCCAGGCTGGCCTCGTCCGGAAGGGTGTCAATTAAGCCCCGGCTGATCACAATCGTATTGCCTACGCTGAAGGTTTCGAGCGGAGAAGTCAGCATGACGCGTGCCCGCACCGGGCGCGGAAGGTCGATATTGTTGGTAATCTCGATGTTATTGATTACCGTCTGAAGAACCTTATCGACATCGCCCGCCGGTGCCACCAAACCCGCTTCCTGCAACCGATCCACCACGTTGTCTTCTGCCTGTTGCTGCCACTGGCGTTGTGCCTCCAGCGGGGACGCATCCTGGGCCACCGGGCTTTCGTCGTTGACCGCATCCACTTTCAATTGCGTCAGCTCGTCTTCCCGGCTGTTCTTCGCCAGGTTGTAGCCCCAGATGCGGGACTGCGCCTTGAAAGCGAGCTTATCGCGTGAGCCGTAGCTAAAATCGCCTTCTTCGCTGTAGATGTAGGCAGGCACCCAATAGCCGGCTACCAGGTTCAGCCGCCAGCTATCCATATGAAAGAAAAAAGCATTTTTCGGGCGCGGAACGTAAGTCCCGTTCAACCGGACAATGTTGTAATTCCGATCCTCCACCCAGATCCTGCCCTCGAACATTCCGTTGCCGGCGCCCTTCTTGGGCCTTACATCGAAGACCAGCGTCCGTACTTCGCCCACGAACTCGCGGTGAACGTACTCGAACTCATAGTGACTGCGGTCGAAGTTCTGACGGTCCGCA
>JBBSFW010000012.1:0-71858 GCA_038254805.1 Terriglobales bacterium
GGAGCCAACGTGTGTCCCGAGGAGCATAAGAGTTAGACCGGGAGCTCACAAAAACACCGCAAATCAAGACCTTCGACATCGCGAACCATGAAACAGAAAGAAAAACACCGAATCCATCAATTTTTCAGCAGCCTGCTAGGAAGGCGGCCCAAGGTTCGGCATACATCTATTGTTCTATTGTTGTCGCATGCTCACTTTGTCGAAGCGGTCCAAGGCAAACGATTTCGCGTGTTTGTATAGGGCTTGTGGAAGACAATGGTATCTGCTCCTCCACGAATTTGCACGGCGTTGTACTCGTCGTAGATGGGTGACACATTCATTCCTTTCGTGATGAGTTGCGGAGCAGGAACTGTTGCGGAGCTAAGTATTCGAGCGCCTAGTGAGGGCGGACGCGCCTCGACCGGGTTCGGGGCTGGGCCATGCTTTCTCGCAAAGCGCGACAGGACCGTCTCAGTCATCGGCCGAAGCGACTCCGTTACAATCGCTGCGAATGTCCCTGGAATTTAAGATCGCAGCGACGCGGGGCGCGGCAAGGCACGGAGGCCTGATTACGCCGCATGGCGAGGTCGAAACTCCGGTCTTCATGCCGGTAGGGACCGTCGCCACCGTCAAGGGCGTGTCCCAGGATGTGCTTGAGGAGCTGGGCGTCGAAATTCTGCTGGGCAATACCTATCATCTTTACTTGCGCCCCGGCGTGGATCAGCTTCGGAAACTCGGCGGATTGCATCGCTTCATGTCCTGGCCGCGGGCGATTCTGACCGATTCGGGTGGGTTCCAGGTCTTCAGCCTCAATCATCTGACAAAAGTTACGGAATGGGGCGTGACCTTCCGCTCGCATTTGGACGGGTCTTCGCATTTCTTTACCCCTGAAAGTGCGACCGAGGCGCAAATCGGCCTGGGAGCGGACATCATTATGGCCTTCGACGAGTGCACGGAATTCCCAGCAGACCCTGGCCGGGTGCGGGCGTCGATGGAAATGACCCTGCGCTGGGCGGAGCGGAGCAAGAAATATTTTGAGGAACATAAAAATGACGTGCCATGGGCGAGCTCTCAGCCGTCAGGCCTCAGCCCTCAGCATCAGGGTCAGGAAGATCAAGTTCGGAGTGCCGGCGGCCATGTAGCCCCGGCCGCCCTCGTCCGGGCAGGCGAGCAAATCTCGCTCGCTGATGCCCAAACGCCCCTGATGTCCGGGCAAGACTCGTCATCCGGGCGGCCCTCCTTGCAGAGCGCGACCCAGGCGCTGTTCGGCATTGTGCAGGGGGGGATGGATATCGCTCTCAGAAAAGAGTCCGCCGAGCGGACCATTGATCTAGGCTTCGACGGTTACGCAATTGGCGGGCTGAGTGTCGGCGAGCCCCGGTCTCTTACCCGCGAGGTGGTCGAAGCTACGTTGCAGTACCTGCCTGCGGACAAGCCGCGCTATTTGATGGGAGTAGGCACCCCCGAGGAGATCGTCGAATATTCGAAGCTCGGCATCGACATGATGGATTGCGTCCTCCCCTCCCGCGCCGCCCGTCACGGCCTGTTGTTCACCTCCGAGGGCAAGATATCCATCAAACAGGCGCGCTATGCCGGAGACGAGGGACCACTCGACCCGAACTGCTCCTGCCGGGTGTGCCGCCGGTATTCACGCGCTTACCTGCGCCATCTTTATGCGGCCAATGAGGTGCTTGCGCAAGTCTTGAATACCCTCCACAACCTGAGCTTCTACCTTGACACCATGCGCCGCGTCCGGCATTCTATTTGACTTGGGAAAGCGCCCCGTTTCTTTCTGGCGCACAATCGGAAGAGTAGCCTGGCTTGCCATCCCATTTTGTACCCTGGTTGTGGTGTACGTCCGGTTCTGAATACTCGATAGCTCCCGCGATCGACCGGCCCCCAAAGCGAATACGCGCTACAAAGGGTCCTGAATGGGAGCGCTTCGGGTAGTGAACGGAACTGTCAACAGCATCTCAATGAACATATACGGCTTATTTCTATTACAAAGCAGCGGCGGCAACAGCTGGTTGGGGATTGCGCCGCTCGTCTTTATTTTCGCGGTCTTCTACTTTGTCCTGATCATGCCTCAACAGCGCAAGCAGAAGAAATGGCAGGCAATGTTGGGCGAATTGAAGACCGGCGACAAAGTCACAACCACCGGCGGCCTGCGGGGAACGATTGTCGCCTTGAAAGACGACTACCTTCACTTGCGCATCCCCCCCGACAATTTGCGGGTTGAAGTCAGCCGCGCGTCCATCGCGTCGGTCACCACGCCTGAAGAAGCAGCCGGTAAGTAGAAAATCGACAACGTTATTCTGGAGAATTAGTAGCGGTCATGAATAAGAATCTGGGCTGGAAGGTTGTAGTTATCCTGGTGACGTTGCTGGCCTTCGCATACGGCATTTTCGGCGTGCCCGGCGGAGTCTCGGGAAGCGCCCTGCTAGCGTCAGTGCAAAACCGCATCCATCTGGGACTGGATCTCAAAGGTGGCACCCACCTGATCCTGCAAGTGCAGGTGAATGATGCGGTGAACGTTGATTCCGATAACGCCGTAGAGGTACTCAGAGCGGCGATGCGCACAGCAAAGATCAACTACGCCGACATTACCAAGCCCGACCCCACCAACCATCCCGAGCAGATCGTTATCAAGGGCGTCCCCCCGGCCTCGTCTTCTGACCTGCGAGGCATCGTGCAAGACCGGTTGCCGGAGTACCAGGCCACCTCTGGCCAAGACAACAACTGGACCGTAACAATCAAGCCCCAGTCTTTGTCAGACATGAAAAACCGGGCCGTGCAGCAGGCCATGGAAACCATCCGCAACCGGATTGACCAGTTGGGCGTGAGCGAGCCGATCATCGAAGAGCACGGTCTTGGGCAGTATCAGATTCTGGTGCAACTGCCGGGAGTGGACGATCCCGCGCGCGTGAAAGAAATCATGCAGTCCACGGCCATGCTGGAAATCCGCCAGGCCGTGGGTGGCCCATACCCAAGCCAGGATGCGGCGCTGCAGGATAAAGGCGGGGTGCTGCCGCCAGACGCGCTGCTGATGCAGGGCAAGACCAACCCTGATGGCAGCCAGACCTGGTACATCGTGTCGCGCGCCCCGGCCGTCACCGGCAAGGACTTGCGTTCCGCCGATCCCTCCCGCGATGAAAACGGCCAGCCTGCGGTCAGCTTCACCCTCACGGCGGAAGGAGGCAGAAAGTTTTACGCTTTCACCGCCGCTCACGTGAAGGACTTGCTGGCAGTGGTTCTCGACAACAAAGTGCAAAGCGTGGCCACCATCGACGAGCCGATCCACGATTCCGGTATCATCAAAGGCCGTTTCACCGAGCAGGAAACCAAAGACCAGTCGATGGTTCTGCGCTCCGGCGCCCTGCCCGCAGGAATTAAGTACCTGGAGGAACGCACGGTCGGTCCGTCGCTGGGCAGCGATTCCATTCGCGCGGGCGTCCGGGCGGCGGTCATTGGCATGGCTGCGGTGCTGGTCTTCATGCTTATCTACTACCGCGCCGCCGGCATCAATGCTGACGTGGCTCTCATCCTCAACCTGGTGATTTTGCTGGGATTCCTCGGCTATACCGGCGCGACGCTGACCCTGCCGGGAATTGCTGGCGTGATCCTCACCGTCGGCATGGGTGTGGACTCGAATGTGCTGATTTTCGAGCGCATTCGCGAGGAACTGAGGAACGGGAAGACGCCGCCGTCGGCGGTAGAACAGGGATTCGGCCGTGCCTGGGTCACGATTGTGGATACTCACGTGACCACCATTGTTTCTGCGATCATTCTTTTTCTCTTCGGGACCGGCCCGGTGCGCGGATTTGCGGTGACCCTGAGCTTTGGCTTGTTTGCGAATTTGTTTACTGCGGTGTTCGTTTCGCGGGTCATTTTTGATTGGGTGCTAAGCCGCAAGCGTGTGGGCGAAGCGCTGAGTATTTAAAAGCCGTCGTTGGTCGTTGGTCGTTCGCAAAAAAAGCGGTCGTTGGCCGTTCGCCAATGACTTCTGGATTGAGAGTAATCATTTAGGCGCGACCATCCTAAGGCGAATCGCCAACGACCCAGGACCGGCGGCCAAAGACCGAAGACTGACGACCAAAGACGAATGACGAACCACCATCGACGGAAAGGCTCAGAGCAGCGTGGAATTTTTTCGTAATCCGAACATAGATTTTCTGGGGAAGAAGTGGTACTTCCTCTCCTTTTCGCTGGTCTTCAGCGTGGCGGGAATCCTCTCCATGCTTTTCTGGCATGGCATTC
The DNA here is from genome assembly GCA_038254805.1 of Terriglobales bacterium. Taxonomy (GTDB): domain Bacteria; phylum Acidobacteriota; class Terriglobia; order Terriglobales; family Acidobacteriaceae; genus Gp1-AA145. Next base: position 4,237 of record JBBSFW010000012.1, read on the forward strand.
CTCTGGGCATCGACTTCCGCGGCGGCACTCTGGTGTACGTCAAGTTCTCCCATGCTCCGGACGACAATGCCGTGCGCGCCGCCATGGACCGGACGGGACTTCACAACGTCCGCATTCAGCGCCTGGGTCAGACGGGCAGCAACGAAGTCCTGATCGATGTTCCGCAGCAGGAAACCAGTGAGCAGGCCATCGACCGCGGGAAAACGCAAATTATCAATGCCCTCGAAAGCACCGCTCCGCCCGGCAAGCAGGATCTGAATAACACTAGCTCTCTGGCCCTCGCCGCGTACTTCATGCAAAAGGATCCTCTGCACCTGGGAACGGATGCGCAACAGCGCTATTCAGCCATTGCCCAGTCCATTGTTGATGATCGCGACAAAAACAAAGGCGGAGTTCTCGCCAGCATGGACGACTTGAAGGGAGTGGCTGACCCGGCGGCGCTGGCGTCGCTTCAGGAGGGTTTCTTCCTCTCCGATTTCGGTGTCTATCAGGTAGAGATTGTAGGCCCGCAGGTGGGAGCGCAATTGCGGAAACAGGCAATACTCGCGACCGCGTACTCTCTGGCAGGGATGCTGGTGTATCTGGCGTTCCGCTTCGAGCTGATCTACGGAGTTGCTGCCGTGATCACCGTTTTCCACGATACTTTGATCACCGTAGGCGCATTTTCATTGACAAATAAGCCCATATCCCTCACCGTCATAGCCGCCATTCTGACGCTAATCGGATACTCCAACAATGACACCATCGTGGTTTTTGACCGGATTCGCGAGAACCTGAAGCTCATGCGCCGCGAAAAGCTGGCCATCGTGGTCAATCGCAGCATTAACCAAACCCTGAGCCGGACCATCTTGACAGCGGGTTTAACATTTTTGACTGTGCTAGCCTTGTACCTTTTTGGGGGCGAAGTGCTGCACGGGTTTTCCTTCGCTCTGGTAATTGGCATCTTAATCGGGACGTATTCTTCGATCGCCATTGCAGCTCCGATTTTGGTCGCCTATCAGGATTGGCGCTCGGGCCGGAACCAGACTGGGGTCGCGTTGCCGGCAGGTGGCGCAGGCCGCAGAGAAAAAGAAAAAGTTAGAGCTAAGGCGTAGTAGAAGTCCCAGGCAGTTTGTTCGCTCTGTTAGTTCAGCAGTGCTGCCGCCGGATTGGCTTCTTGCCCCAATAAACATGGGAGCAAAGCGAGACCCTCCGGTGTCTAACGCATCGTAAGTCTGTGCAGGGAGAAACTTATGTTTGAGGATAGCCTGATCGAATCTGGTGGGAAGCTGAAGACGCGGCGGGGCAGGACAACAACTTTTGCCGTTATTTTGCAAATCGGGATCATCATGGTAATGGTCCTGATTCCGCTGTTGTTCACCGAAGCATTGCCAAAGACACAGTTAATGACGTTCCTGGTCGCGCCTCCGCCGCCCCCCCCACCCCCTCCGCCGCCCGCAGCGGTCAAAATCGTAAAACAAGTACAAACTGACATCGTCAACGGTCAGCTCAGAACGCCTACGAAGATTCCAAAGAAGGTGGAAATTATAAAGGAAGAGGAGGCTCCTCCCCCCATGTCCGCGGGCGTGGTTGGCGGTGTGCCCGGTGGCGTCCCCGGAGGCTCAATGGGCGGGGTCATGGGTTCAATTATCGGGGGAACCCCGACAGCGGTTCCTAAAGTAGCCGTGCAGCGCGTGCGCGTTTCGCAGGGCGTCACCCAGGGCATGGTGATCCACCGTGTCCAGCCTTCCTATCCGCAATTGGCGCGCACTGCCCGGGTGCAAGGAGCGGTTGTGCTGGCCGCCATCATTGGCAAGGATGGCGCCGTCCAGAACTTGCACGTAATGAACGGACACCCACTACTCACGCAGGCAGCTTTGGACGCCGTCAGGCAGTGGCGCTATAAACCCTATATTTTGAATGGCGAGCCGGTGGAAGTGGATACGCAAATAACGGTCAACTTCACACTTTCCGGAGGGTAATCAGCCGATCGAGGTAGGCTGTGGCACAGCCCTTGACGTTGATCAAAATTTAGCAGAAGAGAAAGTTCTGAGGAGGAAAAGCAACTCATGTTTGCAGCTCATGCAGCAACACACCTGGTAGCTCACGTTTCCACCACCGCCACCTGGCTTCTACAAGAAGCTGGCGCGCCGCAGTGGGACCCGATCTCTTTATGGAAGCAGATGGGATGGGTGGCCCGCGGCGTGGTCATCATTCTGTTCATCATGTCTGGATGGTCATTCGGCGTGATGATCGATCGCTGGATGGCTTTCAACGCGGCCCGCAAGCAATCCCGGGCCTTTGCTCCGGCAGTGGCAGGCGCCCTGCGGGACGGCAAGATTGAAGAGGCGATCAAGGTCGCGGAACGCAACAAGAAGAGCCATCTGGCCAAGGTAGTGACCGCCGGCCTCATGGAATTCCGCGCTCACCAGGACAGCAGCGACATCCCGGGTGAGACCATTGAAGCTTCCAAGCGCGCACTGGAACGCACAGAAGCCATTGTGCACGCGGAGCTGAAACGTGGTCTCGGCGGATTGGCCACCATTGGATCGACGGCTCCCTTCGTGGGGCTGTTCGGAACCGTGATGGGCATTCTCAACGCCTTCAAGGGAATCTCTCAAGAGAAGGCCACCGGTCTGGCAGCCGTGGCAGGCGGTATCGCGGAAGCGCTGGTGACTACCGCCTTCGGTCTGCTGGTCGCTATTCCGGCCGTCATGATGTTCAACTACTTGACTGGACGCGTGGAAGCTTTCGACGTGGAGATGGACAACTCCTCGAGCGAATTAATCGATTACTTCCTGAAGCGCCGTGGAGCGGTGCGCCGCTAAGCTGAAGCCTGGGGTCTGTACTTTGAGTTGCTCGGGTCCGGCGCGGATTTCCGCTGCCGGACCTGCCTCTGCAAAACGAGTTCATTCGAGCTCTGACCCCTGGGCGGGAGACGAAATATGGGAATATCCGTTAGAAACGAAGGCGCCAAGGTCAATTCCAACATCAACGTGACTCCCATGGTGGATGTCATGCTGGTGCTGCTGATTATTTTCATGGTTATTACGCCCATGTTGCAAAAGGGCGTTACCGTCGATCTGGCAAAGGTAAATAATCCTACACAAATGCCGGATGCCGACAAAGAAGATGCGCTGATCGTTGCCGTCATGCGAAATGGCGACGTTTTTTTCGGCAACGACCGCATCGCATCGGACCAACTGACCAACAAAATCAAGGACCGGATTGCGAGCCGTGTTGACAAACGGGTTTATCTTCGCGCCGACCAGCGGGCAAAATACAAGTCCGTGGTCGATGTCGTCGATAACGTGCGCGCCGCCGGCGTGGATGATCTGGGTTTATTGACGGATCAAAGGAAGCAGACCGGCGCTCCTGGAACTCCAGGCGCCCCAACTCCAGTGGCCGGCGGGTCAGAATAAACTTCGAGGAGATGCATTATGGGAATGGCGACTGGCCAGAGCGGTGGAGGACCAACATGCGACATGAATGTCACTCCCCTTATCGACGTTCTGTTAGTGCTGCTGATCATTTTCATGGTGATCACGCCGCTGACTCCGAAGGGCTTGGACGCGCTGGTTCCCCAGCCTCCTCCGCCCAACCAGCCCAAAAACACGCAGCCGGATCGCACTATCGTGGTGCAGGTCATTGACAAAGGCCCCGGCCAGACGCCGGGTCTGAAGATCAACCAGGATGATTCCACCTGGGACGGGCTGCAGGGCCAATTAACTGACATCTTCAAGACGCGTGCGGAGAAAGTCATGTTCGTGAAGGGCGATGATAATATTCCATTCGCCGACGTCGCCAACGTGATTGACATCGCGCACGCATCGGGCGTGGACAAGGTTGGTCTCATCACCGCCAAAATCGAGGCGGGCGGCTAAAGCCGGCTGCTTCAACCGAGCGAACTGCTGCACGGCGCTATCGGCTTTCTGGCCGGAGCGCCGTGTTGTGTTATCGTATGCGGCTGGGTCGAAGTCCTCACTTCTGCTAAGGGGGAGTAATAATCCATGAAGATAAGCCTCAAGATAATCGCCATGGCGGGCGCGATTTCGGTCGTCCTCTCTGCAACCGGCTGCGGCAAGTTGCGGGCGCGGGACCAGCTCAATAAAGGCGTGGCCTCCTACAAGAACGCTCGCTATGAGCAGGCCATCGCCCATTTCAAAGAGGCTGTGTCCCTGGATCCTACCCTGCAGAATGCCAAGCTCTATTTAGCAACCGCCTATGCCCAGCAGTACATTCCGGGCGTTGATTCGCCAGAAAACCTGCAGAACGCCGACGCCGCGATTGAGCAGTACAAGTCGGTCCTTGAAAGCGACTCCCGGAATGTCAACAGTATTAAGGGAATCGCGTACTTGTACTTGCAAATGAAGAAGTTCGAAGATGCGAAAAGCTTTTACCACAAAGCCGTTGACCTCGATCCCAACGACCCCGAGGCATATTACTCGGTGGGTGTGATTGATTGGACGGAAGCCTATCAGCCCCGCATGGAAGAACGCGCCAAGCAGGGTCTCAGGCCGGACGAACCGCTAAAGGACAAAAAGCTGTGCGCCAAGCTCCGCGAACAGGGCGGCCCTGTAATTCAGGATGGCATTGACAGTCTGAACAAGGCATTGCAACTTCGCCAGGACTACGATGACGCCATGGCGTATATGAATCTGCTTTACCGCGAAAAAGGTGATCGCGAATGCGACCAGCCTGACCAGCGGGCCGCAGACCTGAAAGAGGCCGACAATTGGGTCGACAAGACCATGGCTGCCAAGAAAGCCAAAGCTGAGAAGCAGCGCGGGGCCCAGGGAATCACCATGGAGAAATAGAAAGTCAAATTCAGCTCAACTTTTCCAGCTCTCCGCCCCTTCCCCGCGAAGGGGCTTATTTTTGCATGGCTCATGTTTAAGAAGATTCTGATCGCGAACCGCGGAGAGATAGCCCTTCGAGTGGTGCGTGCGTGTCGCGAAATGGGCATCCGCTCGGTCGCTGTTTACTCCGAAGCAGATCGCACCTCGCTCCACGTGCTCCACGCTGACGAGGCTTACCACATCGGTCCCTCTGCTCCCTCCGAGTCTTATCTAAGTATTCAGAATATATTGACCGCGGCCCGGGCGTGCGGCGCGGACGCACTCCATCCCGGTTACGGATTTTTGTCCGAGAACCCAAATCTTGCGCGCGCATGTCTGCAGGCTGGAATCAAATTCATCGGTCCCCCACCCGATTCCATGGAGATTATGGGATCGAAGACGCGCGCACGCCAGCAAATGGAAGAAGCCGGCGTGCCCTGTGTTCCGGGGACCTCGCGGGCTCTGGAATCGCGGCTGCAAGCGGAAGAACTCGCTGAAAAGTTCGGCTATCCCGTGATGCTTAAAGCAGCGGCTGGCGGTGGCGGCAAAGGGATGCGCCTGGTGCATGATGAAGCCGCGCTCGCGCCGGCCCTGGATGCTTCCCGGAGTGAAGCCCTGCGGGCCTTTGGCGACGACGAAGTCTATCTGGAGAAGGCGATTCTGAATCCTCGCCACATCGAAATGCAGGTGCTGGCGGATGAGCATGGGAATTGTGTTTACCTGGGTGAGCGCGAGTGCTCGATTCAGAGACGCCACCAGAAGGTTTTGGAAGAATCCCCCTCGCCCGCAGCCACTCCGGAACTGCGGCGGAAAATGGGAGAAGTAGCGGTGCAGGCTGCCAGGGCCGCGCGATATACGAATGCCGGAACCGTAGAATTTCTGGTTGACGGGAGCAAGAATTTCTTCTTCCTGGAAATGAATACGCGGTTGCAAGTGGAGCATCCAGTCACCGAGTTTGTGACTGGTCTCGATCTGGTACAACTACAGATCCGAATTGCCGCGGGAGAGAGACTGCCTTTTTCCCAGGAAGACATTTCCATGCGCGGACACGCCATCGAATGCCGCATCTATGCGGAAGATCCCGAGAACAATTATTTTCCCAGCCCCGGTCAGATCACCGCCCTGGTGGAACCTTCCGGCCCGGGAATTCGCCTCGACAGCGGCGTTTACGTGGGATGCACCGTCCCCATGGAATACGATCCCCTGCTCGCCAAGTTGATCGCATATGGCGAAACCCGGGAGCAGGCAATCGGCAGAATGCGGCGGGCTTTGCAGGAGTATTTCATCGCGGGGGTGAAGACCAACCTGATGCTGTTTCGCGACATTCTCCCCGATGCCGATTTCCTCGCCGGGCACATCGATACTGGTTATCTCGCCCGCCTTGCCACCCGTTCCAAATTGCAATCACTCGCCGACCCAAGCCCGGCAGACCAAAGTCCGGCAGGGCCAAGCTCGCCAGCGCAGCGGGAAATCGCGGCCATCGCCGCAGGCCTTTTCGCCGCGCTGGAATCGCAGAACCGCAACGGCTCGGTCGAGAAACCTGTGATCCATGCAAATTGTGACCACTCAAACTGGAAAAACACCGCCCGCACCGAAGCGCTGGACTGATGCATGCTTTACCACGTCAACATCGGTGGCAAGGCCTACCGCCTGGAATTGAGGCAAGTTGGGCACGCGTGGCAGTGCCGGCTTGATGGACGTGAGATTCCGCTTGACGCAGTCCGTTTTGACGCAGACACGCTCTCGATTCTGGTAAATGGGGAATCATTCGAAGCCAGGCGCGATCGAACCAGCGGCACCCAAAATGTTTTCATTAACGGGACACGCTACAACGTCTCAGTAAAAGACCCGCGCTCTTTGCGAAGCAGGAAACTGGCGGGAGCTCGAGACGACGCGCCGCAGACGCTGACCGCTTCCATGCCCGGGAGAGTAGTGCGCCTGCTTGCTCGCGAAGGGGAAATGATTCATGCAGGCCAAGGCATCGTCGTCGTCGAAGCCATGAAGATGCAGAATGAGATCCGGTCGCCCCAAGAGGGCGTGCTGGTAAAACTTCTGGCAAGGGAAGGAGCGAATGTGAGCGCGGGCGAGATCCTGGCTATCATCGAGTGAGCGGACACTGTTCAGTGGGCCATGGCGTTGGAATCCAGCACATGCTGGGCATAGTTATTTTCCACTTTGGCCTGATCGCGAAGCACCTCATAGTAAGCCGCCTTCAGTAGTTGTTCCCTGCGGTCCTGAAGTTGCGAGCGGATTTCCTGCTCCACGCGGGGATCTGAAAGGTTACGTTGCCCCGAGGGTTCGGCGGCGATCAGCTTCACGATCTGGTAAGCAGCAGCCTGTTTGGCCGCGGGATTCCCCAATGCAATGATCGGTGTGTACTGGCCCGGCTTTAATTTCGTCACACTCTCTCGCGTGGCCGCATCGGTTTGCTTCAGCGCCGACTCGGGCACGATTCCGACATCTCCGCCGTTGGCTGCGGTGGCCCCGTCTTCGGAGTAAGTCATGGCCAGGCCGGCAAAATCCTCTCCCGCTTCCAGCCGCGTCAGCACGGTCTGAATCTTCTTGCGAGCTTCCGCGTCATTTCGCGCCTTATTTCCGGTGTCGTGCCCTTTTGGGTCAGGAGAGGTGGTCACCACAATATGCGCCAGATGGTAGCGAGGCTCGATCAGGTTGAACTCCGCCCGGTGCTGCTTATAGTAGTTTTCAATGTCCTGCTGGGTGACGCTGATCTTCGAAGTGACTTCCTTGTGCAGGACCTTGTCCGCCGTAAGTGCCCGCCGGATGTCGCGCTTGAAATCATCGATCGTCATCTTTCGTTCCTGCAGCCGCTGCTGAAACTGCTCCGCGCTGTAAGGCGACTTGATCTCGCTCAGCTTGCGGTCCACTTCTTCGTCCGTCGCCAGAAGCCCCAGCTTCTCGGCGCGATGCATCAGCATTTCATTCTCGATCAGCTCACGCAGGATGCTCAGCCGCAAACTCGTGGATTGCTCCAAACCCAGAGGCTGATTCGATCCTGAGGTCTGGTTTTGAAAGTATTTTTCCACATCGCCGCGATAGATTTTGCGTCCGTCTACGGTGGCGGCCACGCCCTCGCCGCTGGGCTTTAAACCGCACCCGGCCGTCACAAGCGTTGCCACACCGAAAAGCGCGAAAGCCAGCACCCTGCTAAGACCAGGAAAAGCGTGGTTCAATTTTCCTCCGATTTAGGATGATTTAACGCTGGGCAGCAAGATCAGCGCCGGCTGCTGATCTGGTGATATCCACGGACGCCGCTGGCCCGGCGTGAGTCGGAACCGCTACCCCGGCCTGTTGCAGGGCGCCATCAAACAATGCCCGGAACTCGCCTGCCGAACGCGCACCGTCGAGCACCTGTCCATTAACAAATACCGTAGGAGTGCCGCTCACGCCCAAAGCTTCGCCTTCCTTCACCGAAGCTTTCACCGCGTCGTCCTTCTGACCTTTCACGCAGGCCTGCAATGTGCCCCGATCAAGCTTAAACTTGTCAACTTCGGTGAGCGTGACCCGGTCGAGCGCGGCAAATTGGTTGTCCAGTCCTTTTTCTGCGTTCACGACTTGCCGGTTGGCATGGATGTAGTCGGCAAAATCCCAATAAGCGTCCGCGCTCTGGGCGGCAAGGCAGTTCGCATCTACGGCAGCATGCGTGGCCCAGGGATGAATCTCGGAGAGCGGAAAGTCTTTGTAGATGAAAGCAATGCGGTCCCCATACTCCTTGAGCAGAGCGGGGAAAAGCGTCTCGTGTACGCGCGAACAGTAGGGGCACTGAAAATCATCGTAGTTTACGGCTACCACTTTGGCATTCGGGTTGCCGCGCACCGGGCGTCCCTTGGTATCGATCTTCTTCATGACCTCCGCATAGGGATTCTTGCTCAAGTCCATCTTGGTCATGCGAATCAAGGTATTCTGGTCTTTGGACAACAGGAATTCGTAGGTCTGCTTCCTGCTGCCATCGTCGAAGGTTGCGGTAATGGCGTCGTAATTCGCAAAATCGCTGGTATGCGGGGCCGAGAGGATCACTTTCACCGTGGCCGGAATGTTGTAGGAACTTCGCAGCTGCCGCTCTATGCGCTGGGAAAGCTCACCGGGGGCCAGTTGTGCTGAGCAGCCCAGGCAGACCAGAAGAAAAAGAAGAAAAGTGCGCTTGAACGACGTCACCAAAAACCGCCTGAACATTGGGGATACTTAGATTATCTCATAGCGAGCGCGCTTCGACGCCCGCTCACTTAGGCGACGAAGCAATCTGATCCGCCAGAAGCAGAGAGTTCATCGATCCCGAGCGAAAGCCCTCCAGGTCGAGGGTCACAAACTTGAAACCCAGGCCTTTAAAGATGCGGGCGAAGTCGGCAGCCATTCGTCCATTCAGGGCGCGCGGCATTTCGTCGCGCGCAATTTCAATTCGCGCAATCTCACCATGGTGGCGTACACGGAACTGCTTGAAGCCCATCCGCCGAAGCTCATCTTCCCCGCGCTCGACCGCACTCAAGGCTTCCGTAGTTACTGGGCGTCCGTACTCAATTCGCGAAGAGAGACACGCCGATGCAGGCTTATCCCAGATCCGCAAACCGGCTTCGCGAGCGAGCGTCCGGATTTCTTCTTTTGTGAGCTGGGCCTGGAGGAGGGGCGCCGCGATTTTGTGTTGCGATGCCGCGATCTGCCCCGGACGGAAGTCGCTTTTGTCGTCCAGATTTACGCCGTACACAATGGTATTGAAGTCGCGGGTGGCAGCGAAATCCTGCATCACTGTGAAAAGCTCGTCCTTGCAGTGAAAGCAGCGGGAAGCATCATTGCGGACGTACTCTGGGCGATCGAATTCCTCCGTCCGCAGGGTCTCGACCGGGATCTTATGCTCATGGGCGAATGCAATTGCATCTGCCAGTTGGAAGCGCGCCAGGCTGGGCGAATCGGCGATTACCGCCAGCATGTTATTTCCCAGCGCCTGATGCGAAGTCCACGCCAGGAATCCCGAGTCTGTTCCTCCCGAGTACGCGACCAGGGTCCGCCCCAGGGAGCGAATAGCCTCGCCGAGGAGGGTACGCTTCGCGCTCAATTCGGCAGAAATGGACATGCAGACATTTTATGACGAAACCGTTGTGGGCGCCTTAAACGTCGCAGCGCCGCGATTGGCTATGCCCTCAGAACAGCCGCTCTCCCCGCCGCAGGTTCCCGAACGCGCCGACATTGGCCAAAGCAAAGGTGAAGCGGAATTGGTTTTCGTTGCGCACCGATCCCAGCGCAAATCGGCGGTATTCAATATTCAGTCCGCAGCAGTCCCAGTTATATGCGACCTGCGCCGAACCGTACTGCAGTTGGTTAAGGTGCGCGTCAAATCCCAGATTAGCGGCGCCGCTGAATCCCAGCTTGCCCGCGCTTCCGTAGCCCACTACCGCCCGGAACTGATTGAACTTCTCCGCCAGCTGGATCGTCGTTGAAGCCGAAATTTCCCCTGGCACATGAAGAAATGCGTTGCCCGCCCCAACCGTGAACAAGCCGAAATGATGATTGAAAAGAGCAGTGCTGGTATTCACCCGGCCAGCCTGGAAGTCGTAGTCCATGTCCCACTCAAAATCACTGCGAGCGCTGGCGGCAAGGCGCAATCTGGAAATGAGAGGCGAGAGATGCCGCGGCTGGGTGAGAAATGCGATCCCTGTCAAGTCCTCCGTGCTGGTCAGAACGTTGCGCCTGCCCGGAACCAGCGCGCCCCCAAACGTCGGATCCAGAAAGTATTTCTGCGCCAGTTCCCAGGTAATGATTTCGCGGGTGTCGGGTTGTTTCGCGCAAGGTTGTTCGGCGCGTCGCTGATTGCGTTCCCATGGAATACGGTTCGCGGGGCGCGCTGCGCCCACGAGCAGTGCCGGCATGCCTTCGCGTTCACAGTCTTCTTGCTGCGGCGCGATGCGCTTTGCGTACCAGCGGTTCACTATCGCGTATTCAACTTCATTCGTGTCGCTTAGAATGTCGCGGTCGTCAAAGCGTAGGATGTGCGAAAAATTTTCCACTCCCGTGACGTACCTGTAAGTGGCGCGTGGTTCAATGGCGTGCTTCCATTTCCGGCCCAGGAACTCACGGCCAAAAATCCTGTCCAGCGCCGGCGGGCGCAGTTCCACCGACCCCTGAAGAGATTTGCGATTGATGGTATCCGATATAGCGATGCCGACGTCGGTAATTGCAACCCCACCCGACGGTATCAGTTGTTGCGTATAGATCGTGTCCCGCAACGAAAGTTCCGGGCGGAGGCTCCATCCCCGCAGCAGCAATGGCAGGGCAATCAGCGGGTTCAAGTCGAAGCGTCCCAGGAGTGGGGCGGTGCTGAACGATGGCTCGCTGCGAGAAAGTCCCTCCATGGACGCGTCCAGGCTGCCGTGAAAAGGTAATTTTCCGAGTTGGCGCTCCACGCTGGAAACCTCGACTCCGGGCGCATGCAGAATCGTGACCACATCGCCGGGAGTAGTACTCTCAAAATCCTGATACCTGCGGGTGGTCGCGTTCACAAAGAAGCTGCCGGTGGTGTTGGAAAGGAAAGCCTCCGAATGCACTTCGGAGTTGACGGCTTGTGCAAACACGTCGCTGAAGGCCAGCCGGAAAACGTACGAGCTCAGATAATCGATGTTGGCCACGCCGCGAAAATGATGCGCAAATTCGCCTTCGGAGTTGAGGTGAACCTCGGTTCCGCCCTGGTTCACGCCATTCAATCCGCGATCAAAGACGCTGAAAAAAGTTAGATCGGCAAAGGAATTTTCCGTGGGACGCGCCCTAAACTCCCCGTCCGGGGCCCAGCCGCGGCGGGAGAAATATTCTGCACCCGCCAGTAAGTCCATGCTGGGGTTAATGGCCCAAAAGATCGACTCTCCGGCCGTATAGCCGCGCGTCGAGGAGCGCCCGATGTTGGGGATCAGGAAGCCAGACTGGCGCGGCAGTTTTTGCACCGGATGAGTTGCAAATGGCAGGTAAAGCACGGGAATTCCTTCGATCCGAAAACTGGTGTGGTAGATGGTCGCATTCCCGCCAACCTCGACCGACACCTTGTGCGCTGAAAACAGCCACTTTGGACGCGGCAGCTCGCAGGTGGTCACGGTCCCGTCAATCACCAGGTAGTGATCGGGGCCGGTCTTCTCGACGGTTCTGCCGGTGAAAAAAAAAGGATTTCCGCCCGGGGAGAATGCTTGCCGGTGTCGGACCCTCAGGCCTATGCTGCCGGTCACATTATCGAAACGGCCTATTTCTTTTCGAACGTTGTAAGTACCGCGGGTGGCTTGAATATATTCGTCATTGGGGCCGCCTTCGAGCACCAAGTGGCCTTCCGCCTGTACCTGACCGCTGTCAGAATTGTAAGTAATCTCGTCCGCACGGATGACGTAAATGCCATCTTCTATTTGAACATTGCCATGCAGCTTGTAAACTGGCCCGTCTTTCTCCTGCTGCAATGCGCGAATGGTTACAGGCTGGCCAGAGCTGAATGGAGCTTCAGGCAGGTCTTGCGGAGCCGGGGAAGGTGGAAGCAACTGGCTGGTAACTACCCGTGGCGCGAGTAGAAGAGGACAAAGCGCCGCCGCCGTGATAAGTAATCGAGTGCGGGAAGCCATGGGGAGCGCAGTCCGGCACCACAGCGCGCGGGACTTTGCGTGAAGGTAGCACGTTCCCGGCATCTGAGGCAAAGATGCCGGTTCAGTTATATGCCCCCGGCCCCGATCATGAAAATCTACGATTGAGATGATCCCACCGCAAGACCAGCCCGACTCTGATTCAGCCGCAACTTACTTCGATCCGGAAGAGGCGGAAGCGGCTGAAGAACAGTTTTCTGCCAGCCTCGAGACTTCATCGCCGCAGCCGCAGTTCATGATCGACGCGCCCGAAGAGATCACCTCCGGGGGCAACCGGCCACAGGAGGGTCCCGCTTTCTTACAGCGGGCAGTACCGCCGGATGAACTTCTTATCGGACAAGAACCACCGCGCAGCGGCACTGAGGCTCTTAAGATCTCGCAGGAAGCGCCCGATTGGCGGGACCAGGTTAGCGCGAAGGTAAGCAGCTATAAGTCACGCCGGCCGCAGAAGGAACGCTATCCTTCCCTGCGATTGCCCTTCGGACCCGAAATTCGGAGCCGAACCCCGAGCCTCGCAGCCAGCCTATCGCCGGAACCGGATGATGTTGCCAGAAACCAAGAGCCAGTTCCCGCCGCTCGCCCTCACATCGTTTTAGAGTCCACAGCGCGGGTCATCGAATTCCCGCGCATGACGGCTCCCGTCTGGAGCGATGAGCTTGCCGGCCCGGTCATGGAGCGACCGCGAATTGTCGAGGCCCCGGACTCCGCCCCCCCGCGACCGGCCCTGGGAGGGATTCTGATAGATGCCGTCCGTGCGCCCGAACCGGAGCGGCGTCCGGGAATTGACATTCCGCTGCGACCCGCGCCCATGGCGCAACGGCTCCTTGCCGCCTCGATCGACGGATGCGTGATTTCAGCTGCGCTTGCGGCCTTCGCCTATGTGTTCTTCAGGATTAACGGGAGCACTCCGCCACTGCGTTCCATCGCCGAACCCGCGGCCGGGCTGTTGGCAGTGCTATGGCCGGCGTACCAGTACGGATTTCTGGTTTTGTCAGGGACGACTCCCGGTTTGCGCCTCGCCAAATTGCAAGTGAGCTGCTTCGACGGCACTTCGGCACCGCGAAATCTCCGCCGCTGGCGGGTGCTGGCATCGTTACTCTCCTGCGCCTCCGTGGGCTTGGGCTATGCCTGGTGCTTCATAGATGAAGATCAGCTCTCGTGGCATGATCGCATCACTAAGACCCACCTTGCTCCCCGCCTTTCGGGTACAACCCAGCCCCAGCCTGATATGTTAAATTCTTAGGACTGTCGCTGTTTTCCTCGTCAATACGTGTCCACATCAGTGGAAAACCCGGGACGTCCCGCCGTCAAAGTGTTTGTGGCGACGACGGTCCTTTTAAGTTTCATCTCTTTTTGGCGCGCCGCCGCCATCGTTCTCTCCGACTTGGCATCGTCGGCTTATTACGTTGGCGGAGACGCTGAAAAGGTCATCGGCAAGAGTGCGCCCTGGTTCATCCTCGGGGTAATGCTGTTTGCCAATTGCGTTCGCGCGCTCTATATCGAGTCCACCAGCATGTTCGTGCGCGGCGGTGTGTACCGCGTGGTCCGCAAGGCCATGGGCGGGACTTTGGCCAAGTTTTCGGTTTCGGCGTTGCTGTTTGACTACGTCCTGACCGGTCCCATCAGCTCGGTTGTCGCCGGCCAATATCTCGCCGGATTTATTCAGGAACTTGCACACTACGCCGGACACCCTCTTCATGATTTTCCGCAGAATGCTTTCTCGGCGGTGTTTGCAATACTGGTTGTGATCTTCTTCTGGTGGAAGAACACGCAGGGCCTCCACGAGTCCAGCCAGAAGGCCGTACAGATCATGGCCATCACCACTGTGATGGTGGTCATGCTGATCATTTGGTGCACCCTCACCATCTTTCACGTACCCATCCAGATACCGCCGAACCCTCTTCGTCACGGGATTCTGCTTACTCACGAATCGCTAGGCTGGCTGGTTCCCTTAAAGCACAGCTGGCTGGCGCACTTGACCTGGTTCATCGTGTTCGTGGGTTTTGGGCACTCGGTGCTGGCAATGAGCGGTGAGGAAACCCTGGCCCAGGTAAATCGCGAGATTGCTCATCCCAAACTCACCAACCTCAAAAAAGCCGCGGTAGTGATCGGCATCTACGCCCTGCTGTTCACCGCCCTCACGTCCTTCTTTGCGGTGATGATTATTCCTGACCAGGTCCGCCCGGAATATTTCGGGAACCTGATCGGCGGCATTTCCATGTACCTGTGGGGACCGCAGTGGGCGAAGCTGGCCTTCCATGCCTTTGTGGTGCTGGTCGGGGTCCTCATCCTTTCAGGCGCGCAGAACACATCCATTGTGGGCGCCAATGGAGTTCTGAACCGGGTTGCCGAAGATGGCGTGCTGACTGACGCCTTCCAAAAGCCCCATCCGCGATTTGGCACCAGCTACCGGATCATTAATCTGATAGTCGGTTTGCAGTTGCTGACGATTATCGTTACGGGCGGCAACGTATTCACGCTCGCCGGACTCTACGCATTCGGCGTGGTGTGGAGCTTTGCCATGATGGCGCTGGCGGTGCTCGTCCTGCGTTATACCGAGCCGGCGAAGCGCGAGTGGAAGGTCCCAGGGAATATCCCCCTGGGCAACGGCAAGGAACTGCCGCTGGGCGTCATTCTGATCGCGTCGGTATTGTTCATCACCGCCGTCGTGAACTTCTTCACCAAGTACCAGGCAACCCTGGGCGGGGTTTCATTCAGCCTGCTTTTCTTCGCCCTGTTCACTTATTCGGAGCGGCGGGTTGCAAAACAGCGCGCCGGACGGACAGAGAACCTGGACCAGTTCCGGGTGTATGGGAACGATGCACCGGCAACCGACACCCTGGGCGTCCGGCCGGGAAACATCCTCGTGGCAATCCGCGATCCTAAAAACTTGTACTACCTGCGCGAGTTGTTGCGCAGGACCGATACCACCAAGCAGGATGTCGTCGTCATGACCGCCCGGCTTTATCACCGCGAACATTCTTTCAGCGGCACTTCCATGTTTGAAGCCTCCCAGGTATTCGACCACTACGAGCAGGAGTTGTTTACCTCAGCAGTGGCGGTGGCAGAGAGAGAAGGTAAGCCAATTTCTCTCCTGGTGGTTCCGGCCGCGGACGTTTTCGACTCCATCGTGGTCACCGCCCAACGGCTCGATTCCAGCCGGATTGTTTGTGGCCTCTCCAACAAGCTGAGTCCGGATGAGCAGGCCAGGCTGACTGGCGACGCCTGGGAACGCTTGCCCGAGCCCAAGCCGCGTCTGATCATGGAAGTGCGCCTGCCCAGCGGGGTAGCACGCGAGTACTACCTCGGCCCGCACACGCCTCGCCTTCGCAATCAGGACCTCGATCTGCTGCACCACTTGTGGCTGGAAGTCACGCGGGACCCGCGTTTTGCCGGCGCCCACCACTATCATGTGATCGCCGTAGCCCTGGCGGAACTGGAACGCGAGCTGCACAGCGAGACACGATCCCAAGTGCTGGACAGGCTGTGGCAGGAATTGCAGAAACGCTCCGAAGAGAGTTCTTAATCCGCCCTTACGAAAAGGTACTCTAAGAAAAAACCTCAAGCTGCACACCCGCTTGCGGGCGTGTACAGGTCACGCGTAGAATCATCGCGACGTCGAATCCCGCAACTTTGCGGGAGCGGGGGACCCACGGAAGAAATTCCGCCGGGGCGTATCCGTTAGGCCGGCCCAACCGGCGCACGGTAGGACACCTTTCAGTCCGAGCCCGACAGCTAACCTCGCAGACGCAGAAAGGGGCTAGCTCGCCAATCTTCGCGGCGGGCGCAATTCCATGCAATTCCCAGCAGATAATTCCCCAGATAATTCCAAAGACATGACGACCAACCAGGCCGCAGCCCGAGTACTGGTCGCCTCGAGCGCCATGCTCGCCTTTATTTCCTTTTGGCGGGTTGCCGCCGTGGTCCTTAACGACATGGGTTCCTCGGCTTTCTATGCCGGAGCCATCGCCGAGCATTTCATTGGGAAAACCGCGCCCTGGTTCATCCTCGCCATCATGCTGCTCGCCGGGGCCGTGGCCGCTCTTTACATTGAGAGCTGCAGCATGTTTGTTCGTGGTGGCGTTTACCGGGTTGTCAAGGAGGCCATGGGCCCCACCCTGGCCAAGTTTTCCGTTTCCGCCCTAATGTTCGACTACATCCTGACCGGACCGATAAGCGGCGTTTCGGCCGGGCAATACCTGGTGGGATTGCTGAACGAATTGCTGCACTATGCCCATTCCAGCATCGTCCTACGGGGAAATCTTACGGCGGGAGTTTTCGCAGTAGTCGTCACCATTTACTTCTGGTGGGAGAACATCAAGGGCATTCCGGAATCCAGTGAAAAAGCTTTGCGCATCATGTATGTGACCACGGTGATGGTGGTCCTGATGGTAGTTTGGTGCTCGTACACAGTATGGGTTCGAGGCGCGCACCTTCCTCCCTGGCCCCACCTCTCGAATATTGTCTATTCGAAAGATGCGCTTGGTTTCCTCCGCCACTCCTCGCTGCCTTACACCATCGGCTTTACGGAATCCTGATCGGCTTGGGTCACTCAGTCCTCGCCATGAGCGGCGAGGAAACCATCGCCCAGATCTACCGCGAGATCGAGCATCCCAAACTTCCCAACCTGAAGAAAGCAGCTTCCGTTATTTTCCTCTACAGCCTGATCTTCACCGCCGGAGTGGCCTTCTTCGCGGTCATGATCATCCCCGATTCGGTGCGCGGCAGTTTCCAGGAAAATCCCATCGGCGGGCTGGCGATGTCTCTGGCCGGCCCGTTTTCACTTCGGTTGGCGTTTCATGCATTCGTTGTCGTGGTCGGCGTTTTAATGCTGGCTGGCGCCGTGAACACCGCCATTGTGGGCTCGAACGGCGTGCTGAACCGGGTTTCTGAAGACGGCATTCTGCCGCAGTGGTTTCGCCGCCCGCAACGCCGCTTCGGCACCTCCTACCGCATTCTAAATTTGGTGGTTGCGCTGCAAATCCTCACCATCATCCTGAGCCGCGAAGACATTTTCATCCTCGGCGAAGCCTATGCCTTCGGCGTGATGTGGAGCTTCGCCATGAAGGGCATTGCGGTCCTCGTGCTCCGCTACAAAGAGCCGAGTAAGCGCGAATATCGTGTGCCCCTAAATTTTCACATCGGCAATACTGAGATCCCGATTGGCCTCAGCTTCATCACTCTCACTCTGATCGGCTTGTGCCTGATCAATCTGTTCACCAAGCAGGTTGCTACCATTTCAGGAATTGCCTTTACCATCGTCTTCTTCGCGGTATTCGAAATTTCCGAAAAGATCACCCGTAAGCACTCGACGGCCCACGCCGATCTCGACCAGTTCAACGTGGAACCCGGGGACGATCTCACCCCCGCTGCTCTCGGCGCCCGTCCGGGCAACATTCTGGTCATGATTCGCAACTACAACACGCTTTACAACCTGGGCGCGGTACTCGATCGCGTCGATGCCCACAAGCAGGATGTGGTCGCACTGCATCTTCGTTTTCTTGGCCGCGGTGATGCGGGAGAATATGAACTTCAGCCAGACCAGTTTTTCAGTTCCGAGGAGCAGGTGCTTTTTACCCGCGCACTGGCCTTGGCGGAGAAGAAAGGTAAAACCATCCATCTGGCCGTCGCCGGGGCCACCGAAAAATGGGATGCCATCCTGAAAGCCGCGCAGAGCTTGCAGTCAGCGACCGTTGTGTTAGGGGCCTCGCCCAACCGGTCCGACACCGAAGAGGCCCGGATTTCAGGGCTTGCGTGGGAGCGTCTGTCTGATCCCAAACCGCAGCTCACGCTCGAAATCTACTTTCCTGGCGGACAGGAACATATTTTCTATCTGGGACCGCACGCTCCCCGCCTCACTTCCAAGGAAATTGATCTGCTGCACGGCATTTGGCTGGAGCTGAGCAGTGACGTCGCCCCCAATGAAATCCACCACCATGACGTGGTCCATTTCGCGCTGAATGAACTGAAGCAGGAACTCAGCCACGAGCAGCGTGCGCAAGTTATCGCCAGGCTGAAGCAGCACCTGCAGGAAATTAAAGACCGGCGCGCGCTGCCAGCCTGAGAACCACCTTGGCCGCTTGTGTGGGAAGCGGACGTGGCCCGCGCGACGTGAAGGCCCGCGCTGCGTTCCTTGTCCCGTTCTTTGCTAACATCTTCTCGTGGCCGAAAATTCTCCCGTCCGAGTACGTTTCGCTCCCTCTCCTACCGGACATCTGCATGTTGGCAACGCGCGCACCGCTCTGTTTAACTGGCTCTTTGCCCGGCAGAAGGGCGGAATCATGGCGCTCCGCATCGAAGACACCGATGTGGACCGCAGCGAGGCCCGTTTCGAGGACCAACTCATCGCCGATCTCAAATGGCTCGGTCTCGATTGGGATGAAGGCCCCGACGTTGGCGGCAAGTATGGTCCGTACCGCCAATCCGATCGCCTCGCAACTTACCGTGAGCATGCCGAAAAATTATTGAGCGACCATAAAGCCTACCTGTGCTTCTGCACCGAGGACGAACTGCAGAGAGAGCGGGAACGCGCCACCGCCGAACATCGCCAGCCGATTTATTCCGGCCAGTGCCGCTCTATCGATCCGTCGGAAGCGCAGCGGCGTCGAACTGCCGGCGAGCCGTGCGCCATCCGCCTGCGCATTCCCGAGCATCCCATCCGTTTTCACGACGTTGTTCACGGGGCGGTGGAATTCTCCCACGAAGTCGTCAGCGACCCCATTATTCTTCGCTCCTCGGGGATGCCGGTTTATAACTACGTCGTCGTGATTGATGACGCCCTGATGAAGATCACCCATGTGATCCGTGGCGACGATCATCTTTCAAACACCCCCAAACAAGTCGCGGTGTATGAGGCCCTGGGATGGCCGGTGCCGGAATTCGCGCATCTTTCCACTATTCTCGGCGCCGACCGCGAGCGGCTCTCAAAGCGCCACGGCGCCACATCGATCGCCAACTTCCGCGATATGGGAGTTCTGCCCGAAGCCCTGGTGAATTATCTGGCGCTGCTGGGTTGGGCGCCGGCCGGCGGCACCCGCGAGATATTCTCCCTGCAGGAGCTGGTCAAAGAGTTTTCGCTTGAACGGGTCACGCCCTCTCCGGCGGTCTTCGATATGGAGAAGCTGTACTGGCTGAATCGGCACTACATCAAGGGATGTTCTTCGGAGCGAGTGGAGGAACTGGCCCGAACTTATTTAGCCGGTGTCGCTGTGCAGGAACTTGCAACGCCGGGGGGCGGCGAGCCGCCAGCGAATCACCCGTCGCCGCCGGAAATGGAGAAATGGTTAGCCAGCATCACTCATATGCTGGCCCCTTCCGTTGACCGGCTGGATCAGCTTCCCGAAAGAGCAGCGCTTATTTTCAATTACGACGCCCCTGCCGCTCTGGCCAATCCCGAAAACGCCGAAGTGCTTGCCTGGCCCCACACCCAAGCGGTGCTGGCCAGATTTACCTTCAAGGTGCTAGAGGATGAATGCGCACGCGAGGGCAAGCTGACTCCCGAGCAGTTCAAGCGGATTGTTAACGAAGTGAAGGCCGAGACCGGCGCCAAGGGCAAAGAACTCTTTCATCCCATTCGACTGGCAATCACCGGCTCGCATTCCGGGCCCGAGTTCGACAAACTGATCCCTATCCTCGAGGAAGGCAGCCGTTTGGCGCTGCCCAGGCACGTGCTCGGCGTCCGTGAAAGGGTGGAGGAATTTGGGAAGGCGATGACGAAGTAAAGGCCTCTGCGAACCTCGTAGGGGCGGGCGTCCCCGCTCGCCCGGCGGAGAAAAGCTCCGTGAATTTTGGCCGACTGTCCTGACAGTCCGCCACGCTTGTCCTACTGGGCAAAAGATCACAACAAGCTTCTCAACGCCGCGCACAGCTCCGAATACCTGAATTGATATCCGCTTGCCGTTAGTTTTTTTGGCTGTACCCGGGCACTGGCCAGCAACCCTTCATCGGCAAACTTTCCGAAAGCGAACCGGGCTGCGAACGCCGGAATGGAAAAGATTGCCGGACGGTGCAGCACTTGCGCCAGCGTCTTCGTGAATTCAGCATTTGTCACTGGATTCGGAGCTGTCATATTGACCGGGCCACTCACCGATTCAGTTCGCAAGATGTGACCAGCTGCGCAGACCAGGTCGCCGATGTGAATCCAGCTCCACCACTGGTGTCCGCTGCCAATTTTTCCGCCCAGGCCAAGGCGGAACAGCAATAGCACCTGCTTCAGCGCGCCGCCCTCGCCACTCAAGACAATTCCAATTCGCAGGTTCACGGTGCGAATGCCGGCATTTGCCGCCGGGGATGTGGCCGATTCCCATTCGCGCCAAACCTCCGGCAAGAAGCCGTCGCCGGAGGCGCTTTCCTCGGTCAGAACCTCGTCACCGCGGCTGCCGTAATATCCAATGGCGGACGCGCACATGAAGGCTTTAGGCCGGTGTTCCGCCTGCGCCAAAGCCTGCGCCAGATTTTCCGTACTGACCACCCGGCTGTCGCGAATTCGCTTCTTCTTCTCTTCCGTCCAGCGCCCGGAAACGCTTTCCGCTGAGAGATGGACGACTACATCGAAGCCACAGACCAGTCCTGGCGCAGGGGGACGCATGGGGTTCCATTGCAGTTCGCTAGTGTTCCTCGGCTCCCGGCGAACCAGCCGGGTGACCTTGTGTCCATGGGATTCAAGCGAAGACCCAAGAACTGAGCCGATCAGTCCGGAAGCGCCGCTGATGAGCACGCGAGACACGCCGACAATGTAGCAGGTTCACAGCCGAACACGTTGGGCTGGCGCCTAACCCCCGGCGCGCCGCGAACTTTTGGAGCTCTCGCTCAACCGCCCATATAATCAGAACAAGGAAACCGGCCATCGGACCCGCATGGTTGCTGCTCTTCGCGGGTTGCTGATGGCGGGCGGAGGCGCCCGCGCCACCGAACGCTGGCTGTACCCAGGCATGACGACGCTACGCGAACAAATCGCGACCAACGTTCTCACGGTGACCAAATTCCGCGAGCTCTTGCAGGACATGCGCGAAAATCGCCCCAATGACGATTTAGAGCTCATTCGCAAAGCCTACGAATTTTCGCAGAAGTACCATTCCGGCCAGCAGCGGGCCTCGGGTGAACCCTACCTGGTACATCCTCTGGAAGTGGCGCTGGTTCTGGCGGAGATGAAGATGGACGCGGTGGCCGTTGCCGCCGGCCTGCTGCACGATTCCGTCGAAGACACGTCGGTCACCATCGTCGATATCCGCAAGGAATTTGGCGAGCAGATCGCGCACCTCGTCGAGGGTGTTACCAAGATCAGCAAAATTGATTTTTCCTCGCAAGCGGAACAGCAGGCCGAAAACTTGCGCAAGATGATGCTGGCCATGGTGGACGACATCCGGGTGGTGCTCATCAAGCTTGCCGACCGGCTGCATAACATGCGCACGCTCGAACATCTTCCGCCAGACCGGCAGCAGAAGATCGCGCGCGAAACCCTCGACATCTATGGCCCCATCGCCCACCGGCTGGGCATGGGAAAAATTCGCGGAGAACTGGAAGACCTTGGGTTCCGCTATCTGGATCCTTTCGGCTATGAACAGGTACGCGAGGCGGTCGAGGCGCGCCGTAAAAAGGGCGAACAGTTTCTCGCCGCGGTCGAGCACGTTCTTCGCGACAAATTGAAAGAGGCCGGGATCACCGCCAATGTGGAAAGCCGCATCAAGCGGCTCTACAGCATCCACAAAAAGCTTCTCAAGCAGCACATTTCCGTGGACCAGGTTTATGACCTGTACGCCATGCGCGTAGTCACTCGCTCGGTGCAGGATTGCTACGCGGTGCTGGGAATAGTGCACAATGTTTGGCGTCCGGTGCCGGGCAGGATCAAAGACTTTATCGCTATGCCGCGGCCGAATCTTTATCAGTCGTTGCACACTTCGGTGATTACGGAAGACGGCACCAGTTTCGAGATCCAGATTCGCACCCAGGAAATGCACCGCATGGCGGAGGAGGGAATCGCCGCGCACTGGAAATACAAAGACGGGCCGGTCTCGGCGCAGGACGAGCAACGCCTGGCCTGGTTGCGGCAGGTGGTGGAGTGGCAGCGAGACGTCTCCGATCCCAACGAATTTCTCTCCACCCTGAAAATTGATCTTTATCCCGAAGAGGTTTACACCTTCACCCCCAGAGGCAAAGTCGTGGTCCTTCCCCGCGAATCCACTCCCATTGATTTCGCATATACCATCCATACCGAAGTCGGCCACGCCTGCGTAGGCGCCAAGGTCAACGGACGCATGGTCCCGCTCCGCCATAAACTCCACAGCGGCGATATCGTCGAAATCATTACTCAGGCGGGACACAAACCGAGCCGCGACTGGCTTAGCGTGGTGCGTTCGTCGCGTTCGCGAAACAAGATTAAGCACTGGCTGAATATTCATCAGCGGGAGCGCGCCGTGGAAATCGGACGCAAGCTGATCGACAAGGAAGCGCGCAAGTATCGAATCTCGTTGAAGGACATCAAGGAAGTAGACTTCCAGCGCATCGCCTCTGACTACGGTCTAGGTCAGCTGGATGACCTGATGGCCGGCATCGGGTACGGCAAATATTCCGCCCGGCAGGTGCTTGGGAAGTTGTCGCCCGCCGCTCAGGCCCCGCTTGCGCCCGCCGAGGAGGAGTCCGCCATCGGCAGCGTAGTTCGCCGCGTCTTCGGTGGGGACCACAGCAACGCCATTCGCGTCAAAGGGCACGGCGACCTCCTGGTTTACCGCGCGCGCTGCTGCAATCCGATTCGCGGCGAGGCGGTCGTGGGCTACGTAACCAGGGGCAAGGGCGTCGCCGTCCATTCTCTGAACTGTCCTAATGTTCTCAACCTCATGTACGAGCCGGAGCGGCGCATCGATGTCGAATGGGGCAAAGAAGAGGGCGCGGCCAGCTCATTCCCGGTCAAGCTGACGGTCTTCTGTGACGACCGCTTCGGCATGCTCAAGCAGATCACGGCCGTCATCAGCGACACTAAGACCAACATCCGCAGCATTGGAGCTCGGACCGAGAACGGTCAGGCGAACGTCGACATCGTAATTGAGATCGAAGACCTGAAACACCTGGAAAGCATCATTCACGGCGTACGGAAGATTCCCGGCGTGCACGACGTGCAAAGGCTGCAAAGGGTGTAGAACCGGTCGTTGGTGGTTGGCCGTTGGCCGTCCGCCGTCGGCAAGATCTCATCTTTGCCCTGCCAGCTTTTCAATCTAATCTGAAATCTGCAATCGGAAATCAGGAGCCATATGCGCGAAGTCATTTCTACTCCCCACGCACCTCAGGCCATCGGGCCTTACTCGCAAGCCATTCGCGCCAACGGGCTGGTCTTTGTTTCGGGACAAGTGGCTATCGATCCCGCGACCCAGCAGGTGATTGAAGGCGACGTTGCGATCCAGACCGAGCGCGTGATGAAGAATCTTTCGGCGATCCTGACCGCGGCCGGGAGCGGGTTGGAGAATGTAGTCCGCTCAACTGTGTTCCTGAAGAATATGGGGGATTTTGCTGGGATGAATGCCGTTTACGGAACGTATTTCAGTTCAGCTCCGCCCGCCAGATCCACCGTCGAGGTCGCCCGCCTGCCCAAAGACGTGCTGGTGGAAATTGACGTGATCGCCTTGCTGAGAACCTAAACATCAGATTTTGGGAGCTGGGGGTTCTCTCGTATTCAGTAAATTGAACCTAAAATTCGGGTATTACCCAATTCCCCGATTACCAAATTACCAATCTTTCCCTACGCTTTCACGACTTTGCCGCTGCGCAGGCAGGAGGTGCAGACGCGGATCCGCCGGTTTCCGCCCTTTAGCTTGGCGTGTACCGGGCGCAGATTGACGTTCCAACGCCGCTTGGTCACGTTATGGGCGTGGCTGATGTTATTTCCAAATTGCGGCCCCTTGCCGCAGATCGCGCAAACTTGTGCCATGAGTGCTCCAAAGAAGATCAGAAATGAGTGTAGAAACTATAGATTTTAAGCTAAGTTGCAGCATTTGGCGAATCGGAATACCGCTGGATGATGTTCGTGTCCGGACCGGCGGCCAGCGGCCAACGACGGATTTCCACCCTTCTGCCATACTGAGACCCATGCCCTCCGCCGATCCCAAGTCCGTCAAAGTCCACCTGCAAGCTGGGACCGGCGTGAACATCGAGTGGAAAGATGGACACCTCTCGCAGTACCCATTTCCCTTCCTGCGGGACGCCTGTCCGTGCGCACTGTGTGACGAGGAACGCAGCAAGACGGGGCGGGAGCCGGGGGAATCTTCGCACGGGAAGCCCGGCGAATTGCCCATGTTCAAGGCCGCAGCGAAGCCAGTTTCTGCCGAGCCGGTCGGCAAATACGCGCTGAAATTCAAATGGAACGACGGGCATGAGCTGGGAATCTATTCATGGCAGTGGCTCCGGCAGATCTGCCCCTGCGAGCAGTGTACAAATAGAAAAAAAAACAAGCCGGGATTGTGAGGATAGAGCATGGCTTTTACGTTTGCCGCCTCCACCGATTGATCGGGGAAGCCCTACCCAGCCGCGAAGCGGCACAAGAATGCAGCCCAGGGCGCAAGCCCTGGGTAAACGATGGCGCGACGCCAGCCCCGAAGGCGCGAAAGACTCCGCCGATACGCGTCCTCCGAGATCACAGAAGCAATTCCTGTAAAATTCAATCAGCGACCTTCGGAGCCGTTTCCCCAAATTGTCCTTCCTTTCTCAACTCAATCCCCAGCAGCGCGAGGCTGTCGAAACCACCGATGGCCCTGTGCTCATCCTCGCCGGCGCGGGCAGTGGGAAGACGCGCGTCATCACTTACCGCATCGCGCACCTGATCGAGCATCTTGGCGCGATGCCGGAGTCCATTCTCGCCGTCACCTTCACCAATAAAGCTGCGGCGGAGATGGCGGAGCGGGTCGAGAAGATTGTCGGGGGCCTGTCGGTGGCCAAGCCTGCGATCTCGACCTTCCACTCATTCTGCGTGCGCGTGCTGAGGCGCGACATTGAAGCGCTGCGGATTCCCTCCTCCGTTCCCGGCCAGCCGCCCATCGGCCACACGAAAAGTTTCGTCATCTACGACGAGTCTGACCAGCAGCAGGTGACGAAATCCGTGATGAAGCGATTGGGGATCGATCCCAAGCAGCTCACGCCGCGCTCCGTGCTCGCGCATATTTCGTGGGCCAAGAACCACATGCTCGATCCGCAGGAGGTCTATCTGAATTCCGCCGATCCCAAGACCGAGCGCATCGCGCACATCTATGAGGAGTACCGCAAAGAGCTGCGCCGGGCGAATGCGCTCGATTTCGACGATCTGCTGCTCGAGGCGGTGCGCCTGCTGAAGTCGGCGGCTCACGTCCGCGATTATTACAACCAACGCTATCAATACCTGCTCGTCGACGAGTATCAGGACACCAACCGTCCGCAATATGAGCTGATGCGAACCCTCGCCGGCGCGCGCCACAACGTGTGCGCCGTAGGCGACGAGGACCAGTCAATCTACTCCTGGCGCGGCGCCGACATTCGCAACATTCTCGAGTTCGAAAAAGATTTTCCCGAGGCGAAAATCATCCGCCTGGAGCAGAATTACCGCTCTACTCAAAATATTCTGCAGGGAGCGTCGGCGGTGGTGGCGAACAACATCCGGCGCAAAGGCAAGAATCTTTGGACCTCGCGCCAGGGCGGCGCCGGGATCGGCTACTACGAAGCTCCCGACGGCGAAAACGAAGCGCTGTTCGCAGCCGATTCCATCGCCCGCTACGTTCGTGAAGCCACCGAACGTGGGGAAAACGCGCGGGCGGCGGTGCTCTATCGCACCAATTCGCAGTCACGATTGTTCGAAGAAGCCATGCGCCGTTACCAGCTGAAGTATCACGTGGTGGGCGGATTCTCGTTTTACGAGCGCGCCGAGATCAAAGACCTGATCTCGTATCTGAAAGTCATTCATAATCCCGCCGACTCGGTTTCATTGCTCCGGGTGATCAACACACCAGCGCGCGGCATCGGTAAGACGTCGCTGGAGACGATCGAGCGCGTAGCCCTCGAAACGGGAGTGTCGCTCTGGGGGGCTCTGGGCGAATCCATCCGGCGCGGACTGCTTCCGCCGCGGGCGCTGCAGGCGCTGAAATCATTTCGCGACCTGATTGACGATGCGCGTGCCATGCTGGCCGGGACCTATGTGGAGCGGTTGGGGGCATCATCAATTCCAAGTGAGGCTGAAGCGGCTGACTTACCCGAAAACACGTGGCGACAGCCACCCCCAGCTGCCCTGCGGGATGATGTCTCGCAGTTTGTCGATCCCGAATTGCCCGCTGAATCCACTGAATTCGATCCCACGGCTTTCGATTTCGGAGGCGGCGAGCACATTCAGGCCGTAAGCTCGAATCCCTATTCAGTAAGTGATGAGGAACCGGCGCAAGAAAAAAGCGTGGAAGGATTCCGCACTCCCGGAGGCCCCGCGCATACTGGTGAAATTCTCAAATTCCTGATTGATCGCACCGCCTATATCAAGTTGCTGGAGGAGGAAGACACGCCGGAAGCTTACTCGCGGATCGAGAACCTGCGAGAATTGGTCAATGCCGCGATGGATTCGAAAGATCGCGGTGAGACGCTCGACCAGTTCCTCGATCATGCAGCTCTGGTAAGTGATGCTGATGCTTACGATCAGCAGGCGCAGATTACGCTGATGACTTTACACGCGGCCAAGGGACTGGAGTTTCCGCTGGTTTTTCTATGCGGGCTCGAAGAAGGCCTGTTTCCCCACTCGCGTACTTTTCTCAATCCGGATGACGTTGAGGAAGAGCGGCGGCTGTGTTACGTGGGCATGACCCGGGCCATGGACCAACTGGTGCTGACGCGTGCTGTGTATCGCCGGCGATATGGCACCGACATGCCGGAGGCCAGCGTGCCATCAAGGTTCCTGGAAGAAATTCCCGCGGAACTGATGGAGCAGCAGGGCAGCACCAGCCGCACTCCGGGACGATATTCGGAGACCGGCCGGACAAGGGTGTCCGGTGCATCCGAGGCGCGGCGGACAAGATCGCCCGCCGCACGCACGCCAGATCCACACTACGCCTATGAAGATGAAGACCAGTCCGCGCACTGGGTAGAGAGGCCTGGGCGCGTGCCCGTTTCCTCGGGTGCGAAATACAATTCAATTGATAACATCGCCGAGTTCTTCGCGTCGCGCGGCAAGAAGTTCAGCCGGCCGAAGGTGCCGGTCGAAGAGCCAACCGGGCGGCGCGGATTCCGTCCCGGGCAGAAGGTGAAGCACCCGAAATATGGCGAGGGGACCGTCTATCATTGTGAAGGAGAAGGCGAAGAGGCCAAGATTACGGTACAATTCCCTCGCTTCGGATTGAAGAAATTAGTGGAGAAGTACGCCCAGCTTGAGAAGGGCAGCCCTTAGCAGTCGCTTGTTGGTATGGCTTGAGCCTGTCGCGAGCCTCAGCCCCGAAGGAGCGGAATATCACAGCCCGGCACATAATTGCCGGGTGAGGCCGGGAGCCCTAGCGAGTCTCTGTAGGGACGACAAAAATTGCATCGGTCCTTTGGTGCGCAAAAGCAAACGTCCTCTTCATCGGACAAAATTATTCGACTAAGGAAATCAAAGCTTTCATGGCAAATACATCCGCACTGAGCAAAGACGAACGCAAGAAATCCAAACGCACCGCGCGCAAGAAGCGCAAAACCGAAACTCCGTTGAAGCCTCGCGAGTACGCTCGCGGGTCGAAGAAGCGGAAAGTAAAGAAGCTGGTGCGAGGCACCTCTAAGAGGTAAGAGCAGCAATCAGCATCTGCTCTCGGCGCCAGGCCGGTGAACCTACAATCTACGCCGCCGGTTGGCGCTTTCGGCAGATGGTTGAATTCTCAAGACCCTCGGGAGACATCAACCGTTTGGTACAGCCAGGCCCCGACCCGCCCGCAGCTCCGGCACGCACGGTCCGAACCTCAGATAATCAGCTCTTTTGCTGCAAGTCGATTGACAAGCTGATTTCAGACTCGGAAGAGCCGGAACGGCGGCTAAAGAAGACGCTCGGCCCGGTTTCGCTCACCGCGCTCGGTATCGGCGCCGTGATTGGCTCCGGCATATTCACAGTAATCGGCACTGCCATCGCTGGGCAGAAATTCGATACTTCCTCCATCCTGAACGCGCCTCTCCTCGAATACCTGATTAAGCACACGGCTTCGCTGGGACGTCCGGGAGCGGGGCCCGCGCTGGCACTTTCGCTTG
Organism: Terriglobales bacterium; assembly: GCA_038254805.1. Lineage (GTDB taxonomy): Bacteria > Acidobacteriota > Terriglobia > Terriglobales > Acidobacteriaceae > Gp1-AA145. Next base: position 32,870 of record JBBSFW010000012.1, read on the forward strand.
TGCTCGTCGCGACCGTGTGCGCCTTCACCGGTCTGTGTTATGCGGAGCTGGCCTCGATGATCCCGATTGCCGGCAGCGCATACACCTACACCTACGCGACCATGGGCGAGCTAATTGCCTGGATCATCGGGTGGGACCTCATCCTGGAATACGCGGTCAGCAACATGGCCGTGAGCGTCGGTTTCGCCCAGCACCTGGTCAATATGTTCGACTGGTTCGGCTGGAATCCCGGGCTGCGCTGGATTTCCCCCGCTTATTTGCCCGCCGGTCTGGCCGACCTGCAAGGCCGTGTGCTCTACGGGCCAGGGTTCCACTTTGGCTTCAACCTACCCGCATTTCTGGTGGTGATGGTGCTCACCGTGGTGCTGGTTCGAGGCATTCGCGAGTCTGCGGGAGCCAACAACACTATGGTGGTTTTAAAGATCGCCGCGATTCTGGCCTTCATCATTGCGGGATCGCATTACATTCACCCGGGAAATTGGCATCCCTTTGCACCTATGGGGTGGTCGGGGATCCTTACCGGTGGCTCCATCATTTTCTTTACCTACATCGGCTTCGATTCGGTTTCGACCGCCGCCGAAGAAGCGCGCAATCCGCAGCGCGATCTGCCTATCGGAATCATCGCCACACTGGTGGTGTGCACGGTGCTTTACATCGGCGTGGCCATCGTGCTCACGGGAATTGTGCCCTGGCGTACTCTGATGGACGATGCCGCGCCCGTGGTCAATAGTCTCAAGCATCTGACGGAAGTTACCGGCTCGCCCGGTTTGCGCTGGATCCGGCTTGGGGTGTTGTTCGGCGCCATGATGGGGATGATTTCCTCGCTCCTGGTTTTTCAGCTGGGGCAGGCGCGAGTATGGTTTTCCATGTCGCGCGACGGACTTTTACCAAGGCTCTTCAGCCGCGTCCATCCCCGCTTCCGCACCCCTTCAACCGCAACCTGGATTGCTGGATTTGTGGTCGGTGTTCCCGCCGGAATTCTGGATATTGGCACGCTTTCCGATTTGTCCAATATCGGCACACTGTTTGCGTTTGTGCTGGTGTCCCTTGGCGTCATCATTCTGCGTTACAAGGATCCAGGCCGCCATCGTGGCTTTCGCGCGCCCGGCGGAATCATCGCGCCGGTGCTCAGCGTCTTCTTCTGTGTGCTTCTCATGGGAGGACTTCCCATCCTTACCTGGCTCCGCTTCTTCGGCTGGTTGCTGATCGGGCTGGGAATCTATCGCCTCTACAGCCGCCATCACAGCGAATTTGCGCGGGGAAATTAAGGAGCATAGAGAAAGATTGTAGGTTGGGAGACGTTGGATTTCAGCTTCGAAAGCCCCCCGCCTCAGTCTGAAACCTACTAATCTGTAATCCGCACTTGCGCTCCTCCCTCGCCAAGCCGCGCTCACAACTCTACAATCTGAACGATGGCTTCCGAATTCATTCGGTCTCTTCCGAAAGCCGAGCTTCATCTTCACCTGGAAGGCTCAGTCACGCCGGCCACGCTGGTTGAGCTTCGGCGGCTGCACGGAAAAGAGAGCACGCTCGCCGATGCCAGGGCGCTGTACCAATACAAAGATTTCTCTGGATTCCTCATGGCCTTTAAAGGTTTAACCGAGGACTTGCAGGCCCCGGCAGACTACGAACTGATCGCCTACCAGCTGATGCAGCAGCTCAAGGCGGAGAACGTCCTTCACGCTGAAGTCTATGTTTCGGTAGGCGTGTGCCTGTGGAGAAAGCAGGACTTTGCGGCGATCTTTGAGAGGCTGGAGCGCGGCCGCGAACGCGCAGAGCGCGACTTTGGGACTTCGTTGCTCTGGATCTTCGATGCCGTCCGCCAGTTCGGGCCTGGAGCCGCGCGGGAGGTGTTTGAGCTGGCCGGAAGCTATCGCGACAGAAATGTCATCGGCATTGGCATTGGCGGCGATGAACAAAAAGCTCCCCCTGAACTTTTTCGCGAGGCCTACGCCTACGCCGCCGATCAGGGCCTGAGGCTGACCGCCCACGCCGGCGAGAGCGCGGGGCCGGAATCAGTCTGGGGCGCTCTGAATCTGGGGGCGGAACGGATCGGACACGGGCTCACGGCTTATCACGATCCCGAACTGATCGAAGAACTTGCCACCCGCCAGATCCCCCTGGAGATTTGCCTGACCAGCAACCTGCGAACCGGCTGCTGCACGAAAATTTCCGAGCACCCCGTGCGCAGATACTTCGACCAGGGCCTCATGGTCACGCTGAACAGCGACGACCCCGCGATGTTTGGGAGCTCCCTTAGCAATGAATACCAGCTGGGGCAAAGAGAATTCGGCTTCACCGATGAGCACCTGCGCGAGCTGGCGCGAAACTCTTTTGAGGCGTCGTTTCTTCCCGCTGACAAGAAATTGACATTTCTTAATTTGCTTGACTCCGCGGCTACCCGGGCCTAGGCTGCTGTGAATTGTTCGGACGAGCAGGATCCGTGACTATGAAGTCCGCGCTGGTCGCGGTTGTGCTCTGCAGTGCTCTCCTCTGGGCCCAATCGCGCCACAAGCTTCCGGAAATACTCGCCGTCACCAACGTAAATGTTGTGGACACTCGTTACGGCGGCATCCGGCCGAATGTCACTGTAGTCGTGAAGGATGGGATCATCAGCTCAATTGCCAAAATGGCATTCATAGACGCCGGAACCCATGTTCATGTTGTTAACGGGGCCGGGAAATTCTTGATCCCCGGGCTGTGGGACATGAATTCTCATCTCTCGGGCCCTTCGGCAGCAGCATGGGACCGGAAAACGCTGCACGCGCTCTACCTGGCTAACGGCGTCACCGGTTTGCGCGATTCTCAACTCGATCGAAACACCATCCCCCCTCGTGAAACTAAGCGCCCCGAAATCATGCGTCCCGAAACCATGCATCCCGAAATCATAGGAGGCGAAATCCTGGGCCGTGAAATCCAGGGACACGAAATCCGGGGGCGCGAAATAACGAACCGCGAGGATGCGAGCGCTGTCCAATCCATGCACAAAATTCCTTCCTCCAGTGACGATGTAACCGAGTTGCTGCTCGCCCAAGGCAATATGCCCAACCCTGAGACCGGGCGCTTGCCGGTAACCGTGCGCGGCGGAAAATCATTCGCGGAACTTCCGGTAGAGTTCGAGACCAGGGAGGGCGCCGCGCGCAGCATGGCCCTGGTGAACGACCTGCATCGTGCTGGCGTACAATTTCTAGCCGGAAGCAATGCACCCGCGGCCAATCTGCTCCCCGGAGTTTCGTTACACCAAGTACTGGAGCGGCTGGTTGACGGCGGATTCACTCCGCTTCAGGCGTTGCAAACTGCAACCCTTAACCCCGCCCTTTACATGGCTAAGCTGGATAAGTACGGGGTTGTGGATAGCGGGCGTGTGGCTGACCTGGTTTTGCTTGACGCAAATCCTCTCAACGATATCCGCAATACCCAGAAGATATTCGGGGTAGTGCTTCGCGGCGCTTACTTTTCTCGCGAGCAGTTGGAGAAAATGCTTCGCCAATAAGGGGCCGCGGAAGACCGGGAAAGAGATTCCAATGAAGGGCACGGGTCTAAGGGTCAATCCGAAGGGGCAGCCGAAACCAAGGCCTCTGTCTGCCCGCCCATGGGTCACCGTTCGGCTGCTCAAATTCACCTTACGCTGTTCAGAATGACGTACTTAGACTCTGTCTATGTTCTAATAACAGAAACCACAATGCCCTCTCCCCCGACCAGGCTGCACCGGCGTCTTAGGGCCGCATCGCGCACTTTACGGGGCGCGCGCAAGATAGCTGGCGCCTTTTTCTCGACCAGCCATCCTTTACTGGCGCATATTATCCCCATCCGGCGCTGCAATCTGGCCTGCAAGTACTGCAACGAGTACGACGATTTCTCGAAGCCGGTGCCCGCAGAAGTCATGTTCCGTCGAGTCGATAAGCTGGGCGAGCTCGGAACTTCCGTGATCACCATCAGCGGCGGGGAACCACTGCTGCATCCGGAACTGGATCAGATTATCGGGCGGATTCGCCAGCATGGCGCCGTCGCCGGAATGATTACCAACGGCTACCTGCTCATTCCTGAGCGGATTGAACGCCTGAATCGGGCCGGCCTCGAGTGGCTGCAGATTTCCATTGATAACGTGAATCCGGACGACGTTTCCAAGAAAAGCCTGAAGGTGCTCGACAAAAAGCTGCAGTCCTTGGCTGAATACGGCGACTTCCACGTCAACATCAATTCCGTCGTCGGCGGCGGCGTGCGTAACCCGCAGGACGCTCTCACCATCGGCCGGCGCGCGCTGGAACTTGGGTTTAGCTCGACCATCGGAATCATCCACGACGGGCAGGGCCAGCTTCAGCCCCTGGGCGGCGAAGAGCGCCGCATCTATCACGAGATGAAAGCGCTCGAGAAGCGCAGCTTCAGCCGGATTAATTCCTTTCAGGACAACATTGCCTTAGGTCAGCCGAACCATTGGCGCTGTCGCGCCGGCGGGCGCTATCTCTACATCTGTGAGGACGGCCTGGTGCACTATTGCTCGCAACAGCGCGGCTATCCGGCGACCCCGCTGGAGAACTACTCCGTGAACGACATACGGCGCGAGTATCTGACCGAGAAGTCATGCGCGCCTCACTGCACGGTTTCCTGCGTGCACCAGGTCTCGATCTTTGACGCCTGGCGTGCTCCCCAGCATCCTGCACCCGCGACCGCGCCACGGCCGAGCGAACTGGTGCAGATCGAGTAGCTTGCCGCAAGCGGTGAAGCGGCGTCAGAATGCATTAGGCCGCGCGGCGCTGAGGTACCCGGCCGCCCGTATCCTCCCAGATGAAACCTGTTCCCATCGGCGCGCGGGGCGAAGCGGAAGAGACGGTTGAATTCAAGCACACGCTAACTGCGCATCACCCTGAACTGCCCCCCGTCTACTCGACGCCTGACTTGATTCGCTTGATGGAAACCGCCGCCTTCCACTCTTTGCAGCCGTATTGTAACGACGATGAGATCACCGTCGGGACGGCGATCAACGTCGAGCACCGCGCGGCCGCGGGGGTGGGTGCGCACGTTCGGGCTGAGGCAGTGGTGGAAGCGCTCGATGGGCGTTTCTATACCGTCCGTGTCTCAGTCAAGGACGGGGCGCGGGAGATTGGGCGCGGAACGGTAGGGCGCGCGGTGGTCAGCGGCGGCAAGTTTTTGGAAAAGCTTAAGGCGAAATCTTAGAGCAGGGGAACTCTGGCGTACCTGCCTTCGAGATGTTCGCCTCGGCAAACTCACGGCAGCGATCAAGCGCGGTTTGCAATTGATGCAGATACTGCTCATCATTCGCATCCGGCGGGACCGGAATTTGCGGGGCCACGCGCATGAGAGCGCGGGTGAATGGCTTGGGAATCATGCAACCGTCCCAGGTTTTGAGAATCCAGGTTCGATCCATGGCGATGTGAAATGCAGCCATAGGCACGCCCGAACTGCGCGCTAAGACTACCGGCCCGGGCTTGGCTACATATCGCGGGCCTTTTGGCCCGTCGATGGTGAACGCCGCGATCCAGCCTTCCTCCAGGGCGCGCCGCATCCCAAGCAGCGCCCGCACCGCGCCCTTCGAACTCGACCCGCGCACTTTCACGAATCCGAATTTCTGCATGATCCGCCCGGTGTATTCGCCGTCAAAACTGTCACTGCTCATGACGCGGATCCTCCGCCCGCGCCACAAGTACATTGCCGGAATCATGCAGTTATGCCAGAAGGAGTAGACAAATGGGCGGGCGTCCAGGCTGCCGGGAGAACCGTCTTCCCACGAAACGGCAAAGCGGATGGTGGGACCGATCAGCCGAATTGCAAAGTATCCCGCCCACGTGATCAGGCAGAGGAGCATTCGCTGCTTCAGCGTGAACTTTCGCCAGGGCGCGTCACCTTTGGGTGGCGCCGGGGTGGCTGCAGCATTCACGAAACTATTCTAACGTCTCAAGAACGGCTGGCCGTTTGCGGATTACCGGAACAGCTCTGGAATTCAATCCTGGCTGCATCTTTGCAAAGAACTCAGGTGTCTGTTCGGGCACTGAGCAGGCTGGACAACCGATTTTTTGAACTAGCAAGATCCAGCTCTCGAGTTTTATTGCGTGCAGCTTAGCCTTCCCATATTCTGCGCTTAAGGCATGCCTACCGGACCTGAACAACTACTGCTGGAGCTGTTCGCAATCTTTGTCTCGGCAAAGATGATCGGTGAACTGTTCGAGCGGGTCAGCCTGCCTTCCGTGCTGGGGGAAATTCTTTCCGGCGCGCTGCTCGGGCCATATGTTCTGGGGTGGATACAGCCCAGCGACACGATCTATTCTGTCGCCGAATTAGGGGCGATCTTTGTGCTTTTCAGCGCCGGGCTGCAAACCAGCCCCAGCGATCTGATTCGAATCGGTGGCAAAGCGGTGGTTGTAGCGGTTGCCGGAATCATTGTCCCCTTTCTACTCGGTTTTGCGTATATGAAGCTCCGCGGAGGCGCCAGTAGTGAGGCAATTTTCGTGGGCGCAGCCATGGTCGCAACCAGCGTCGGCATCACCGCGAGAGTATTCGCTGACCTGCGCCTGCTTTCAACTGACACTGCCAAAATCATTCTGGGGGCTGCCGTTTTTGACGACATCCTGGGAATGGTATTGCTTGCCGTGGTGGGAGGAATGGTTGCCGGCGGGGTGCACTGGCTGCATTTGGGAATCCTGATCGGTGAGGCGTTGGGGTTTGCGCTGTTCATGATCTACGTCGCTCCGCATATCGTGCATCGCATGGAAACGGGAGTCGAGCAATTGTCAACGCAAAATGCTTCGCTGGTGGTGGCCCTGGCGATTTGCCTGTTGCTCTCGTGGCTGGCGGCGAAAATAGGGATGGCGGCGATTATCGGCGCCTTCTTCGCCGGACTGGTGTTTGCAGACTATTCGCCGCAGTGGAATCTGTTCCCCAGAGTGGCGGGAATCACGGAATTTCTTGCGCCCTTCTTCTTTTTCGCGATTGGAACCCGCCTAAACGTTTCCCTGTTCAAGGGAAACCTGCTGGGCACGGCGGTCGTAATTTCACTGCTGGCGATTTTTTCCAAGGTAATCGGGTGCGGCTTGCCGCTGATCCATCAGGGCTGGCGAATGGCGTTGCAAGTAGGCATCGGAATGATGCCGCGGGGTGAGGTCGCGCTGATCGTGGCCCTGGTAGGCCTGCAATCGCGAATTGTGAGCCAGTCAACATATGCGATCGTGGTGCTCATGACGGCGGTCACTACTCTGCTTGCGCCACCGCTCATGCGGTACGTCTTTCGGGAGGAGATCAGGCATCGCGGTGAGGAGAGTATCGCGGCTCCCGTCCAGCTATAATTCCACGTTCATGAGGAGAGCACGATGAGCGTGGCGGGCCGGGTGGCAGTCGTGACCGGAGCATCCCAGGGAATTGGGCGGGCTTGCGCTCTCAGGCTTGCGCTCTCCGGCGCCAGCGTCGCGCTGGTGGCCCGCAATCGGCAGAAGCTGGAAGAAGTCGCCGCCCAGGTCACCTCTTCCGGCGGACGCGCCCAGGTTGCCACAGCGGACGTTGAGAATGAAGAGCAGGTAAAGGCTGCGTTCAAAAGTATTGTGGGCGAGTTGGGCAAGATCGACATTTTGGTAAACAATGCCGGCATCACTCGCGACCAGCTCATCATGCGGATGAAGCGCGCCGACTGGGACGCAGTACTGAATACCAATCTCACCTCGGCCTATCTGTGCACCCAGCAGGCGATCGGTCCCATGCTGAAGCAACGTTGGGGACGCATTGTCAATATCACCTCCGTATTCGGGCAGATGGGACAGGCCGGACAAGCGAACTATGCGTCGTCCAAAGCCGGGCTCATCGGGCTTACAATGGCGGTTGCCCGCGAGCTGGGATCGCGAAATATCACCTGCAATGCGGTTGCCCCTGGCTTTATCGAGACCGCCATGACCTCCGGCTTGTCTGAAGAGCTGAAACAAAACGCACTCAAAATGATTCCGCTGGCGCGTATCGGCACGCCCGAGGATGTGGCCAGTTGCGTGGCCTTTTTGGCATCAGAAGAGGCGGGGTACATCACCGGCCACGTGCTGAACGTGAATGGCGGAATGCTGATGGGGTGAGGCGATGAGCCTGCCGGTTGCCGGACATACACTTGGAACGACGCGGAATCTCCAATCGCGGGCCACTTTTTGCGATGTATCTTGGCTCCCTCTTTGGTCAAACATTTTGAGTTGCGGCAGGCGGAATCACCGGAGCAGATCGCCAGCGTCCGCGAGCTCTTCGTGGAATACGCCGGGTCCCTCGGTTTCAGCCTGTGCTTCCAGAGTTTCGATAAAGAACTCGCTGAGCTGCCGGGAGACTATGCCCCGCCCCATGGCCTGCTGCTGCTGGCTACTCATGAAAGCCAGGCAGCCGGATGCGTGGCGTTGCATAAGCTCGCTCCTGAAGTTTGCGAGATGAAGCGTCTTTACACCCGCCCGCAATTTCGCGGACAAGGCCTGGGCCTAACCCTTGCCGAGCGTATCATCGCCGGGGCGCGGCAAATAGGTTACAAGCATTTGCGCCTGGATACGATTGAGCCGCGAATGAAAACCGCGGTCTCCATTTACCGCCAACTTGGATTTCGCGAAGTCGCGCCCTATCGCCCGAATCCGATCGAGGGGGCGCTCTACATGGAATTGCAACTGTGAAAGGACGACAATGAAAAGCATTTTTGCCTGCTGCTTGCTGCTCCTGTGTGGGACCTCTGCCTTCGCAGCAATCTCCACAGACGTTTCTTACAGAAGCGGGAGCGAGACGTTCAAGGGCATCCTGTACACGCCCGAAGGCAAGGGGCCACATCCGGGCATCATCGTGATCCATGAATGGTGGGGCCTGAACGACTGGGTGAAAGGGCAGGCGTCGAAATTGGCCGATCAGGGCTATGCGGCGCTTGCTATCGATTTGTATCGCGGCAAAGTTGCGAGCACGCCCGAGGAAGCCCACGAAATCATGCGCGGAGTGCCGGAAGACCGCGCCAAGCGCGACCTGCACGCCGCCTTCGAGTACCTGCAATCGCACGAAAGCGTAAAAACAAGCCGGATCGGCGCCATCGGGTGGTGCATGGGCGGCGGATACGCCCTGGACGTCGCGCTGCAGGAGCCGACACTGGCGGCAGGCGTCATCAACTACGGGCATCTGGCCACCGACCCCGAGACGTTAAGAAAAATAAACGCGCCGATCGTAGGATTTTTCGGAGCTCAGGACCGGGGCATTCCCGCCGACGATGTTAAAAAATTCGGCGAGGTTCTGAAAAAGATGGGAAAGAAAGTTGACATCACAATCTATCCCGACGCCGGGCACGCATTCGAAAACCCAAACAACAAAGAAGGCTATCGCCCCAATGACGCGGCTGACGCGTGGAGTAAGACTGTCAAATTCCTTGCGGAGACGTTGAAGAAGTAAGGCAAGTGCGGCTTTAGGTTTAATTATGACGCGCTCACTGTTATTGGGATTGAAGTTAGGCGCGGTGCGGAAGTTGTGGAAAAATGCTTGCCAATAACATAAATTTGCTCTTGCTATAAGGTACTACTCTGATTACTATGCACGCTGACCCTCAGTGATGAATATCGGCGGCACAATCCGAAATTTTAGATTGCAAAAAGGAATGTCGCAGGGCGATATCGAAAAGCGCACCGGCCTGCTGCGTTGCTACCTTTCCCGGGTTGAGAACGGGCATACGGTGCCGTCCTTGGATACTCTCTCCAAGATCGCGGGCGCCATGGAACTCCCGCTCTCGCATTTCTTCTCAGAGGGCGGCAACGGCAACGGGGCAAAAACCCTTCCCCAGCTCTCTGACGATGAACTCCGCTTCCTGAGCCAGATTCGCCGCTATTCGCCCTCCTTGAATGACAGCGACCGCAAGCTGGTTCTGGCGATGATAAAGAAGATGGCGATGAAGTAGAGGCGGCCCTCCACTATTAAAGTATTGGCTTCCGTGCATTGAGGTCGCGTCCGAAGGATCGAAATTTTGTCGCAAGATTCTGATCGTTTTACGTTCTGAGGGTAGGCTGATTTTTGTGGAACAGCGCTTCCCCGGGGTGCGACGCACCGTATCAATGGCGGGTGTCAGCCTGGCGGAGGGTTTATATGCGATCGAGCAAAGGTCTAGTAATCATACTTTCACTGCTGGTTTCGGCCACCTGCTTAGCGCAGTTAAGCAATGGAGATTCCGGCGCGCAACTGCTGACTCGAATCTCTTACCGCAGCACGTATGGCATGGATTGGCGCGAGCAACAAGGCTCACCCCAAATTTGCTTTGCGCTGTATCGCAGTGGATACTATCGATTGTCCAAAGTGACTGAGGGGGGAACCCAAGGCTTCCACGGAACATTGTCCAAGGACCAGGTTTCCCTCGTCGGCAAAATGTTGAAAAATCTTGATGCGCAGAGCAGGGAAGGCGGCATCATTCGCCAAGGCGCAGAATCCCTGGTAGTGGAGATCGCCGGGAAAGCGAAGCGTTATACCTGGTTTGATGCCGATCACCAGGACCCGTTTCCCGAATCGGTTGTAGAACTGGTTCGTTGGCTGCAGGAATTCAAAGCTCAAGGTGCAGCACCGCTTACCTTGCGTGATCTCAGTGATGAACCCATTTGTCCCCCAGCTTCTGCAAAACCAGTGCAGCCGACGGTAGCAGGCTTGACTTCCAATTCTCCGGATAAGTTCCGCTGCGGAAGACCGTAATGACTGCAGTTGAAGCTAACGGCTAAGCTTAACGGCTGCTCCTCACCTTACTTTGGTTCTATGTCTCCCCGTGTCCAACTGGTACCTCCTTTCCCGGGTCAATCTTGCATAAACTTACAGCTGGAGGCGTCATGACCGTCGACGAGGAACTGGACCAACTCGAGTCGCAGTTGCGGCGGCTGAAAATCGAGTACGAACTCTTCTTTAATAATCCCACCAAGAAGCCGCCCAGTGAGCTCGAATGGAAGGTCCTTGCCTTTTTGCGGAAGTTTTCTGACGGCGGCCGCCTCAGTTTTCCGCAACGCTTCCGTTACAACGAAATGGCGCAGCGCTATGCGATTTACAGTGATCTGTGGCGCAAGAAATTGCGTATCCGGGAAGAAGGATACCGCCGCCCGCAGGACGCTTTGTTGTCGGTGCGGGGTGTGCGCCCAGAGGAGCATACGCCTGAGCACAAAGTGTACGGGCTCAGCCATGCGTCTCCCGGAACATCCGCGGAACAAGCGTTCGTTGTGTATTGTTCGGATGCGGGATCGGAGCGCGACAAAGTCGAAAAGCTCTTTGGGGCATTGAGCGACGCCAAGAGAAAAGCCGGCGAAAATGTTCCAGGGTCGCTGGAAAGCTTTTCGTCATTCGTTCAGAAGAAGACGGAGCAGATCCGCAAACAATACGGCTGCGAAAGCGTCGAATACAGCGTGGATGTTGCGGAAGGCAAGGTCAAGCTGACCGCCAAGGCGAAGGCCTAAAGTCCCACGAAATTAGGGGTCTCTCTCCAGCCAGGCTGCAGCGGCCAGACAATCGCGAAGCCGATTCTCCTGATAAACTTTTATTCTGTTCCGGGCAGAATTCCCATCCGAGGTCCCTCGATGTCCCAGAAGATTCAGCGCGCCATTCTCAGTGTCACTGACAAAACTGGGCTGGCGGAATTTGCCCGAAACCTTTCCGGCATGGGCGTGGAGCTGATCTCTACCGGGGGCACGGCCAAGCTGCTGCGCGATTCTGGAATTGAGGTGAAGGACATTTCCGAGGTCACCGGGTTTCCGGAAATGCTCGATGGCCGGGTGAAGACTTTGCATCCCAAGGTCCACGGCGGAATTCTGCATCGCCGTGATAATTCATCGCACCGTGCTGCCGTGGCCGAGCATGGCATTCAACCGCTCGACATGGTGGTCGTAAATCTCTATGCGTTTGAGAAGACTGCGTCCAAACCGGGCGTGCTTTTTGAAGAAGTGATCGAGAACATCGACATTGGCGGACCGTCGATGATCCGTTCAGCGGCGAAAAATTTTCAGGACGTCGCTGTGGTTACCTCCCCTGCCGACTACGAAGCCATTGCGCAAGAGATGGTTAAATCCGGAGGCGAGCTCTCGTTGGGAACCAAGTGGCATTTGGCGCAAAAGGCATTTGCCAGGACCGCAGAGTACGACTCGGCAATCGCTTCCACCCTGGAAAGATTCACCGCCAACGGGAATTTCAAGCTGCGCGAGAAACAGGGCTTTCCCGAACAGTTGCGGTTAACGTTTGCCAAAGTCACAGACCTGCGCTATGGGGAGAACCCACATCAGAAAGCCGCGATGTACTCCGACGGGTCGGGCGCCGGAGTGGCCAACGCCCGGCAGGTGCAAGGGAAAGAGCTTTCCTATAACAACATCGTAGATCTGCAAGCCGCATGGGATTTGGCGCAGGAGTTCCAGGAACCAGTTTGCGCCATCATCAAGCATACCAACCCGTCGGGGACGGCTACCGGCAAGACCCTGGCTGAGGCATACAAGCGGGCGCTGGAATGCGATCCTGTCTCCGCCTTCGGGGGAGTGATCGGCGTGAATCGTCCCGTAGACGTTACAGCGGCAGACGAAATGGCAAAACTGTTTCTGGAGGTGATTGCCGCCCCGTCTTTCGAGAAGGCAGCCCTCGACAAGTTTTCCGCAAAGAAAAACTTGCGGCTGGTTGAAATCACCCACAGTCCGCAGAAATGGCTCCTGAAGGACGTTTCCGGGGGCACGCTGGTGCAGGAAGCAGATTTGCACCAGGTGCAAGAATCCGATTTGAAGGTGGTAACCAGGCGGGGGCCAACTCCCGAAGAAAGGCGCGCGCTGCTATTCGCGTGGAAAGTTTGCAAGCACGTTAAATCCAATGCCATTCTGTACGCACGTGACGGGCAAACCGTGGGCGTGGGCGCGGGACAGATGAGCCGCGTCGATTCGTGCCGGGTTGGCGCCCAAAAAGCGGTGCTTCCGCTCAAAGGAACGGTGGCCGCCTCCGACGCTTTCTTCCCTTTTCCGGACGGAGTAGAGGAAATTGCCAAAGCCGGGGCCACCGCCATTATTCAACCCGGAGGCTCTGTACGCGATCAGGAAGTGATCGAAGCCGCCGACCGGCTTGGGCTGGCCATGATCTTTACCGGAGTGAGGCACTTTCGCCACTGAGAGTGGGGTATGGCGGGCCACGGGCGTCTGCCGGTCCCGCTAGGATTGAGCGAAGGGAGATTTTGATCGCCCAATCATTCCATCGTCCAATTTCCCAGGTTCTATTACTCCGGTGTTGCCCACTCCAGCCGTGGGGAAGGGTAAAATAGCAAGAAGCACCCACCGGTGAGGGTCCAGCATCCAACCGATATGGTATTGGGAGTTCACAGGGATTTCATGACACGTACTTTCTTTGCGCCGCTTCTGGTTACAGCCACTCTGAGCTTTGCCCAGCAATCACCTTCGGCTCCTGGGGCTTCGGACGCCAACCGGGCGCAGGCGACGCAACCCGGTCCCGCGCACAAAGCGGACAAGGCGGCTGCCTACTATCACTTCACCATGGCCCATATGTACGAAGAGCAGATGGCCACTTATGGCCGCAGTGACCTGGTGAGCAAGGCGATTGAAGAATACCGGCAAGCGATTGAAGCCGACCCCACCTCGGAATATCTGACTTCCGGTCTGGCTGAAATTTATGCCAGGACAGGGCGAATTCGCGAAGCTGTGAACGAAGCCGAAGATATTTTGAAGCGCGATCCGCAGAATCTGGAGGCGCACCGCCTGCTGGGGCACATTTATTTGCGTTCGCTGGGAGATATGCAGGGCGGCAACGGCTCAGAAAACGTGCTGAGGCTGGCGATTGAACAGTATGAACAGATCATCAAGCTTGACTCCACAAGTGTTGAAGATCACGTCATGCTGGGACGCCTCTATCACGCCAATGGCCAGATCAAGAAGGCGGAAGAAGAAGAAAAAATTGCGATCAAGCTGGCGCCGGATTCCGAAGAGGCCGTAACCACCCTGGCCTTGCTTTACAACGAAGAGGGGGACGCCGCCAAGGCTACGGAAACCTTGAGTTCTGTCCCCGAGGCCTCGCGATCCGCCAAACTTTATTCCGCCCTGGGGGAGACTTACGGTCAGCAAAAAAATTACAAGAAGGCCATTGAGGCCTATCAACGTGCGATCGCTGTCGACCGCGATAACCTGGATGCGATTCGCGGCCTGGCGGACAGCCTGCAGAATGATGGCCAGACCGATAAGGCGCTTGAGCAGTACAAGATCATTGCCGATGCCAATCCCGAGGACGCCCGGACCTACATCCGTATCGCGGGGATCTACCGTAAACAGGGCAAGCTCGACCTGGCGCTACAGAGCCTGAAGAAGGCCAAGGCCATGGTCCAGGACTCGGAGCAGGTTTCGTACGAACTGGCTTCCATCTATCAGGCGCAAGGCCGCTACGACGAAGCCATTCAGGAGCTGCAGGAGCTCCTGAAAAAGACCGAGAAAGCCGATAACCGGTATTCGCAAGAGGAGAAAGACAACCGCTCAATTTTTCTGGAGCGGCTCGGCTCCATCTTCACCGACAAGAATAACGAGCAGCTCGCCATTGATACCTTCCAGAAAATGCTGGTGCTCGGCGACGACAATGCGGAGCGCGGTTACGGCGCCATCATTGACACCTATCGCGAGAATAAAGAGTGGCAGAAAGCCACTGACGCGGCCCGTGAAGCAAGCCAAAAGATGCCTAAGAGCCGCCGCCTGAAAATGGTCTATGCCGGCCAACTCGCCGATAGTGGCCAGCCGGAAGCTGGCTTGGAACAAGTGAAGTCTCTGCTGAAGGGGACGCCGGATGATCGCGAGGTATTCGTCAATTTGGCGAATATTTATAACCGGCTGAAGCGCTGGTCCGAGGCCGAAGCTGCGCTCAACAAAGCCGAAGCGCTCGCGACCAAGCCCGAGGATAAAGACAATATAGTTTTCCTGCGCGCCGCTTCACTTGAGCGCCAGAAGAAATACGACCAGGCGGAGGCATTCTTCCGCAAGATCCTGAACACGAGTCCGGATAACGCCGCGGTCTTGAACTATCTCGGCTATATGCTGGCCGACCATGGAACCAGGCTCGACGAGGCCCTGGGCATGATTAAGAAGGCGGTCGATCTGGAGCCCGCGAACGGCGCATATCTCGATTCGCTGGGCTGGGCCTATTTCAAACTCGGCAAATACGATCTCGCCGAAGACAACCTCACCAAAGCTTCTCAGCACATGGGCGCTGATCCGACTGTGCAGGAGCATCTTGGCGATCTCTACCAGAAAACCGGGCGCCTGAAACTGGCCGCTGCCCGTTGGGAGCGAGCGCTCGAGGAATGGAACAAGACTGTCGCTCCGGAAGTTGACCAGGAAGAACAGGCAAAGACACAGAAGAAGCTGGAATCGGCAAAAGTCCGATTGGCGAAGGAGCAGCAAGCCAAGTAGCTCTCAGCCGCAAGTGAGATCAAGCCGTCGAATGTTTACCCTTTCACCACTTTGCTGATATCAGGCACTGCAACGACTTTCCCGGCGGCTGAAGGATGAATGGCTGACGGCCTGTCTCTCGCCCCTTACGCGGTTCGCGTGGAGCAATCGCGCGGACGCCGTTATCCCGACCCCCCTCATCCCTACCGCAACCCCTTCCAGCGTGACCGCGACCGGGTGGTCCACGCTCGCGCTTTCCGGCGGTTGGAAGCCAAGACCCAGGTATTCACTCGCCGCTACTCCGATCATTTCCGCAACCGTTTGACGCACACTCTGGAGGTCGCTCAAATTTCTCGTACCATCGCTGCTCAGCTGGGTTTGAACGTTGACCTGGTCGAGGCTCTTGCCCTGGTGCATGACATCGGTCATCCGCCCTTTGGCCACTCCGGAGAGCGGGCGCTCGACAACGCCATGCGCCTGCGTGGTTTATTTTTTGATCACAATCTGCACGCGCTCCGCATTGTGGAAGATTTCGAGCTTCGCTACGCGGCCTTTCGCGGCCTGAACCTCACGTTTGAGGTGCGTGAAGGGATTATCAAGCACTCGCGCGATTACAACCCTGCGGAATTTCCCGGGCTATCCGAGTTTTTGCTCGATCGCCGCCCGCCGCTCGAGGCCCAACTGATCGATGCGACCGACGAACTCGCCTACAGCAGCGCCGACCTCGATGACGGTTTCGAAGCCCGCTTGCTTACGCTGGAGCAGTTGCGGGACGGGTTGCCGGTGTTCGACCATTTTCTTGGCGAAATCGAGCGCCTTTATCCAGAAGCGCCGAAGAAGCTGCAGTTCAACGAGGTCTTGCGCCGCATCCTGGATCGCTGGGTCGGGGACTTGATCCAAAACACGCAAGCGCAGATTCATGCCGCCCGCGTCAGCACGCTGGAAGACGTTCGCGCCTGCCCCAATCGTCTTGTAGGCTTAGGTCCAGAGACAGAAGCAGAGCGCAGGCAGACGAAAGAATTTCTTCATCAGAACCTGTACTTCAGCCCGGCGCTGGAGCCGGAAAAAGATGATGCCGAGCGCGTCATCACTGAGCTATTCGACCTGTGGATGAAACATCCGGAGAAACTACCGGCGAGCTACCGCGATAAAGCAGAAAGTGACCCACTCGCGCGAGTGGTCTGCGACTATATTGCCGGCATGACCGACAATTTTATTTATGAGCAGTACGAAAACTATTGCCGGTGATAGAGCACGCGAACGCATCAAGCAAATGTCAATCGAGCCCGATACCCGCGCGGAGCCGAAATGATGTCCAGGTCACAGCGAATTTTAGGCTGGCGGACGGTGAAGAGCATGGCGCGCCGCATCCAACTTTCTGAATTCCCGCATTTCTGATACCCAAATTTAGGGAGGAAACCCGTGGGGCGTCGTCTGCGACCTTTGGTGCTGTCTTTGGGGGCGCTGCTTTTGGCCGGATGCGGCAGCAGTAGCACTAGCAGCACCGCAAATCTGCGGATCTTTCAGGCTTCGCCCGATGCCCCCCCTGTGAATATCCTGGTGGACGGTGCTTCGGTCGCACCCAACATGTCCTATGGCAACAGCAGCGGATATATTTCAGTGAAGTCTGGCTCGCGGCACATTCAGATGTTCCGGTCAGCGGCTCTACGCCGATATTTGACCGGCCGATCTCCATCCCGGGAGGTTCGAATCAGACGCTGGTCCTCACCGGCGCGGCGGCGAGCATTCAACCCGTGACCCTTACCGATGGAGGAACAACCATCGCTGCGGGGGACGGCTATCTCCGCGTGCTTAATGCCTCGAGCATGGGGCCTGCCGATGTTTACATTGTGGCCGCGGGGGCGAGCATTACAGGAGTTCAGCCGGCCGCCGCTGCGCTCGCATTCGACCAGGATACTGGCTACAAACTCGTCCCGGGAGGAACTTACCAGGTATTTCTCACGAGTCCCGGAACGGCCAATGCTTTTTTGACCACCGGCCCCATCAGTCTTACGGCAGGGCAGAATCAGACGCTGGTGGTCCTGGATTCTGTTTCCGGCGGGTTTGCCTATGAGCAGCTCACTGATCAGTAGCCAGGACAATTGCTATTTGTTTCCCCAGCAGTTCTCAACAACACTTTCGGCTAGTTGTGCGTCTAATCCTGTAGGAAAGGCGCCCAACCTGAGCGCTTCCTGGTGTAACGGCGGTATAATCAACAGTTTGTAAAACCGGAGGCAACTTGAAAATGCAAGCGCGCGCCGACGCTCTGTGGGAGCGTTTTAAAGCCAATCGCCTGGCATCGACCCTGATAGTTCTGCTCACGCTGGCGCTGGGTATTCTGATCGGAACGGTGATTTCAGGCCACGTGCGGGGACAGGAACGCAGGTCTTCTGATGCGACTCCGCTGAGTGTCGCTTCGCCTCGGCAACTTTCCAATCAATTTTCACAAATCGCCAAGTCCATGGAGCCGGCAGTCGTGAATATCAACACCGAATCCACCCTCAAGCCGACACCGCGACGGCGCGGTGGCCAGGGGCAGAATCCGGGGGGCGAAGAAGAAAATCCCTTCGGCGATTTCTTTGACAAATTCTTTGGTGGCAACGGCGATGCGGGGCCGACGCGGGAGCGGTCGCTCGGTTCCGGGGTGGTGGTTGATGCTAAGGGTTACATTCTTACCAACCGTCACGTGGTGGAGAAGGCCGATCGTATACGGGTGAGGCTGCAAGACGATCCGCCCGGGGTGCAGCACGATGCCAAGGTGATTGGCTCCGACCAGGAAACTGATCTGGCAGTCATCAAAATTGACGTCGAGCACCCGTTGCCGGTGGCCAAGCTCGGCAATTCTGATGGAATGAACGTGGGCGACTGGGTACTCGCGGTCGGGAGCCCGTTCGGACTGCAGGCTACGGTTACGGCAGGTATTGTTTCCGCCAAGGGCCGAAACATTGTTCCTAACCGGCAATTCCAATCTTTTATACAAACGGATGCTGCCATCAACCCGGGCAATTCCGGTGGGCCCCTGGTCAACATGGATGGCGAAGTGATTGGCATTAACACCGCAATTCTGACCGATACGAACGCCTACGCAGGGGTCGGATTCGCACTTCCCTCCAACACCATCGTGCAGGTTTATAACCAGTTAATCGGCCCCGAACACCGGGTGCAGCGGGGATCGATCGGCATTGAATTCAATGCGCAGGAGAATCCTGCGATTGCTCGCGTGTACGGGGTGCAGTCGGGCATAACCATTTCGAGTGTCGTGGCGGGAAGTCCGGCCGACCGCGCCGGTCTGAAAGTGGGCGACACCATTGTTTCCGTCGATGGCAAGCCGATTAAGAATGGCGACGAATTGGTGGGCGACATCGCCGCACGCAGGCCGGGTTCCAAACTAGCTCTGGGTTACTTCCGAAACGGTAAGAAGGAAGAAGCCGCTGTGACGGTTGCGGATCGCGCCAAGCTGTTTGCCTCCCGCCTGGGGGATGAGGAGGAAAACGGAGGGGAATCGGCCCCTAAACAAAGTAAGCTCGGCCTTACGGTGCGTTCGTTGACCCCGGAAATGGCGGATCGTCTGAATGTCCCCGCCGGACAAGGGGTAGTGGTGCAGGATGTGAAGGCCGGCTCCTTTGCTGACGACGTGGGATTGACTCGCGGCGATATAATCCTGGAAATCAATAAACGGAAGGTAAGCAGCGAGGACGATTTCGACCGGATTCAGTTGGGGCTCAAGAGTGGACAGGACGTAGTGTTTCTGGTGCGCCAGCGGGGCACGGGACGTAATGACGGCACGATTTTCCTGGCGGGAACACTTCCGTAACAGTTACTTGCACTAATGGTACTGGCGTCGAGCCCACACTCGCGAGATGATGGTTGGCGTCACAGAAGAGCTTTGATGAGAGTTCGACGGATGATTTCAGCGAAATCGGCCAGGCTCATGAGCGGAGCCTTTGCTCTATTGCTCGCGGCCTCATTGTTGAGCCTCGCCGATGCGCCTCCATCCACGAAGCCGAGCTCAAGATCCGTAAAATCTGGCCACAAAGCCGGACGTAAAGGCAAGAAGCCGGCTCGCGTTCGCGGGCAGAAAAATATCGACAGCGAGCGCGTCGGTGAAATTCAGGAGGCATTGGTTCGCGAGCATTACATGAGCAGCGAGCCTACGGGGAAATGGGACAGGGCTACCCAGGAAGCGATGCGGCGTTACCAGGCTGATCAAGGCTGGCAAGCCAGGAGCGTGCCCGATTCACGGGCATTAATTCGGCTAGGGCTGGGGCCCGACCACATGCACTTGCTCAATCCCGAAACTGCCATGACCTCGGGGCCGCGTTTGCCCCCATCTGGTGCATCCTCGAGAGTGACGCCAGATTCGGATGCTGCCTCTTCGCCGGCACCGAATTCGACGCCGATAGAGGCGCCTCTCAGCAGACTTTCAGGTCCGACCACCAGATAACCAGACTATTTTTTTTGGTGTGGTAACGGTTCATTTCTCATTACCGTTCCAGGGTTCCGTTCGAACAGCGCAATTGCACGTTCTTCTCCGAATTCTTTCACAATAACTTTTCTGGCCTGCGAAAGTACGGGTGGGCGCCGCTGAGTATCGTGCCCGTCAGAGGCGAGAAAATGCACGGCATTCCTTTGCAAAAGCGTTTGTGCAATCTGCTGCGGGCGTGCGCCCCAGGACCCGGTGATCGCCGATGCCGTGACTTGCACCGCACACCCCAGGTCGATCCATTGCAGCACCCGCTGCGCATTTTGCTGCACGATAGGATTGCGTTCGGGATGCGTAATAATTGCAACGATGCCTTTATGCTGCATTTGGGTAAACCACTCATCAATCTGTTGCGGGACGCTGAAGTTGCTCAGTTCCACCAGCAGGTAGCGGGTGCCAGCAATGCAATAGCGCTGCGGAGAAGCCATTGCGTCCCGCATGTTTTCTAAGGAGAGATGAAAGTCGCAGCCCAGGCTGAGTTTGGGCTTTGGCCCGATCCGTTGCTGCAAAGTCATCAGCAAACCGGAGAGATACGGGCGGTCGTAGAAATAGCGATCATTGGCGTGGGGCGTGGCGACCGTATGCTCAATACCATCCTCGCGAGCCATCCGGCACATGTCTTCGGCGGTTTCCCAGGACTTGGGGCCATCGTCCACTTCCGGCAGAATGTGGCAGTGAAGATCAATCACGCAGGGCGATTACAGCAGATTCAGCGTGAAAGTCCAAACGGGCGGAGAGTACAAAAAGCAGAAAGGAACGAAGCGCAGGCAACGGGCAGAAACACCACAACTGCTGCTGCAATGCTAATGTCTCGCCACGCGCCCCGTCCCTTATAGCGTTGGATTCCATTCCCCAAAATGTGTTGCCCCATGGAGGAGAAAAAAGCCCGGCTATTTAGCTGGATCGGGAACGCTGCTGCATGAACTCACGAATTTCTGAGTAGGCCCGCCGGAGGGTTTCCGCTTGTGGCAGGAAAACGATGCGGAAATGCTTGGTTCCGGGCTTCTGGCCAAAGCCGGAACCGTGCACGACCAGGATATGTTTCTGCAGCAGCAACTCCCTTACCCACAGGTCATCAGCCTCCGGAATATCAATCTTGGGGAAGGCGTAAAAAGCGCCGCGTGGCGGAACGCAGCTCATGTGGGGAATGGAATTACACGCTTCTACCGTAATATCGCGCCGCGCGCTGAGTTTCCGGCGCACCTCTAACAAGTGATCTTGCGGGCCTTCGAGAGCAGGCTTCACCGCGTACTGCTCCGGATGATTGGCAGAAAGGCGCGCGCGAAGCAACTTATGGATCCCCTCGGTATAGGGCTTTACCGCTGCAGCGTCACCACTCACAATACCCCAGCCAATGCGCCATCCGGGAGCCAGATAGTTCTTAGATAGCCCGCCAAGCGTAACGATGGGAAGATCCGGCGCCACCGCCGCGATCGAAATGTGCTCTCCGCCATCGAGGATCAGCTTGTTGTAAATTTCATCGGCGATAATGAGCAGGTTGTGCTGCCGCGCCAGTTCGGCGATCCCCTGCAGCATCTGCCGCGTACAGACAGCCCCGGTGGGATTGTTAGGATTGATCAAAACAATTGCCCGGGTGCGCGCATTGATCTTGCGGCGTAAGTCATCCAGTTCCGGCTGCCAGGCATCTTCTTCGTTCAGAAAATACGTATTCAGCTCAGCCCCTGTCTTGCAGAGTACGGCGGAGTAAAGAGGGTAATCGGGGCTAGGGGTCAGTACGTTCTCGCCTGGGTTGAGCAGCGCTGTAAGGCAAACATCCACAGCCTCTCCTGCACCATTGGTTATAAAAACATCTTGTACCGTGGTGATCTGCGCACGTGCAGCTTCGGCGCGAATTGCTTCGAGGGCCTCAGGAATGCCTAGCGATGGAGCGTATCCGTTCTTGTTGTCCCGCATAGCACGGTACGCTGCTTCAATGACGTGCGGTGGCGTAACGAAGTCGAAGATGTTGGGATCGCCGACGTTCAGGTGCAGAACCTTGTGCCCCTGCTTGGCCACGCTATCAGCCAGCGAGGCCAGGTCACGGATGGCATAGCGCAGATTATCGAGGCGCTGGGCTGGAGCGATTTCGCGGGCTTGGGTTAAAGGCATAAAAGATTTTAACCGCCGAGTACGCCGAGTACGCAGAGAAAACGGGGCCAATCCAGATCTTCGGCCAGATCGACCGAAACCGCCGGAGTTAGCATTGCGTCACAAGCAATCAAAGCCTTTGGGCTTGGCCAACGGCCAACGATCCACATACGACGCCCTATAACCAACTGCTTCCCTTACTCCGGCCGGTCAATCTGCGCCCTCTGCAAGCGGTCGGAGTAATCCACGTACACCGACTTCCATTCACTGTAGAAATCAATCGCGCCGATCCCGCCCTCGCGGTGTCCGTTGCCCGTAGCTTTTACCCCGCCGAACGGAAGGTGCACTTCGGCGCCAATGGTTGGCGCGTTGATATAAGTTATGCCCGCGTGCAGATCGCGCACAGCCACAAAAGCCTTGTTTACATCACGCGTGTAGATCGCGGAAGAGAGCCCGTACTCGATGTTATTGGCAATGGCGACGGCATCCTCAAAGCTCTCACAAGGGATGACCGAGACCACGGGACCGAAGATTTCCTCCTGTGCAATGCGCATCTTGACATCGACATCGGTGAAAACCGTCGGCTCCATGAAAAACCCGTATTGGTAATCGTCTTTATCGAGCCGGTTGCCGCCGCACTGCAGCTTGGCGCCTTCGTTTGTGCCGATTGCGACGTACTCCAGGTCACCCGCCAGTTGCCGCTCATTGATGGCCGGCCCCATGTCGGTGGTTTCATCGAGCCCGTTGCCGACGCGAAGTTTGCTCGCGCGGCTGACCAGCCGGTCCACAAACTCCCGATAGACACCCTTCTGAACAATGATGCGGCTGGTGGCGGTGCAGCGCTGGCCGGTGGTCCCGAATGCTCCCCACAGCGCTCCTTCGGTGGCCAGGTCCAGATTCGCGTCGTCGAGAACGATCATGGGATTCTTTCCACCCAGCTCGAGCGAACAGTGCTTGAAGCTCCTGGCCGCCGTTGTCCCAATAGTTTTACCGACGGCGCTCGAACCCGTGAACGAGATCGCTCGTACTTCCGGGTGTTCAAGCAGCGGAGCGCCCGCATCGGGGCCGAATCCTGTGACGATGTTGATCACCCCCTTTGGCACCCCCGCATCGCTCAGTACGCGGACCAGATTGAAAGTGGAGAGCGGCGTGTCCTGGGCCGGCTTGATCACGCAAGTATTGCCGCACACCAATGCCGGCAGCAGCTTCCACGACGGTATGGCCATGGGGAAGTTCCAGGGCGTAATCATTCCGCAAACACCGACGGGCTGCCGAATGGCCATTGCGAATTTATTGGGTAACTCGGAGGGCGTGGTCGGTCCGAAAAGGCGACGCCCTTCCCCAGCCATGTAGTATGCGGTGTCCATCGCCTCTTGAACATCGCCTCGGGTTTCTTTGAGGACCTTGCCCATCTCGCGAGTCATATCGCGGGAGTAGTCCTCTTTGCGTTCAGCCAGCATCTCGGCCGCGAGGAAAATAATCTCTGCTCGCCGCGGCGCAGGAACCAGCCGCCACTTCAGGAATGCACGTTTGGCGGCATCCACAGCCGCTTCGACATCGGCCTTGGCGGACTTTTGAAAGATTCCAACCACGTCGCGGGTATCTGCGGGATTGCGGTTTTCAAAAGTTTGGCCGGTTGAGGATTCCACCCATTCCCCATCAATGAAGTTTCTGAAAACGCTGGGACGGGTGGAAGTTCCATCGAGAGCCGGGCTGGTAAGGCTATCAGTTGCCATATAAGGGCCTCCTGCCAGTCTTTCATGCTACCTGTAGGCCTGCGCAGCGGCAAGCGAGTGGCAGCCCACGGTTGGGCAAGCTTCGCGCTGGGCGTCGTGACCACCCAGGGCGTGACCTCAGTAACCGCACAAGGCGCGATTGCGATTACCCATCCCGTGGGGGCCTGCAATAATTTTGAGGTAATTGAGGAATTCCCTCAATTGCCGAGGGAGTCGTTAGTGGCTTCGAACCGCAAAGCAGGGATTCAGATCGCCTGGAAGACCGTCACGTATCGCAGCGTGGTGCTGATGATCTTCGTGGTTCTAGCTGCGCTGTTGGTGGGAGTGAGGTTGGCGTTTCCGGAATTGTCCGAAAATACAGTGAAAGCAGCCAGCAGTTTGTTCACGAACCTGATGGAGCGGGTAGCGTCGCCGTCCACTGCCGGCAAAGCCCAGAACGTGGTGTTACAACAAGGCCACATCACGGCTCTGGACGGAACGGTGCGTATCAAGAAGGCCAGCAGCAATAGCTGGGTTCGGGCCGATTATAACGTGCCGCTGGAAAAAGGCGACGTGATCCAGACCGGGTCAGAGGGAATGGCGAAGATTGTCTTCAACGACGGCACCAATTACACCGTGAAGCAGGACTCGCTGATTGTGATCGAGGAGAATTCCGCCAACGAGCGCCAGCAGACCAACGTCCAGGTCCGGATCAGTACCGGAACCGTGGATCTTGCGACCGCGAACTATATGCAGGGTTCGAAATCGCAAATCAAGATGGATGGCGCAACCGCCTCGCTGGCGCCCGACAGCGCGGCGCGGGTGAGCAAAGATCCCAAGTCCAATCAGGACGAGCTGTTGATCACAAAAGGAAAGGGCACTGTGGAGCGGAATGGGGAGATCCTGCAATTAGCCGATTGGGAAAAGACCACCTTCCACCCAGACTCACAGCACCTGACAAAAGTGAAAGAGATCGGGCCGCCCACACCCATCTCACCCGCCAACATGATGCCGATTTTTATTTCTCAGGACCCCAAGCCGGTGGAGTTTTCGTGGACGCCCATGGCCAATGCCAGCGGTTACCGCCTCCAGATTTCGAGAAATCCTTATTTCTCTTCTCTGATGGTTGATCGTAAGGTGGCCGCGCCGGATGTAATGGTCTCGGGCCTCTCGGAAGGGCCGTACTACTGGATGGTGCGCTCGTTCGATGCGGCGGGGAAAGAATCGGTAGAGAGCGAAAAGAACCGCTTCACTGTGATTCCCAAAGAGCGCGACAGCGGGACAATAGCACTCCAACTCGAGCCTTTTGTCCAGCACGGGCACGTCATTGAGCTGACTGGCAAAACCGAGGTTGGAGCCAGAGTGATGGTGAATGGACATGAGGTGCCGATATTGGCTACCAACGGCGGGTTCCATTACTTCACGCCGCCGCTTCCGAATGGCGAAACCTTAATTACCATCACCGCCCAAAATGCCAAGGGAGGGGTCAACACGCAGCAGCAGAAAATCGTGATCCAGTAAAAGGATTCTGGTGCTGTGAGCGGTTCAATTTCAGCAACTTTATGTTAGGTGAGGGCCGGAAATATTGCATACAATTGAAATCACAGGACTCAGAACAACTGAATCTACCGCTGCGGCGGGCCAGGAGTGTGGCCCACTGTCAGTGACAGTGTGCGAGAAACTAAAAACTTAAAGAGAGAAGCAGTCAATGTCATCCAACGGATTTCACAACGGCGCATCGCGCATGCACAACATACGGTCGCTTTTCAGTATTTTCTCAAGCGACCTGGCCATCGATCTGGGGACGGCCAATACGCTTGTCTATGCGCGGGGCAAAGGTATCGTGGTCAACGAGCCTTCCATCGTGGCCATGAATAAGAACACCAATGGAGTGGAGGCAGTGGGCAAGGAAGCCAAGGAGATGCTGGGCCGGACGCCTGGCAACATCGTCGCCATCAAGCCCATGAAAGACGGTGTGATTGCCGACTTCAAGGTCACGGAGAAGATGCTCAACTACTTCATTCAGAAGGCACACAATCGAAAGATGCTGGTGCATCCGCGGATTGTGATAGGCGTGCCTTCGGAAATCACTCAGGTGGAAAAGCGCGCGGTCATGGATTCTGCCTATCGCGCCAAAGCCAGTGAAGTGTATCTGGTGGAGCAGGCCATGGTGGCCGCGATCGGCGCCGGGCTTCCCATCACCGAACCCAGCGGCAATATGGTCGTGGATATTGGCGGGGGAACGACGGACATTGCCGTGATTTCTCTTAGCGGCATCGTCTATTCGCGTTCGGTACGGATGGCCGGCAATCAGATGGATGAAGCCATCATGAATTACCTCAAGCGGAAATATAACCTGCTGGTAGGCGAACGCACGGCTGAGCAGATCAAGATGGAAATTGGCTCTGCCTATCCCCTGGACAAGCCGTTAACGATGGAAATCAAGGGCCGCAACCTGATCGAAGGCGTACCTAAAACTATCACAGTGGATGACAGCGAGATTCGTGAATCGCTGGGTGAATGCGTTTCCACCATTATGAATGCCGTGCGAGTCGCCCTGGAGCGCACGCCTCCCGAGCTTTCCGCCGACATCAGCGATCGGGGGATCGTGCTGACCGGCGGCGGAGCGCTGCTGAAGAACCTGGATAAACGCATCCGCGAAGAAACCGGGCTGCCAGTGTCGATTGCCGATGATCCTCTCTGCAGCGTCGTCCTGGGGACCGGCAGAATGCTCAGCGACTTTAAGTTGCTGAGGAAGATTTCGATCGAGTAGCAGAACCCGTCGTCGGTCGCCGCCTTGCGGTCGTCGCGCTGAGAAGAATTTGCTGACGGCTGAGCGCTGACGGCTGATAGCCTTTTCTTATGGGAAAATCTTATGGGCCGCTATCGTAATTTCAACGTCCTGGCGGCGGTAATCGTTATTCAAGTAGTGGGGCTCGCAGTCCAGGTCAAGCGCTCAGAGGACCAGTCCGCGAGGCTGATTCGCGTTTGGGCGGTCACAGCCGTGACTCCTCTCGAGAAAGGCATTGTCCGCCTGCAGAGCGGCGGCGCCGGTGCTTGGCACAATTACTTTTACCTGCGTGGTGTCCGGCAGCAGAACCGGGAACTGCAGCAGCAAATCCAGCAGTTGCAACTGGAGCAGGTCAGGCTGGGGCAGGATGCGCAACAGGCGAGACGCTTGCAATCGTTGCTCGGATTCAAGGAGCAGTTCATCTCCCAAACCGTCGCCGCCCAGGTGATCGGATCAAGCGGAAGCGAGCAATCGCGCATTGTTTACCTCGACAAGGGGACGGCCGCCGGTGTCAGGCGGGATATGGCGGTTATCACCGCAAATGGTGTAGTGGGGAAGGTTTTGAGCGTGTGGGACTCGAGCGCCCAGGTTCTGCTGCTCAACGATCAAAGTAGCGGAGTGGGGGCCATACTTGAGCAATCGCGATTGCAGGGAGTATTGAAGGGGAAGGCATCCGGGGAATTAGTTCTGGACAAGGTAATGTCGGATGAGGAAGTAAGAACCGGCGACAAGGTGCTCACCAGCGGCGGTGACCAGATTTTTCCCAAGGGATTGGTGGTGGGCACGGTGGCTAAGGTTTCCAAGGGCGCCGAGTTTCTTCAGATTTCGGTTAAGCCCGCAGCGGCACTCAGTCATTTGGAAGAAGTTCTGGTGATTACGAAAAAGGAGGACCACGAAGCGCCAGTTTCGACTGCCGGCAACCAGCGTGCCGCAGACATTCTCGCGCAGAGGCTTCCTTCCGTGCCGGACGCTCCCGCAGCGACGATCAAGTCAGATACGCCTACAGCGAACGCCCCAGCTCCCGATACGGGCGACGTCCACGCGAAGTCCCCATCGGCGGCAACCTTCCCGGCTAAACCCGGGGCAGAGACGGGCGCACAGGCCAAACCTGCCATTCCCAAATCTGCTATCTCTGCTATCCCCAAACCGGTTATTACCAAACCTGTTTACGCGCCGGTTTCGAAGCCTGCTACCAATACTGCGCCTGCCCAGCCTCCATCTGCGGGAGACGCTCCTCAATAACGTGGCGGTCACGTACACATCTCAGGAGCAAATTGAAGTTTACCGGTTCAGCTGGCCGGTGGCGTTGTTGGTCCCGTTGCTGGCCATCTTTGTTCAAGCGTTTCTTCCGTTGCGGATCCCGGTTTTCTCAATTTTTGATTTGCCATTGCTAGTGGTCATCTTTTTCGCCATGGCGCGCCGTAGCCCGGTCACAGGGTTACTCACTGGGGCATTCATCGGGCTTCTACAGGATGCGCTCACCCACCACCCGATTGGGGTATATGGGATTGCCAAGACCGTGGTTGGCTATGGCGCCTCTTCGTTGGGGGTTAAGTTGGACGTGGAGAACCCGGGCACCCGCTTCCTGGTGACCACCGCCTTCTATGTAATCCACCAGCTCCTCTACTTTCTTATTGCCCGGGGGCTGGTTGGACTCAACCTGCATTGGAGATGGCAGCATGAGCTAATCGCGGCCCTCGCGAATGCGGTTCTGGGCGTCTTCTTATTCGCGCTGATGGACAGGCTGAAGCAGAGGGCATGAGCCTTCGCCGGCAGTTGCGGTCCCATGACTTTCGTCACCGGGGAGCCTCGTTCACACTCCCGAGAAGATTTACAATTCAGTTACCTGGTAACCCCGATTGGCGGATGAACCATGACTGCCAGCCACCGGCCAACGACTTGACGACGAACCATTGTTTATGAACGACTGAAATTATGTTCGGCCGCGATGAAAAACTCTCGCCTGTACGCCTGACCGCGGTGCAATACGTCATTTTGGCGATTTTTATTTTTCTGGTATACGGGCTGTGGAAGCTGCAGGTCTCGAAAAGCGATTATTATTCCGCAAAAGCGGAAGAAAACCGCATCCGCGAAGTTCCCATCCTTGCGCCACGAGGAAAAATTCTTGATCGGAATGGACGAACGATCGTGGACAATTATCCATCGTTCACGGCGCTGCTGCTGCGCGATTCCTCCCGCGACCTGAATGCCGATGCCGCCCTCATAGCCCGGGGCCTGCACATGGACGCCAAAGAAGTGCGCGATAAAATCCTGCACTTCGCTGCCCTGCCGCACTATCAGCCGATTTACCTAAAAGAGGATATTAGTCCGGATGAAGAGGCCTTCATCGAGGCGCACAGGAATGAGCTGCCCGAGCTGGATACCATTATGGCCTACCGGCGCCTTTACCCCCGCAAAGGATTTCTAGCGCACTTAATCGGGTATGTGGGTGAAGTCAGCGAGGACATGCTGAATCAGCCCCGGTTTGAGCTTTACAACCCCGGAGACGTTGTGGGCAAGTCCGGTGTCGAGCTGCAGTACAACCAGGTATTAATGGGCAAGAATGGATCCAGTCGCGTGGTGGTCAACAGTCACGGCAAGGAGGTAGGCAAACCGCTGGACGAAAAGCCGGCCGAGCCCGGGAAACCGCTTAAACTCAGCATTGATGTCGACGTCCAGATTGCCGCCGAAGAAGCGATCGAGGGCAAGAATGGCGCCATCATCGCAATGGATCCGCGCACCGGTGAAATTCTTGCTATGGTAAGCCGGCCAACCTTCAATCCCAACGATTTCGCAGTTCGAATTTCGCGAGGCGAATGGAACAAGTTAGTCAATGATCCCGACAAGCCATTGCTGAACAAGGCGATTCAGGCCCAGCTGGCGCCAGGCTCGACTTTCAAGATCCTGATGGCCACCGCTGGCTGGCAAGAGGGAATTGCTGAGGACCTCAAAGTTCACTGCAACGGGGGAGCGCAGTTTTATGGCCGGCGCTTCGGATGTTGGGTGAAGACCGGTCACGGTGATGTTGACCTGAGCAAGGCGATTTATCAGTCTTGCGACGTGTTTTTCTATACATTGGCGGAAAAGCTGGGCATAGGAAGAATCGCAAAATACGCGATTGCCCTCGGCCTGGGGCAGAAAACCGGGATTGATCTGCCGCAGGAAGCCTCGGGCGTCATGCCGTCAGAAGAATGGAAGCTGCGCAATTACAGGCAGAGGTGGTTTGCAGGGGAGACCATCTCGGTCGGGATCGGGCAAGGGGCCGTCGCCACAAGTCCGGTGCAGCTCATGCGGGCGATTGCGGCAATTTCAAGCGCCGGGCGCATGGTGGTGCCGCACGTCGCAGACCCCCGGGGCTTGCCCGCGGAGTATGTCGAGGTAAATCACCACACCGAGGTAAAGAACATTCCAGTTGATGCGAACGGATGGAACGTCATTACCGACGCTATGAGCCGGGTGCTGCTGCCCGAGGGTACTGCTCCATCGGCGCACGTTGCTGGGATTGACATTGCAGGAAAAACCGGATCGGCGCAGGTTGTCTCACTGGCTACCCGTGCCAAGCACCAGAACAACGAGTCCCTAGCCCAAAACGGATGGTTTGTCGGGTTCACGCCTCGGCGCAACCCGGATATCGTAGTCTGCGTACTGTTTGAAGGGGGCGAGCACGGTAAGCTGGCAGCTCGGCTGGCCACTCAGGTGATCAAGGCGTATGTGGACAAGCAGCGCCAACAGCCGACAAAGATGGTAGAGAAGGCCGCCGGGAAAGTCGAAATCGGCGCATTATGGACGGCGCCAGGTTTAGATGGAGATCAACACCGGCTGGAGGGCGGGCGCTTCCAGGTGAGCCTCCCGAAAAGGCCATTTCCGCTAGCGGCTGCGGCGCCGGGATTGGGAGGGGTTCACTGACGGCTGATGGCTGACAGCTGACGGTTTTTTTATGTCTCGTAATATCTCATTCCGCGATTTTGACTGGCTGCTGGTGACCTTCGTGCTCATCATCTGCGCCCTGGGTGTGGTCGAAATTCGCAGTGCAACCCTGCATACCAAGTTCGCCGGGGTCCACATTAAGCAGATGTACTGGATTGCCGGCGGCTTGGCCGGAATGTTTATTGTGAGCTCGCTAAGCTACCAAATGCTGCTGGAGCGCGTGCACTGGATGTATATGGCGGCGCTTGTCGCCCTCATGTCAGTCCTTATCTTTGGCCAGAAGTATCTGGGAGCTCGGCGCTGGGTCAAGCTGCCTGGGGGGAACCATTTTCAGCCATCGGAGTGGGTGAAGCTGATTCTGATTCTTGGGATCGCCAAGTATTTTTCGGATCTGCGGCAGAAGGAACTCTCATGGACTGACCTCATCAAAGCGGGGGCGATCGTGGGTTTCCCCATGCTGTTGGTTTTAGCGCAGCCAGATCTGGGTACTGCCTTGACCTACATTCCTATTGCGATCGTTGGCATTTTCCTCGGGGGGCTGAAGTGGAAACAGGGCGCGGCGCTGTTCCTGCTGGCGGCGGTTGGCGTGGGGGCGGTGTTGTTTTCCGATCGAGTCCACATTTTGAAGCCCTACCAGAAGCAGCGGCTTACCAGCTTTTTGGAGCCGGATGCCGATCCCCGGGGCGCCGGTTACCACGTCGCCCAGTCTCTGATTGCCGTGGGTTCCGGCGGGATTTGGGGCAGCAGCTCAGGCTCCCAAACGCACTTGGCCTTCTTGCCGGAACCGCATACGGACTTCATTTTTGCGGCATTTTCCGAGGAACATGGTTTTGTAGGTGCTCTGGCGGTCTTGCTGCTATACTTCTTGGTGCTGATGCGCCTGGCCCAGAACGCGCAAACCGCGCCCGACCGCGCTGGCACGTTCATAGTGATGGGGGTGGTGGCGGTTTTGACCTTTCATATCGTGGTCAACGTTGGCATGGTGGTGGGTTTTATGCCCGTCACCGGAATACCTTTACCCTTAATGAGTTACGGCGGGTCATCGGTCCTGTTCATGTTCCTGGCTTTAGGGATGGTGATGAACGTCCGTATGCGCCGCTTCGTGAACTGAAGCAGGGCAATGAAGCGAGAAATACACCGCAAATTCGCGGATTGAGCAAAAATTACGACCGCCCTCGCGTGAAGAGGGCAACGCGCCGGCAGAGCGACACACAGCCGGGCAGGATTGAAGTAGGGCAGCCCGGGCGGGGAACGGCCCCCTCAGATCAACAGAGAGAGCGGTCACAATCCTGGGCACATTGCGACAGTGGAAACGACTTCTAGATTGCCGAAGCCAGCTCGCCCCAGAGGCGTTATCCTGGGCCGGGAACGTTCTCGCTCTTTGCAGAACGTATATCGCATCCTTCACTCCCTCCCGCAGTTGTCTCTCCTGGTCCGGTGAATCCGTAGGCGCACGCCACGGACCGGAGTTTCCATGACAAAAGAATTGTTCGTGTCTTCCACGCCGCACGAGACCAAAGTCGGCATGGTGGAAGACGATCTATTGGCCGAAGTGTATTTAGAGCGGGAAAACGAGTACACCCTGGCGGGTTCCATTTACAAAGGCAGGGTGACCCGCGTTCTGCCCGGGATGCAGTCCGCATTCGTGGATGTTGGCCTGGAGCGCGATGCCTTTCTATACGTCTCCGATTTCATGGAATTGGAGAACCAGGATGACGACCTGGACGACATTCCGACGCCTCAGGGCGCCCCCGATGCGAGGCCTCGTCTCGATGCTCTCCCTGCCCTGTCCTCTGAGGAGCCGCCCGCAGCAGGTGAGGTGGAAGCGCCCCCTACGGGGGAAAGCCAAGCCGCGCGGCCAAGCTCAAGTGCTCGCGATGACCGCGGCGAGCGGGGAGGCTGGCGCAGCCGGCGGCGGCGTGGAAGCCGCGACCGCTCGCCCGAGCATTCCCGTCCTTCGTCCCCTGCGCCGTCGCGTCCAGAGCGCCAACAGTTTGGGCCGCCTGCCGGGTATGAGCCTATTCTCTTGCCGGGCGAGTCCATCTCAAAATACCGGCGGACGGCTGCTGCTGCACCCGCAGTCCGCGAGAGTACGGCTTCTTCCTCTCGCATTGTTCCCGATGCAATCGCAGCGACATTTCCGGAGGACGAGCCGTTGTTTGTGGGGCATGACTCCACCGCTGAACCTGCCGGCGGGGGCGACACTTTCACGCAGCAATCTTCCGGATCCGAGGTTCTGTCTTCGCCATCGGCGACCAGTTCCGACTGGGACCGCGAGCAGAAGCGATTGCACGAAATGAATGTGGCTGCGGTAGTCGCGAG
Organism: Terriglobales bacterium; assembly: GCA_038254805.1. Taxonomy (GTDB): domain Bacteria; phylum Acidobacteriota; class Terriglobia; order Terriglobales; family Acidobacteriaceae; genus Gp1-AA145. Next base: position 65,561 of record JBBSFW010000012.1, read on the forward strand.
CAAAGCTGCAGCGGAAGAAGTACCAGACGAGCGGGACGAGGCAGCGTCCGGGAGCCAGGATGTACGGACTTCCGCCGGCCAGGGGACGGTCGAAGAAGAGGAAATTGATGAGGAGGAGGCTGGTCTATCTTCCTACGTCGACGAGCTTGAAGAAGACGAAGCGTTCGACGAATTTGAAGAAGAAACTCACGCTGCCGGGGAATATACGAGTAAGCCGTCAGAGCGCCTGGCCGCCTCCGCAGACAATGGCGCCGACGCCGTGCCGTTTTCTGCTGAGCCGGTTTCCCTGCAGACCGCCGAAGTCGCCCAGGCGGAAGACGTGGACGATGTTGCCGAAGAAGAAGCTGAATTAGAGAAAGCGCAAGCGGAAGCCGAAGCCCTGGTGGCTGCCGAAGCCGTAGGCGATGGCACAGGGGACGCGCGCGCCGAGGTTCGTGGCCCGGCCCCAACTGCGGCTTATACTCAGCGTGCGCCCCGGCCGGCGTTTGATCGCCGTCCACGCCGTCGCAGCCAGGGAGGGAGCCGTAAATTTCGCCGCCAAGAGCCGCAGAATCTGCCCCAGATTACCGACCTGCTGAAAGAAGGACAGGAAATTCTGGTTCAGATCGCCAAGGAGCCGATCGGCAAGAAGGGCGCGCGCATTACCAGTCATATTGCTCTGCCCGGACGCTTCCTGGTTTACATGCCTACTGTCAATCACACCGGGGTTTCGCGGAAAATCGCATCGGAGGAAGAGCGGCAACGTCTAAAGCGGATCATCCAGAGCGAATGTGAAAATGGGCACGGCGGATTTATTGTCCGCACCGCCGCCCAGAGCGCCGATGAACAGGAATTGCGCGCCGACATTCGCTTCCTGAAAGGGCTGTGGAACGAAATTCGCACTCGCGCGGACGTCAGTAAACCTCCGGCGCTGATCTATCACGATCTGAACGTGGTCGAGCGCATCCTGCGCGACCAGGTCACTTCGGATTTTTCCGCCATCTGGGTAGATACCGAACAGGAATATGAGCGGATTCTGCGCTTTGCCAACCGCTTCCAGCCGGCGCTGGTGCGGCGGGTGAAGCTTTACAGCAAAGAAACTCCCTTGTTCGAACAATTTGGACTGAAAGAAGAAATTGACAAGGCGCTCAAGTCGAAAGTCTGGCTGAAGAGCGGCGGCTACATCGTGATCAATCAGACCGAGGCGCTGGTTGCGATTGATGTTAACACCGGCAAATACGTGGGCAAAACGGCGCGACTGGAAGATACCATCGTCAAAACCAACGTGGATGCGATCAAGGAAATCGTGCGGCAGATTCGCCTCCGCGATCTCGGTGGGATCATCGTCATCGACTTCATCGATATGGATGAGCGCCGCAACCGGCAGAGAGTCATGCAGGCGCTGGAAGAAGCTCTGCGCGGCGACCGCTCGCCATCAAAGGTGTTGCAGTTTAATGACTTCGGCCTCGTAGCCATCACCCGCAAACGGGTCAAGCAGTCGCTGGAGCGGACCATTGGCTCGCCTTGTCCTTATTGCGAAGCCACCGGTTTCGTCAAGGCGGTGAATACCGTTTGCAACGAAATCTATATCGAGATGCGAAAGATCGCCAAGCAGCTTGAACACTCAGATGTGATGCTGCGAGTCAATCCCGAAGTGGCGAAGGCGCTCAAGGCCAACAATGGCCGATGGCTGAATGAATTGGAAGAACTTAGCAAGAAGACCCTGATCGTGAAAAGCGACCCGGCGCTGCATCAGGAGCAGTTTGATATCAACTAGCTATCAGTTATCAGCCGTCAGCCATCAGTAAAACGGACATAGAAAGACGGGCGTCCTGCCAGTCTTTATTGACTCTGGAAGGGGACAGAGATTTACTGCTCGCTGCGATTCCTATGAAAAATCGAACGTCGAAAAAAGCAGACGACTAGCTTCAGGACTTTCCCATCCCAGAACTCAGCTTGCACCCGTTGCCCCCAGCGCAAAAGCAGTGTTTAGTTCGCCGCGGCCGCGGCGCTCTTCGCTTCCACCGAGCCCGTCAGCGTGGCAACCGCGATTCCGCTATAGTCGTTTAGCTTTTTCAGGGAAGTTTGGATTTCCTCGACCTGCTGCCGATGGCCGCGCTGGGCAGCCAGCAAAGAAACGCGCTCGGAATTTTCCGAGGCCTTGGAGGCGATTTCCAAAAGCGTAACCAGGGAATCGGCGTGAAGTTTTCGCAAGGAGGGAGAGTTATTGGCGCGCTTCAACTCTTCCAATTCGGAGATAAGGCGAGCGGTGACCGCTACCAGCCGCAGCAGGACCCGCGCCACTCCCGCACGCAGGCTCTTCTCTTCCAGGTAATCCGCGCAGTAGGCTTCGGCTTCGGCGGGCGTGAGCGTCAGATTAAAAAATCGCATTGGCACGACCTGTCGGAATTTCGCATCAGCCACGCGTACAAAAATTCGCACTGACTCTTCCACTTTCAACAATTTGGTCTCTTCTGCCGCCACCTGCTGCGGGGTCACTGAGCTCCGCATGGCCTTGAGATTGAAGGGTTGAATGGCGGGCGGTATAGAAATTTTGGCTGCCTGTTTGCCAGCCGAGGCCTGCTTCGTGCCACGCTTCATGGGGGGCCTCTGCTCGAGAGTCCGCTTCAGCCTTGAGACCCGATGAAACTTTTCCAACGCACTGCCGTAATCCAGGTTGAGCAGTCTGTTTTCATCCAGCAATTTCACCTGGTCAATTGTGATATCCACACCGTCCACGCTGCCGAGAATGGTGCCGCCCTGCTCCTCCAGTTCGTCGGCGAAAGACTTGATTTCCTTGCTGGCGGCGCGAAAAAGGTCGTCGAACCTCGCCCCAAAGGTTGCATTGTAGGGAGCGATGGTTGCCAGCACGCCGGGATGGTAGAAGGATGCATCCAGCGAATGCTTGAGCTGGCGGACAGTGGGAATGATTCCGGATTCCAGCAGCGCATTTAAATCGCGAAAACGGAGCACCTGCTCCTCTAACGGATCGAAACGGCGCAGCACCTGCAGATGCTCTTCGGGAAGTTCCGGCAGGTCGGAATCGGCGAGAATTTCAATCAGCGCGATTTCAAACGGGGAAAGGGGCAGCGACCCGTCCAGTCCATAGCCGCGTTGCTCCCATTGCCCGGGAACGCGCGGGTGACGATACAGAAACGTTGCAACGATGTCGGTCTTGTCGTGGTCAAGCTCGCTGCGGTTCTTCTTGCGCACGAAGTAGCGCAGCATTGCCTCAGCGATCTCGGGATCAGTTTCGTTAGAAAACCCCCGGCGCAGCATTGCCGGAGAGATGGCCATATCGAGCAGGCGCAGCCAACGGCGCATAGCGCCGAGCATTTCGCCCACGTCAGGAGCAGCTTGCAGGGATACGGTCTCAAGACCTGCGGGTACGGGAACTTCGCCCTCGACCGGTTCCCGCAAGAGCTTCTCGTAGAAACCCTGAACAGTGGCCAGGATGGCAAGTTCCCATTTGGGATCTTCTGCCAATTGCGCCTTCCTCGATTGAAATCGTATGAAGGTTAATACTGCCAGAGGCCTACGTTACGGACTAGTTACCTTAGTAAGTGAGGCCGCGCCAGCGTTCAGCGGCGAAGAGTTCCCAGATTTTGGGATGAAGCAATCTGCTATTCGAACACCACCGTTTTATTGCCGTACAGAAGAACGCGATTGTCGATGTGCCAGCGGACGGCGCGTGAGAGCACCACTTTTTCCAAGTCACGGCCCTTCTGAATTAGATCGCCAACAGAATCGCGGTGTGAAACACGGGCGACGTCCTGCTCGATGATCGGTCCATCGTCGAGCACCCCGGTCACATAATGGCTGGTGGCGCCGATCAGTTTCACTCCTCGGCTAAAAGCCTGATGATAGGGTTTGGCTCCCACGAATGCCGGTAGAAAAGAATGGTGGATATTAATGATGCGGCGAGGGTAAACGTTGACGAACTGATCAGAAAGCACTTGCATATACCGGGCGAGCACAACCAAGTCCACCGAATGACGTTCCAGCACTGAGAGAAGCTGTCCCTCAGCGGCTTGCTTGTTTTGCTTCGGAACCGGCACCAGGAAAAAAGCAACACGGTAGAAATCCGCAATCGACTGATTATCCGGGTGATTGGAGACGATGCAGGGGATTTCGCAAGCCAGCTCGCCGCTTTTGTGGCGGTAAAGCAGATCGACGAGGCAGTGATCGTATTTGGAAACCAGGACCGCCATATTAGGCCGGTAGTGGGGTTCCGTCAGCCTCCAATGCATGTCGAAGTCAATCGCGATGGGAGAAAAGTGCCGGGCAAAATCATTCAGCGGAACGTCGAAGGCGGCGGGATCAAATTCCACGCGCATGAGAAACGTTCCTGAGGCGATATCGCTATGTTCGTAAGCGTGCACGATGTTGCCGCCGTGCTGATAGATAAATCCGGCAATGCTGGCGACAATGCCCTTGCGGTCGGGGCAGCTGAGCAGGAGGACTGCGTTTTTTTTCCTCATCGCTCGCGCTTCAGCCCTTTGAGGATTTCCCGCGCGGCATTTGCGCCCGAGCCACCCGTAAGCCCGGTGCCGGGATGAGTTCCCGATCCGCAGAGATACAGGCCCTGAATGGGCGTGCGGTAGCGCGCCCAATCGAGCATAGGCCGCATGGTGAAAATTTGGTCGAGAGCCAGTTCGCCGTGGAAAATGTGGCCCCCGGTCAGGCCGTATTGGTCTTCCAAATCCTGCGGCGTAATGATCTGGTGGTGCAGGATCTTTCCCGGGAGATCGGGCGCGTACTGCGCCAGAGTTTTGACCACGGCGTCACCAAGCGCGACTCTCTGCGCTTCATCCTGCCAGCTGCCATTCTGCAGCTTACACGGGGCGTACTGCATGTAAACGGACATTACATGACTCCCTGACGGCGCCAGTGATGGATCGGACACAGAAGGGATCGTAATTTCGAGATACGGAGCGCGGGAGAAGCAGCCGTATTTTGATTCATCGAACGCGCGTTCCAGGTAATTCATCTCCTCGCCTATTTGAATTCTTCCCCCCAGAGCAGCTTCGGCTCCATCGAGTTGCGGGAATGCCGGTAAACCGGACAACGCCAAGTTTACCTTGGCGACGTTGCCATTCATGCGGTAGTTCTGCAACCGCTTGGTGAAGCTTGGCGAAAGCAGGGAGGGATCGGTCAGCTTGAGGAACGTGCGCTTGGGGTCAGCGTTTGAGATCACCGTCCGCGCAAGAATCTGTTCTCCGGTCGAGAGCACCACTCCTTGAGCCACGCCGTTCTTAACGCTGATTTCGATTACTTCGGCGCCGGTGCGAATCTCGGCCCCGGCTTGCTGCGCCGCCGCTGCCATGGCCTGGGTGATGGAGCCAATTCCGCCTTGCGCAAATGACTCCCCCCCTCCAGCTGAGCGTAATAAAAAGACCAGCGCCGTGCCCGCCGACCAGGGACCGAAGGAGGTTCCGAAGATTCCCTGGGCGGCAATGGTGGCCCGCAGTAACTCGGTCTCAAAGAATTCCACCGCCAAGTCCGCAACCGCCATGGGCCCCCAGCGCAGCAGGCTGTACATGTCTTTTTTGCCCAGACCCCGCACCGAGCGGCCCAGTTGCAGTAGTCCGAACAGATCGCCCGCGTTCGGGCTTTCGATCTCCGGCGGCGTGAGCGCAAGCACCTTAGCGATGATGCCCGCGGTCCTCGCCATTGCCCGCCGGAACTCCGGATATTGAGCGCCGTCTGCTGACGACAACTTCGCTATTTCCTGCGCCGCTCTCTGCACATTCCGGTACAAGAGCAGCGGCCGGCCACTGGGCGAGAGTGTGGTGACTTCAACTTCCGGCGTAATTGGCTTTAGCCCGTGTTTTTCGAGCTGCATGTCGCGAACGACATCTGGGCGAAGCGCAGCCGAGTGGGCAAGCACGGAGGAACGAAATCCCGGATGAAATTCTTCGGTGACGGCGGCGCCGCCGACTTGGTTGCGGCGCTCGAGCACCAGTGGCTTGAATCCGGCACGCGCGAGATAGAAGGCCGTGACCAGCCCATTGTGACCGCCGCCGATGATGACGATGTCGCGGGGGTTAGGCATCAGCAGGCGCTCCCCGCGTGCGCTCTGTCTGAACTCGCTCCTTTAATTCCTCCGTTTGAACCAACCAAATTAATCCTGTCATTCCGAGCGGAGCAAGGTGGTTCGCGAAGCGAACGATCTTGCGCAATCGAGGAACCTGTTGTTTGCTCGCGGCAGAGATACTGCCGAGGTGTGCCCGTCAGCGTGCGGAATGAGTGTCGATATTTGTTTGCACACCGGCGAAAAGCAGGTTTCTCGACTCGTCTACGCTCGAAATGACAGGAA